>NZ_CP096199.1:1981208-2311409 GCF_023195835.1 Vibrio sinaloensis | reverse complement strand
GGTATCTTGTTGATCGCCTTTCCTACGGCGCACAGCTTGATTCTGACGGAACTCTATTTGCCCACCGCAATAATGTTGATTGCACTCATTATGCGTGGTGTGGCGTTCGACTTTCGCGCTAAAGCAGTGTCGGATCATAAAGATCGCTGGGATATCTGTTTCAAAGTGGGATCGTTTTTGGCGTCGCTCACTCAAGGTTATATGGTTGGGCGTTACATCATGGGTTTTGAACACAGCAGCGAGGCGTATGGCTTTGCGCTGTTGAGTGCTTTGTGTGTCGCTGCGGCGTACGTTTACATCGGGGGCGCATGGTTGGTGCTCAAAACCGAAGGGGAGTTGCAAATCCGCGCGGCGCGTTGGTCACGTCGAGCCGGGTGGCTTGCAGCGCTTGGCATCTTGGTGGTGAGTGTGGTCAACCCATGGGTCAATGAGCAAGTTGCTCAGCGCTGGTTTAGCTTCCCAGAAATGTTGCTACTAGCCCCTATCCCGCTGATTGTTTTCGCGACTATTTACTTGGTCGATCGCTATTTACGTCAGGTTCCTATGGTCAATGATCTCGGCGTTCACTGGCCTTTCTTTGGCGTAAGCTTAATCTTTGCTTTGAGCTTTCTCGGTTTGGCCTACAGCTTTTTCCCTCAAGTGGTGCCAGGGGTGATGACAGCGCAGCAGGCCGCCTCTTCACCAGCAACCTTAACCATTGTTGGCTACGGGGTGGTGATCGTCATGCCTATGATCTTACTCTACACCTTTGCGGTGTATCGTATATTCAAGGGCAAAGCGACCGAGTTAAGCTATAAATAGAAAACAAATAGCAAAAAAAAACGCCGCTCTCAGAGCGGCGTTTGATTGACAGCTTCAGACCTAAGCCAGACCTTGAATCAGCACGAATTTTTCGAGCAACTCTTCTTCGGTCTCAACGTGGTTCGGATCGGTAATAATACACTTAGTGATCGGGCAAACCGACTGACAGGTTGGCTTTTCGTAGTGGCCTTTACATTCAGTGCAGAGATCTGGGTCAATCTCGAAAATTGACTCGCCCATAGAGATAGCCCCATTTGGGCACTCAGGGTCACACATATCACAGTTAATGCACTTGTCAGTAATCAGCAATGCCATGATTATTTACCTGTCGGGTTACGGGTATCCTGACCAGCATTGAGGTTACGCATCAACAGACCGTATTCCAAGTCCATGTCGTGTGGCACAGGAATGAAAACAAAGTGGCCGTTGCCTTTTGCATCGTCAATTGGCTGAGACTTGCGGTTTTCCATCGCTTCCAAGGTAAATACGACGTTACCTTTTGGTGTCATCAGCTCTAGGCTATCGCCGACGATGAACTTGTTCTTCACTTCTACTTCAGCCAGATCACCACGACGTTTACCAGTAAACTCACCAACGAACTGCTGAGCATCGGAGACGGAGTAGCCGTAATCGTAGTTTTGGTAAGCATCGTGAGTGTGACGACGCAAGAAACCTTCGGTATAACCACGGTGAGCTAGGCTCTCAAGAGTACCCATTAGGCTCTCATCAAACGGTTTTCCTGCCACGGCATCATCAATGGCTTTGCGGTACACCTGAGCGGTACGTGCACAGTAGTAGAATGACTTAGTACGACCTTCGATTTTCAAAGAGTGTACACCCATCTTAGTCAAGCGCTCGACGTGTTGAACTGCGCGCAAATCTTTCGAGTTCATGATGTAGGTGCCGTGCTCATCTTCGTAAGCAGCCATCTTCTCTTCTGGGCGGTGAGCTTCAGAAAGCAGTACCACTTCATCGGTCGGTTTGCCTCGGCCGATAGTCGTCTCAGGACGCTCATCTTGCACTTCAACAGGCTGCGCTTCCGCAGGATCAAACTTTTCGACAATATCGCCAGCTTCGTTCTCTTTACCTTGTTCAACCTTGTATTCCCAACGACAAGCGTTGGTACAGGTGCCTTGGTTCGGGTCACGTTTGTTGATGTAACCAGACAGCAGGCAACGACCAGAGTAAGCCATACACAGAGCACCGTGTACGAATACCTCAAGCTCTGTTTCAGGGCAGTGTTCGCGGATCTCTTCGATCTCTTCCAAAGAAAGCTCACGAGAAACAATTACACGTTCCACGCCGTTCGCAGCCCAGAACTTCACTGTAGCCCAGTTGACCGCGTTTGCCTGTACAGACAGGTGAATTGGCATCTCAGGGAAGGCTTCACGAACCATCATAATCAAACCAGGGTCAGACATGATTAGCGCGTCAGGGCCCATCTCTACCACTGGCTTAAGGTCGCGGATAAAGGTTTTTAGCTTAGAGTTATGAGGTTGGATGTTGCAAACCACGTAAAGCTTTTTGCCTAGGGCGTGGGCTTCATCGATACCAATTTTTAGGTTTTCGTGGTTGAACTCGTTGTTACGTACGCGAAGGCTGTAACGCGGCTGGCCTGCGTATACCGCATCTGCCCCATAGGCAAAAGCGTAACGCATGTTTTTCAGGCTACCTGCCGGTGACAGTAGCTCAGGGACGAATGCTTTCTCAGTCATGTGTAATTCTCTTAAATCTGATCTCAAGTCAGGCCGATTCCACCTTATGGAATCGGGGGCGCAAATTTTACGCCAAAATGTGACTTGTGACTAGGGAAAAGTCCATGACTAAGATGAGGGAATTGATAAGCGGGTGCCCGAATGGTCGAGCACCCAAGTAAAGGTTAGGCGTTAGGGTGGGGTAAGCCACCTAAGCTCTCGTACAGGTTGGGTAAGAAAGCGCTCACTTCACCACACATCAGCGAGAAGTCGGCGTCAAAACGCGCGGCTTGGTCTTCACGAGGAATGTCATCGTTCTGATCTTTGAGTTCATCAGAAAACTTCAGGCGCTTGATGCTGCCATCTTCTCCCAGAATAAACTCGATACGCTCTTGCCACCATAATGCTAACTTAGTGACGACTTTATCGGCATCGATATGGCTACGAATCTCATCAGCGGTCAATTCTTGTTTCTTACAGCGGATCACGCCGCCTTCTTCCAGCACAGACTTGAGTTCAGCTTCATCGAGCATCTCAATCCCTGCTGGGGTCTGGCCGGTTTTGACCCATTCAGTCAGTGTGGTTTCAATCGCTTTTTCTGGAATCGCAGGCACAACAGGTAGACTACCCATAGTTTTACGCAGTAGGGCCAATACATCTTCTGCTTTCTTATAGCTGCTGGCGTCGACCAGGATAAAGCCCTCTTTAGGCAAAATCAGTACATAAGTATGATTGCTACGGCTGAAAGCACGTGGGAGAAGATCCATCACGATATCTTCTTTGAGTGTGTCTTTTTCTTTCTTTTTCAGTGGGCGGCCTTCTTGCGCTTCTAGAGCGTCCACTTTTGCGTTCAATGACTCTTTGATCACTGACGCAGGTAACATCTTCTCTTCTTTTTTAGCGCAGATCAGAATACGGTTCTCTGACACATGGGTCATCATATCGCCATGTTTGCCCATCGCCGTGACCCAGCCAAATTTTTGCTTATCTTGGCTACCACAAGGAGTGAAACGAAACTCTTGTAGCTGCTTTTCTAGTTGGTCTGCATTGAATTCAATATCACGGTTAAAACGATAAACCAGACAGTTTTTAAACCACATACTCTTTCTCTATACCTAAAGTTTGGGGGCTCATGATAAAGACTTTTTCGCGGCTTGTCTTACTGCAAACACGCAATAATGGGATGAAAGTTATATGAAAATTTGTTTTCAAAGGTCACAAAAGTGTCATAATTGCTAGTGATAATGCTTAGCGTTGCACAAGGGCAGGTGGCCCTAAATAACTCATACCAAACGGGATGAATAGGTGTTCAGAAAATTGCGCAGGAAAAATCGCTGAGAGCAAGGCATAGATTGCAGCTAGCTAGTTGATCTACCTACAAAATCTATAACGACGATATCAGCGATTTTAACCAGCAAGAATGACCAGATATTTATACTGTTTGGTATCAACTCACACAAGGTTATTTGATTATGTCTAGAAGGATTCTAGTTGTTGAAGACGAAGCGCCAATCCGTGAAATGTTATGCTTTGTTTTAGAACAGAAAGGTTATCAAGCGGTTGAAGCAGAAGACTACGACAGCGCGGTAACAAAACTGGCTGAACCCTTCCCTGATCTAGTATTACTAGATTGGATGTTGCCTGGCGGCAGCGGTATTAATTTTATCAAACATATGAAGCGTGAAGAGCTTACCCGAAATATTCCAGTGGTGATGCTGACTGCGCGTGGTGAAGAAGAAGATAAAGTCCGTGGACTTGAAGTGGGCGCGGATGACTACATCACTAAACCTTTCTCACCAAAAGAGTTGGTGGCACGCCTTAAAGCGGTGATTCGCCGCGTAACGCCAACGGCACTGGAAGATGTGATTGATGTGCAAGGGCTGAAGCTAGACCCTGTATCGCATCGAGTGACGGCCAATGATGAACCATTGGATATGGGCCCAACCGAATTTAAGATGCTGCACTTCTTTATGACCCACCAAGAGCGCGTGTACAGCCGTGAACAACTGCTCAACAACGTTTGGGGCACCAATGTTTATGTGGAAGACCGAACGGTGGATGTACACATTCGTCGCCTGCGCAAAGCGCTTGAAGCGGCGGGGCACGATAAGCTGATTCAAACGGTGCGCGGTGCAGGCTACCGTTTTTCAACCAAAGCCTAGTTGGGTAACGACACAAGCGGAGAGGTAAGTGGTAGAACGGTTAACTTGGAAAAAGCTAGCCTGGGAGCTGGCTTTTTTTTACACCCCTTGGGTGATTGTTGGTTGGATTTTCGGTCATATGCCGTGGTTGCTGTTAGCGGCCACGGTTTTGCAGCTTGTATGGCATCTGCACAATCAAATGCGTCTCTCCGCTTGGTTGTGGGATGAAAAACGCTTAACCCCACCTTCTGGCAGTGGTAACTGGGAGTCGCTGTTTAACGGCATCTATCGTTTGCAACAGCGCCAGCGTAAAAAACGCAAAGAGCTGACTAACTTAATTCGTCGCTTCCGCAACGGTGCCGAATCGCTCCCGGATGCGGTGGTGGTGTTTCGCGCCGAAGGGAATATTGTCTGGTGCAACAAGCTCGCCCAGCACCTACTTGGTTTCAAATGGCCTGATGACTCCGGCCAGCCAATCTCAAACTTGATTCGCACCCCTGATTTTATCAAATACCTAAGTAAGAAAAACTTTTCAGAGCCGCTGGAGATGCGCTCACCGCTCAACGTTGAGCGAATGCTCGAACTGCGGATCGTTCCCTACACTGAAGGCGAGCATCTGATGGTGGTTCGTGATGTAAGCCAGCTCAAGCAGCTAGAAGGGATGCGTCGTAACTTCTTCGCCAATGTCTCTCACGAATTGCGCACGCCGATGACGGTATTGCAAGGCTACCTTGAAATGACTGAAGACCCGGATATGGTTGTCGGCCCGATGTGGACCAAAGCCCACGGCGTGATGACTGAGCAGCTTAACCGGATGAACAGCTTGGTGAATCAGTTGTTGACCTTGTCCAAGATTGAAGCGGCACCGATGCATGAACTGGATGAAGTTGTCAATGTCCCGGCCATGCTTGAAGTGCTGGAAAAAGAAGCCGTCAGCTTAAGTGGCGAGGCTGAGCACAAGCTGCGTTTTGAAGTGGATAAAGAGCTGCGCGTATTGGGCGATGATGATCAGTTACGCAGTGCGATTTCCAACTTGGTGTACAACGCAGTTAAGTATACGCCTGCTGGAGCGGATATCCGTGTCCGCTGGTATCACACCTCTCAAGGTGCCCACCTTGAAGTCGAAGATAGTGGTGATGGTATAGAGCCGCAGCATTTACATCGTTTAACCGAGCGTTTTTATCGGGTTGATAAGGCCCGCTCGCGGGATACCGGCGGCAGTGGATTAGGGCTGGCTATCGTTAAACATGCTCTGTCTCACCATGACTCGCATCTTGAAATTCACAGTGAAGTCGGCGTTGGTAGTAAGTTTTCGTTTGTGCTGCCATCTAGGCTGGTGGTGAAATGATGAGAGTCGTGCTTGCGGTTGTGATGTGGCTGACTGCGTGTTCTGCCTTGGCCCAGCAGCAACTTGAGCCCTATCAAAAAGTGCCAGGCATTACCGGTACTATCACCAGCATAGGCTCTGATACCTTAGCCGGCATGACGACATTATGGGTTGAGGAGTTCAAACGCCTTTACCCAAGCGTCAATGGCCAAGTCCAAGCCTCAGGCTCCTCAACGGCGCCACCGGCATTAACAGAGCGTACCGCGCAATTTGGCCCAATGAGCCGGCCGATGCGCAATCGCGAAATTGAAGCTTTTGAAAACGAGCATGGGTATAAGCCTACCGCGTTAAGAGTGGCGATCGACGCGATCGGTATTTTTGTTCATCGAGACAATCCGATTCAAGGGCTCAATTTTACCCAGCTCGATAGCATTTTCTCAGCCACATTACGTTGTGGCTCCACTGAGCAGATAAAAACGTGGTCAGACTTAGGGTTGGACTATCAATGGGCGAGGCGCGGTATTCAGATGTTCGGTCGCAACTCGGTGTCGGGGACTTACGGCTATTTTAAAAAACACGCTTTATGTGGCGGCGACTTCAAAAACAGTGTCAATGAGCAGCCGGGGTCGGCTTCGGTGGTGCAGTCTGTTGGCTCTGCCATCAATACCATTGGTTATTCGGGGGTCGGTTACCAAGTCTCTGATGTGAAATTGTTGCCCATTGCTAAGCAAGGCAACAATTACATCGAGGCAAGTCAGCGCAATATCTTAACAGGTGAGTACCCACTATCACGCTATCTCTATGTTTACGTGAACAAGCATCCGCTTAAACCGCTGAGGCCTATTGAGCGAGAGTTCATTCGTTTTATCTTTTCTGCTCAAGGGCAAGCGTTGGTGGCTAAAGACGGTTACGTGGCCATCTCGCCACAGATTGCGCAACGTGAACTGGCTAAAGTCGGTATTACGGATTAGGCAGCGGCTCGAGATCTAACTGCCAGCCTGCATTTTGCCAGTAGGCTTGTTCGGTGAGAAAATCGGCGTGCAGTAACTTGTTGTCATCCAGCCATTGGGGATCATTACTGCTCAATGTCCAATTGTCACCGTCAATGGTTAAGCTTGGAGTGTCGATGGGCTCTTCGTTACGCTGTCCGTTGAGAATAATCGCGATACGCAAAACCCGTATCAAGTTAATCACATCGTCCTTGTCATAGAGACTAAACTCTTCCATTTCATTGAGTTTGAGCGCTTTGCGCTGGAAACGCACCAGCATGGCGAGAACTTGCTGTTGCTCGCGGTTAAAGCCTGGCATGTAAGTATGGCGAAGAATGTAGGTAGAGTGGCGATGAAACGCTTGTAGACTGATACTCAGCCCCACTTCATGTAGCAGCGCGCTCCACTCAAGCAGATCAACCAATTGTGAGCTTTTTTTGATCCCAACCTCTTTGTGGATCTGCTGAAACAGTTCACGCGCATGGCCTTTAATTTTGGCGGCGTGGTCTAAATCAACCAAGTGCTTCGATGCAAGGTTTTCTGTGGTACGCATACGGATATCTGAACGTTTGAAGCTGTCTTCCATCTCAAACAGTAACCCTTCGCGCAGCGCCCCTTCAGAAAAGTGCAGCTCAGTGATGTTTAAGCTCGCCATGATGGCGTGTAGAATCGCGACTCCTGCAGCAAAGACGGGTTTGCGCTCAGGTGTCAGACCGGCCAGCTCGATGTCGTCGATGGTGCTCCATTCACACAGTTTAGCGACTAACTTATCCAGTCGTTTTGTCGTGACCAATCCATCTTCATAGCCAAGGCCAATCAATACCTCGCGGATAGCTTTAATGGTACCGGACGAACCAAAAGCGATATCCCAGCCCTTTTTTTTGTAACGATGAGCGATAGACTCCAACCTTTGCTCTGCGGCAAGCGTCGCTTTGGCAAAGTTCTTCTTCGACAATTTACCGTTGGCAAAATGCTCTTGGGTGTAACTGACACAGCCCATCTGTTTGCTGTTGATAAGCTCAGGCTCAAAGCCACGACCGATGATGATTTCGGTGCTGCCACCGCCAATATCAATCACTAACTTTGAGTCAGACTCTGGCTGGGTGTGCGCAACCCCGAGATAGATGAGTCGTGCCTCTTCGACACCCGGAATGATTTCAATCGGAAACGGCAGCACATCGCGTGCGCGCTGCAAAAAGATATGTGAGTTGTTGGCCTGACGCAGGGTGTGGGTAGCGGCAATTCGCACATTTTGCTCGTCAAAACCTTGCAGGCGCTCGGCAAACATGGCTAAGCACTCTAATCCACGCTCAATGGAGGCATTGTCGAGATTTTTTTGTCCATCCAAACCGGCAGCAAGTCGCACCCGCTGTTTGTGGCGACTGACCAGTTGTAAATCTTGATCGACCACGCGTGCCACCACCATGTGGAAGCTGTTAGACCCTAGGTCGATGGCGGCGACATCACGTATTTCCGCAGTTTGGTTCATAGCGCTAACCTAATTTAATGACTGATCTGGCTGCTCGCTGGTCAGTGGTTGTTTACGTTTTTGATTCTTGGTTTGTTTTTCCACATTTTTAAGATAGTCGTAAATCGCGATTTGTGAGCGAACTTTCTTGCGATTGCCGCGCGGGACGTAACTGTTGCTCATCTCTTTATCGATCCATCTGGCTTTTACTGTATCGGTAAAGTGGATGTTAATGATATCAATAATGCGCTGTTTAAGGCGTGGATCACGAACCGGAGCAGCCACTTCGATGCGGTAATCGAGATTGCGCGTCATCCAGTCGGCCGAGGAAATGTACACCGCAGGATCGCCGTCATTATGGGCAATAATCACTCGAGGGTGCTCTAAAAATCGGTCAACAATACTGATGATTTTGATGTTGTCACTGACCCCTTCGATGCCTGGTACCAAGGAGCACATGCCACGAATAATCATTTTGATCTCAACCCCAGAAGCGCTGGCCCCATAGAGTTTGTTGACCAAGCCTTTATCAACCAAGTTATTGATTTTGACAGTTAGCGCCGCTTTTTTGCCTAGTTTTGCGTTGGCAATTTCGTTGTCGATCAGTCGGTACAGCTGCTTACGAGAGTTACGCGGCGAGACAATCAAATGATTGAAGCGCACCGGACGGTAGGGGTTCTCGATGTAGCCGAACACATTGCGCACTTCACGGGTCAGCTCGGGATCGGCGGTGAGTAGCGAGAAATCGGTATAAATTCGTGCGGTTTTTTCATGAAAGTTACCTGTACCGATATGGGCGTAGTCGACAATCTCCTCGTTCTCACGGCGGCTTATTAGCAGCAACTTAGAGTGAATTTTCAAACCGGGAGCGCCAAACACCACTTCAACGCCAGCCTCGGTTAGCACCCGAGACCACTCGATATTGGCCTCTTCGTCAAAGCGTGCTTGCAGCTCAACCACAACGGTGACGCTTTTGCCATTGTGCACCGCGTCAATCAGAGAGTTCATCAAACGCGAATCTTTGGCGACACGATAGATATTGATTTTGATCCCGATAACTTTTGGGTCAAATGAGGCTTGGCGGACCAGCTCACTAATGTGCTCGAAGGTATGGTAAGGATAATACAGCAGGATATCTTGGGCGCGGATGGCATCAAATTTGTTGGCAAATCCGTCAAAATCTGCACATTGCATCGGGGGCAGCGGTTTGTTTTCTAGGTAGTCCCGGCCCATATTGGGAAAAGCGATAAAGTCTTTGAAGTTGTGATAGCGACCGCCAGGAATCAAGCTGTCATAGTTAGAAATTTGTAATTTATCGCACAGAAAACTCAGCATTTCTTGTGGCATATCTCTTTGATACACAAAGCGCACTGGCATGGCGGTCAAACGTTGGCTCAAGCCTTCTGACATTTGCTCAAGTAGACTGTGGTCCACTTCATGACTTAAGTCATACTCGGCGTCGCGTGTCATTTTCATCGCGTAGCCGTTGAGTTCGTCATAGTCAAAAAAGCCACTGAACAATTCGTCTAAACAGTAACGAATGATGTTATCGAGCAAGATGATGGTTTTACGTCTTTTGCCTTTTTGCTCGGGAACGGTGACGAATCGAGGCAAGTGGTCGGTTGGGATCTCAATCAGGGCATACTGGTTTTGCTGTTGATGTTTGAGTTCGACCGCGATATAGGCGTATTCATCTTTAAGGAACTCGAGCACGTCGATATCGTCACGCATCAGCAGTGGGGTGATGTGCGGCAGGACTTCACGGCGAAAATATTTGATCACCCATTTTTGCTGGGCTTCGCTCAACTGGGTTTCGTTGACTAAAAATATGCGTCGCCGCGCCATTTCACGGATCAGTTCGGCGTACAACTCGTCAAAACGTTCGTTGAGTTTTAGCGCCTTGGTCTGCATTTTGGTCAACAAGTGCTTAGAGTTGTCGTTGCCGCCACGCTCTTGATTGATAAGAATGCGTCGTTTGACATCGGCAAACCTGACTTTGTAAAACTCATCTAAGTTGTTGGAAAATATGCCAAGGAATCGAATCCTTTCAATTAACGGCACCTGTTTATCCGCGGCTTCTTGCAACACGCGTTCATTGAATGACAGCCAACTAAGTTCTTTTTCGATATACAGTTTTTCTGTACTCATCGCATACTCCAATCCTTTGTTTGAAGAGATCGAGCTCACTGTGTAACCCTGTGGGCTAGCAACTTAAGGTCTTTGTATGACACTTTTATTGCATTTTTTTATTGCATTGTTTTCAGTTGTTTATTGCGATCTGTAATATAATTGTCACCTAATAGAAATATTATACCCTCGGACGAAAATAGGTAAGCGAAACTGATGACCAAAGCAGAATTCTCTTTACGAGAGCGAGACAGAAAGCGACTGATCAAAGATAGATTAGTCCGTCTTGCCGTTTCTGCTGGTGGCGTTGGTGTACTGGCTGCGCTGGTACTGATCTTTGTCTACTTGGCGATCATGGTATTGCCGCTGTTTAGTGACGCCAAAATTACCCCAAATACGCATAGCCAAACGGTAACCACACCTGAGGTGATTGCTGCTGGTATCGATGACTATGGCGAGCACGTCTTTCTTATTTCCAAGCAAGGTTTTATCGATTTCTGGTCGCTGACATCAAGCGCCACTCAACCGGTTTTGAGTCAGCAGATCGGGCCTGAAAACAGCCTATTTGCGCGCACGGTTGCCGCCGATGGATGGTTCGCTTTTGCAACGCCAGCGGGGGAGGTTGACCTTGTTAAGCCGCAACTGACCACAGTATTAAAGAAGACCAGTCGCGATTTCGCTCCCGAGCTTTCCACCTCCTCAACAGCGTTTGGACTGCAACGCCCAGATAGCGAGCTAAAGCAGTTTGCTGTTGCTCAGCGCGGTGGTTTAACCCTAGCTGGTTGGTATCAAGATGGCCGGGTGATGGTGCGCTGGCAACAAGGCGGCCAAACTAAGACTCACCTGTTTGCTGAGCCGATTGAACAGCTTGATCAAATGTTGCTTACGCCCGACGGCGAGACCCTCTACTTAAGAATAGGATCTCAGTTGGTGATAGCCAAAAAGCAGGCGCAAGATTTTGCCGTGCGAGAAGTGGTCGATCTCAGTCAAGGGCGAGAGCAGCATCAGGTTGAGCACCTAGATCTACTGTCGGGCGCTTATTCGTTACTGGTGACTCATCAAGATGGCTTGGTCTCACAATGGTTTGATGTACTTAGCCAAGGTGAGCGTTCACTCACTCAAGTTCGCCAGTTCAAGTTAGCGTCTCAGTTGCAGTTTTTATTACCAGAGACTTACCGCAAGGGCTTTTACAGCTTTTATATCAACGGTACGGTGCAGAGTCACTACACCACCAGTGAAAAGCTGGTGATGTTTGAGCGTGCTTATCAGCAGGCTCCATCGATTGCCGCGATGTCGAACAATGAGTATTACTTAGTTGCACTGCATGGCCAGCAGTTGAGTGTGGCTGTGATCGATAACCCGTTTCCAGAGGTGTCACTCTCTTCTTTGTGGCAAAAAGTATGGTACGAGAGCTACCCCGAACCTCAATATGTGTGGCAAACAACCTCGGCGAGTGATGAATTTGAAGCTAAGTTCAGCTTAGTACCAATCGCATTTGGTACCTTGAAAGCGGCGATGTTTGCCATGCTATTCGCGGTGCCGATTGCGGTGCTGGGGGCGATTTATACCGCGTATTTTATGACCCCGCGGATGCGTCGTGTGGTTAAGCCGTCGATTGAGTTAATGGAAGCCTTGCCGACCGTTATCATCGGTTTTTTAGCGGGCTTGTGGTTCGCGCCAATTGTTGAAAGCCATCTAGCTGCAGTGGCTGCGCTGATGCTGTTTTTGCCTCTGTCGACTATTGGCTTAGGGCTCATTTGGCACTTGCTGCCCAATCATTGGACCGGCCGATTTAATAACGGCTGGCACGCTGCGATTTTAATGCCGGGGATTGTGTTGGTGAGTGTGGCGATTTTGTCGCAAAGTGGCAATATCGAGTCATGGCTATTTGCCGGAGATGTGCGGGTCTATTTAGCTGAGTATGGAATCGACTTTGACCAACGTAACGCGCTAGTTGTTGGATTTGCCATGGGCTTTGCAGTCATCCCGACCATATTCACCATCGCAGAAGATGCGATCTTTTCCGTGCCTAAGCACCTCTCTGATGGCTCGTTAGCATTAGGGGCGACCCAGTGGCAGACGTTGATTCATGTTGTGCTACTCACAGCGAGCCCAGGTATTTTCTCAGCCATCATGATGGGGCTGGGCCGCGCGGTCGGCGAAACAATGATCGTGTTGATGGCGACCGGCAACACGCCGATCATGGATTGGAATATTTTAGAGGGAATGCGCACCCTTTCAGCCACCATTGCGGTCGAGATGCCAGAGTCTGAGGTGGGAAGCTCTCATTATCGAATTCTGTTTTTGGCGGCGCTGCTGCTGCTGATGTTTACGTTCGCCGTCAACTCAGTGGCCGAATGGGTTCGTCAACGTCTGCGTGAAAAATACCGCTCGCTGTAATGAGGTGATAAGTAGGAATGGTTCAACGTGTTTAAGTGGTTAAAATCAGGCTCTCCATGGATATGGCTAACAGGTGGTGCGGTCAGTGTCAGCCTATTGTCTGTGCTTGGATTACTGCTGCTTATTGGTTGGAAAGGGCTCTCTTACTTTTGGCCTGCGCCTCTGTATCAATGGCAAACCGATCAAGGCCAAACCTTGGTTGGACAAATTTATGCTCAAGAGTCGATTCCCATCAGCCATTTACGGGAAATGGATATTGACCTTCCTGCCAAGGTGATAGAGCGTGGCTTGGTTGAACGTGTCAGGATCAAAGTGGCGAATCGTGATCTCTACTCCGCCGACTTTGTCTCTTTATTGGAAGTGAACTTACTGCCACCTACTCAGCCTGAACACTGGGCGGTGATTGAACGCAGTCGTGATGGTGATTTCTTTGGCCAGCCGGTCGGGTACCGCCTCGCGAATGGTCAGTTCAACAAAGACTTTGCTCCTTTACTCGAGCAAGGCCTCGCTTTGACAGAGCGAGTCAACCAGCAAATAGACGAGCTGATCGAAGGCGATATTCGCACCATTACCGCGCAAGCGAGGCGCCTTGAACAAGAGAAGCGCAAACGTAGCCTCAACGGCCGCTTAGATGAGGCGTTTAACCAGTTGTACCTCAGCCAAAGTGAGCAGTATCGTCAAGCCTTGATTGAAGCTGAAGCGAGCTTAGATGCGCTGCGAGCACAACTGACCGAGCAAGGCTTAGTCGTGGAAGATATGACCGGCCAGCAGGTGATGATTCCGCTGAGTCAGATTCTGGATTTGTGGTACCCCAACCAAATGAGTTTTGGCGAAAAACTGTTGCGTTGGAGTGTACAAGCGTGGAAGTTTTTGTCTGAGGATCCGCGCGAGTCTAACTCCGAGGGCGGGGTATTTCCTGCGATGTTTGGTACCGTCTTGTTGGTGCTGATCATGTCGGTCATCGTGATGCCATTGGGCGTCGTGGCGGCGGTTTACTTGCATGAATACGCAGGAAACAACGCCTTTACTCGGATGATTCGCGTCGCAGTGATCAACTTGGCAGGGGTGCCGTCCATCGTTTACGGCGTGTTCGGTTTAGGCTTTTTCGTTTACACTCTGGGCGGCTCTATCGATGCGCTGTTTTATCAGGATCAGTTGCCCGCGCCCACATTTGGAACGCCTGGTCTACTTTGGTCTGCGTTAACCCTCGCGGTATTGACCTTACCCGTGGTTATTGTTGCGACAGAAGAGGGCTTAACGCGCATTCCGAGCTCAGTACGTCATGGTTCATTGGCTTTAGGGGCGACTCAGTTTGAGACCATGTGGCGAATCGTATTGCCCATGGCCAGCCCGGCGATGATTACCGGCTTAATTTTAGCGATCGCACGTGCGGCAGGAGAGGTCGCGCCATTAATGCTGGTGGGGGCGGTCAAGCTCGCCTCCAGCTTACCCATTGACAGTCAGTTTCCCTTCTTGCATCTTGAACGTAAGTTCATGCACTTAGGTTTTCATATCTATGATGTAGGCTTTCAAACCACCAATATCGAGGCCGCTAGGCCACTGGTCTATGCGACGTCCTTTCTGTTGGTGACAGTAATTGTGGGACTGAATTTAACCGCGATCAGTATTCGCAATAATCTACGCGAAAAATACCGAACACTAGGACAAGATTAAGCATGTTTTCTGTCAATCAAACACTCGGCTATCAAACGCCTTTAGACGTCAACAACCTCAGCGATGAGCAAACCGCGATCGCCATTGAGGGGCTTAACCTGTTCTATCAAAACAGCCAAGCACTGAATGACATTTCGATGCGCATCCCAAAAGGGCAGGTCACCGCATTTATCGGTCCATCTGGCTGTGGTAAATCGACTCTGCTGCGCTGTATCAATCGCATGAACGACTTGGTGGAAGGCTGTCGGGTCAAGGGCAAGGTGAAACTACATGGTAAGAACGTCTATCACCCTAAGGTCGATGTAGCCACGTTGCGCCGCCGAGTCGGGATGGTGTTTCAGCGGCCGAATCCTTTCCCCAAATCGATTTATGAAAACGTGGTTTATGGGTTACGTTTGCAAGGGGTCAACAACAGTCGCGCCCTAGATGATGCCGTTGAGCGTTCGCTGCGCGCTTCGGCGTTGTGGGATGAAGTCAAAGACCGATTGCATGAGAACGCCTTCGGACTGTCGGGGGGCCAGCAGCAGCGACTTGTGATTGCTCGAGCCATTGCGATTGAGCCCGAAGTCTTGTTGCTCGATGAGCCAACCTCGGCGCTTGACCCTATTTCTACCTTAACCATTGAAGAGTTGATCAACGACCTCAAAACCAAATATACGGTGGTGATCGTTACCCACAACATGCAGCAAGCCGCGCGAGTGAGTGACCATACTGCCTTTATTCATATGGGGAAGTTGATCGAGTACTCAGATACCGATTCTATTTTTACATCACCATTGAAAAAACAGACGGAAGACTATATCACAGGTAGATACGGCTAAACGCTAAGTCGCCAAGCATCGACTGCCCACACAGGGTGTCACTATTGCGCTAACCTTTAATTATCCTAGCTAACAAAGAGAGCCACTTCCTCTATGAATTTTGGACGCCATATCTCAGGTCAGTTTAATGTCGAACTCGAATCGATTCGTACTCACGTATTGACCATGGGAGGTTTGGTGGAGCAGCAGCTATCCTTTGCGATGCAAGCGCTACACAAAGAGGACATCGAACTGGCGCGCAAAGTGGTACGTGATGACCATAAAGTGAACGCGATGGAAGTGTCTATCGATGAAGCGTGTACGCGAATCATTGCTAAACGTCAGCCGACAGCAAAGGATTTGCGCCTAATTATGGCTATTATCAAAACCATTACCGACCTTGAGCGTATTGGTGATGTGGCGACCAAAATTGCTTATGTGGCGATTGAAAGTCCGTCATCGAAAGAGCGCCAGTTCCAAGTTTCACTCGAGCCCTTATGTCGCCAAGCGATCAGTATGCTGCACCAAGTGCTCGACGCCTTCGCACGTATGGATGTCGATGCGGCCGCTGAAGTGTACAAGCTGGATGACAAAATTGATGCGGAATATGAAGCTGTTATCCGTCAGTTGATGACCTATATGATGGAAGACCCGAAGAATATTCCCAATATTCTTCAGGTGATGTGGTCGGCGCGCGCCATTGAGCGAGTTGGCGACCGCTGCCAAAATATCTGCGAGTACATCATCTACTTTGTGAAAGGCAAAGATGTGCGCCACTTAGGAGAGCAAAGCATCGACGATGCGCTGCGCTAAAAGTGTAACACCACTCCGGTGTTAAATGTGGTTGACCAGTGGGTGCCAAACAGGGTGTTTTTCTGATTGATATAGTTGACATCCATCCCTGCTCTAAAACCGACATTGTCGTTTACAAACATCACCCAGGCTGCCGACACACTGCCGCCAGTCCCCTCTGCATAACGTTTTTTGTCCGTTAGAATATAATCTCGCACACCTTGATACTCGACCAATCCTGCTTCCAGCTGAAGTGCCATCTTGTTCGAACGATTAACCAGTAAGTGCTGCGTACCGATGCGATAAGTTTTGAGGCGGTCTTTGTCGATATAGTGCTCAGCTGATAGATGGGAGTAACTGATATAAAGCGCATCTAGACCCCAAATGTCGTTCACTCCAAGTTGTAATCCAGCCCCTGATACCCCTGCTTGCCAGTAGGGGCCAAGCTTGATATCTGGTGAGATGTGAAGTCCAGAGGCAAGGGCTGTTAATGGGCTGAATGCACAGCAAAGTAGTAATGAGGAGCGGGTAAAAGTCATCATATTGGTCTCAAGTTATCGGTTGGTTGCCGTTCATCCTTGAAACTTGGCGCTGTGAGTGAGCATATTAGGCGATAGCGTTGATAAGCACTAATTGTTGGATTTAATAATGCTGATAACTGAAACTTATTATCTAGTGGTGGGAGGTAGAGATTTGTTGATCGATAACCTGTTGGATTTGCACACATAACCACTCTAATAGGGCACTGCTGCGATACTTATTGTGATAATAGCCATGCACGCCGTGAGTGTAGGGTTTTCCAGCCACAACCACATCTAAAGCTCTTAGATTTGGGTAGCGTTGCAGTGGAAATAGATTGGAGTGAGGCAAGAAAAAATCACTCATTTCAACCACATCAACCACCGCCATCATAAATTCAGAGCGAAATCCCACGCTGGGCTCGGCCCCTTCTTGGCGCATAATATTGGCCGCATGAGTGAAGTTATCGTTCCAGCCCGGGGTGATGACGGAGGCTATGGGGTAAGGCTGCATATCTTGCGCAGTGACCGTTTTTTTGGTGACGGGATGATCACGGCGCACAATGAGTTTGCCGGTTAACTCCGCCAACTTATAAGTTTGAATGTTGTGTGGGATGGCGACATCCAAGTTGACGCCGAGTTGCACTTCATCGCGATGAATCTGGTTGAACGTATCACTCGACCAACCGACCAATTCGATGACACAGTTTGGCGCTTGTTGCTTGAAGCGCTGGAATAGTGAACCGGACAAACAGCCCAACACGACCGGAGCAACGGCGATTTTTATTGTGCCAGTCAATTCCTCGGGGACAAACGTTCGACTCTGATTGAGCGCCGCGCTAAGCCCATCCAGATGAGGCGTGATACTGTTGGCGAGCTGGATGGCGAATGGGGTCGCTTCGAGCCCATGCGGCGCTTTTACAAATAAGTCATCATCAAAGTGATTTCTGAGTTTTTGTAATGCTTGGCTGATGGCAGGCTGCGAGACGAACAGCTTCTGAGATGCTTTGCGCATGTTCAGTTCTTGGGAAAGAACCAAAAAGGTTTTTAGTAGGTTTAAATCCAAGCGCTCAAACAGATCTCTAGCCATGATTAATACTTTTCGGGAACGAAGGTTTGGTCATCCATAGGTTTGCGAATATACCCCTCTTTATTGATTTCCGGCAGTTCTATTTCTGGGTAACTGAGCTCTTGATAGTCTATTTGGCTTAATAAATGACTAATGCAGTTGAGCCTGGCCCGTTTTTTATCATCGGACGGCACCACCCACCAAGGGCACTGTTTGGTGTCGGTGTAGGCAAACATCTTGTCTTTGGCTTCCGAGTATTCTGCCCAGCGATTGCGTGACTCCAGATCCATTGGGCTAAACTTCCAGCGTTTAATCGGGGTATTGATTCGGCCTAAGAACCGTTTTTCTTGCTCTTCATCTGAAACGGAAAACCAGTACTTAATCAAGATAATGCCGGAGCGCTGCAACATGCGTTCAAACTCAGGGCATGAATGGAGAAACTCTTCATACTGCTCATCGCTGCAAAACCCCATGACTTTTTCTACGCCAGCGCGGTTATACCAACTGCGGTCAAACAGTACCATTTCGCCTGCCGAAGGCAGGTGTGCCACATAGCGTTGGAAATACCACTGGGTTTTCTCTTTTTCGGTAGGAGCGGGGAGTGCGGCGACACGGCAGACACGTGGGTTGAGCTTTTCGGTAATGCGTTTAATGACGCCGCCTTTCCCTGCGGCATCGCGGCCTTCAAAGATCACCACCACTTTGAGTCCTTGGTGTTTGACCCACTCTTGTAGTTTGACCAGCTCTATTTGCAACTGCTCTAGCTCTTGCTCGTAGAACTTTTTGTCTAGTTTCTTCTTACCCATAACGCACTCCTTTGTTATCAAAAGGTTAGCATTAGACGCCGCCATAGAGGGGATTATGTTTAAGAACTGAGAGCTTTTACGACCTTTTCAATCGCACCTGGATTGGTGACTGGAATTTGCATGTCATCGAGTGAGTTTTCGCCCATCTTCGCACTGTAATTCGATATTTGCATTTTGCTTGGGCGGGTCGTTTTTCCTGATAAGTGAACCTCCCTTGCCCCTGAATGGCGAACGACTTCGACGGCGTTGTCTACGGTTAGCCCAGCGCCAGCCATAATAGAGATACGACCATCCGCTTGTTTGACCATGGCACGCAGCGTGTTGCGGCCTAGCTCGACATTTTCGGCCTGACCGGAACTCAAGATCCGTTCACAGCCTAAAGCGATCACCTGCTCAAGTGCGTGTGACCAGTCACGGCATTGGTCAATAGCGCGGTGAAAGGTAATGCCAAGTTCATAGAGTTTGGCGCGTTCACATAACTGCTGCATCAGATCGAGATCAACATCACCGCTCGGAGTCAGAGCGCCCAGCACCACGCCATCAAGCCCTGCTTCTGCTGCGGCTTCAATGTCGAGCAACATCGCTTCGGTGTCGTCTTGATCAAACACAAAATCCCCTTGGCGTGGGCGAATCATAGCGTAAATGGCAATATCACTCAGTTGACGGGCTTTTTTCATCAAACCAAAGCTTGGGGTTAATCCGCCTAAGGTTAGCGCTGAGCACAGCTCTATTCGGCTTGCCCCACCCGCTATGGCATTGTGGAGAGATTCTAGGTTATCGATACAAACTTCAACGCGGTAGTTCATTGGATTCACTCTATCTTGGGGAAGAACCTCAATTTTAGCAGTGCTGCTAGGATTAATAAGGGTAAAAGTGGTGCGATTGATTTCCGCAAAAAAATAGGCCTCAGTGGGTGACTGAGGCCTAGCGGATGGTTGCTGAGAGTGACTTAAGCGGCGTCTTCTTGCGCTGGCTCGTCGTCAACTGGAGTGACTTTTTTCGCTTTCTTAGGCGCCGGCTTGCGCTTGGCACCCAGTGCGTAAAGCACCTCTTCTTTGTTTTGTGCTAGGAACATCGCCAAGTCTTCTTGCTTGCCTTCATCTTCTAGCAATTCACTTTTACCTAGTAGCTCAAAAAGCTCATCTGCCATATCGAGCATTTTGTCATATGCGTCAGCTTCCGCTTTAGAGGTAAAAGTCATTTTCTCTTCTCCGTTGCGTTCTACCACGTACTTGACGATTACAGCCATGGTTGGTCCTCTAACTCAAATTGTTGAATGTATTTACTGTCTTTTTATACAGTTTTTACCTGGTTAAGTCTAGGCGATGGGTCAATTCTGAGACTTAAGTGGCGAGTCTTTGCGCCATTGATGACAGTAATTGATAAAGGTTTTCAGTAGCGGGCTCTGGTACTTCTCCTTGTGCACCAGCAACCAATAGCGACGTTTCATGTCGAGCGACAATTTGAGCTCGACCACTCTGCCATCATTGAGGGCGGGCTGGGCGGCCAGTTTAGACAGGCAAGCTAACCCCAGCCCCGCAGAGACGCTATTGATCAAAGCCTCGGTGGTATTAAGTTGAAACGCTTCGTGCCAGTGCTCGATTCGCGGCGCCACCACGCGCAAGAAAAACTCTCGAGAGCCAGAGCCGGGTTCGCGCAAGATCCACTCACTGTTTTCCAAGTCCCCAATTCCGAATGGCTGAGCGAGCAGTGGTGAGTCAGGTGAACACACCACACACATTTCATCTTGGCTGAAAGGGTGGGAGATAAGTTGTGGGTGAAGGGTTTTTCCTTCGATCAGCGCTAGGTCAAGCTCATAGTCGACCAGTTTCTCACAAATTAACGCTGAGTTAGAGATCAGCAAGCTTTGCGCATGGTGTTGCGTGTCGCGGCGAAAGTCGCTGAGCAAATAAGGTGCAACTTGATTGCCAATGGTGTCACTGGCGCCAATACGCAGCTGACCAGATAGCGCTTGGTCGTTATCAAACAGCTGCTCTATGGTGTGCGCTCGCTCAATCAGTTCATCTGCCAAAGGTAGGAGTTTCTGGCCCTCTTGATTGAGAATGAGGCGGTTATTCACTCGGTCAAACAGCGCGTGGCCGATCTGTTTTTCCAGTTCAGACAGTGCCATGCTCACCGCTGCTTTGGAGAGAAACAAGGCTTCGGCCGCAGCGGTGAGGGTATCGTGCTGGGTGATCGCGATAAAAACTTTGAGTTGTTTGAGCGAAATGTTGGACGCCATAGTTTTCGTTTAGTTTATCTTAACAAGTGTTCTAAATAATTAGATAGATACGAACAAATGGCAAGCGTAAACTGATCCTATCGTTAAAAATAGGGTGAGGCAGTGATGATCAAAACAGCAAAAGCAAAAGTGATGGGTGCGCCAACACCTATGGCGGGCTTGGCCCTTGGTATTGCCAGTTTAGGTTGGTGTTGGGAAAACGCTGCCACGCTGAATGGTTACGCCCAGTGGTCTGGGGCAGTGATAGCGAGCGTATTGCTATTGGTGTTAGCGACTAAGTTTCTATTCCACCGCCACCTACTACGCGAAGATCTTGCGCATCCCGTGGTGGGCAGTGTCGTCCCCACCTTCGCGATGGCCACTATGGTGGTGTCAAACTCACTTGGTCACTTTTTTCCGCTCGCGGGTGACACGCTATGGCTCGTCGCCGTTGGGCTGCATATTGTGTTTCTAATCAGCTTTGTCTATCACCGCATGCAGGGGTTTGAGCTGCACCATATGCTGCCGAGTTGGTTTGTGCCTCCAGTAGGGATTATTGTTGCGGATGTTTCTTTCTCAGGAAACCCAGCACTGGCTGTGATTGCAAATGGCGCGCTATTGTTTGGCATGTTGGCCTACGCTGCGATGCTACCTATGATGATCTATCGCTTAATGTTTACTCATGAGATCCCTGATGCCGCGAAACCGACCATAGCCATCATGGCGGCGCCAGCCAGCTTGTCACTTGCGGGTTATCTGACCGTGACCGCTGAACCTTCGCCGGTCATCATTGGCTTGTTGTTTGGTATTGCCGTGTTGATGACAGCGATCATCTACCTTGCGTTTATCAAACTACTGAGACTGCCATTTAGTCCGGGTTACGCGGCGTTCACCTTTCCAATGGTGATTGGTGCGACGGCTCAGTTCAAGTTAGCCGCCTGGATGCAACAAACGGGGATGGAGCACCAATACGTTGCCCAAATTCGCGGCTTGGCGAACTTTGAGCTCATCGTCGCTACGCTAGTGGTGGGTTATGTTGCGCTACGCTACGCCACCTTCTACGGTGGCGCTGATCGACGAGTGTTATCGTTAACGTAACCCTTGCTCTCTAAGGCGCTTATACAGGGTATTACGGCTTATGTTCAACGCCTTAGCCGTCGCAGACACATTGCGACCCTGTTGTTCATAAACCGTTAACCACGAGTCGTCATCGCTGTGGTCAATCATGATTGATTCTACTGTCGCGGCGATAGGCAAACCGTCAGTTGGCTCGGCGTCAGGATAGCTCGGCTGGTGCTGCGCCAAATCATGCAGAAAGTCATCCGGAAGGTGCTCAATGCGAATGGTGTCGTTGCCCGCCATCGCCAGCGCAATTTGAATCACGCTGACCATCTGACGAATATTGCCCGGCCAAGGGTGAGACTTGAACATCGACAGCACTTCGATGCTGATTCTTGGTTGTTGACCTTGCTGCGCATATTTGGCGAGCAGATAACTGACCAGCGCATCGATGTCGCTACGCTCGCGCAGAGCAGGTAACGATAGATTGAGCCCACTGACGCGATAGTAGAGATCTTGGCGAAATGTGCCGCGCTCTACGTCTTGTTTTAATTGACGGTTGGTCGCCGAAACTAATTTAAAATCGACCGGATAAGAAGTGGTCGAGCCAAGTGGTGTCACCTTACGCTCTTGCAACACGCGCAGCAGCCGCGCTTGAACGTTGAGCGGCATATCGCCCAGTTCATCAAGAAAGAGCGTGCCTTTGTCTGCCTTACGGATCAGACCGATGTAGCCTTTGTTGCTGGCGCCGGTAAAGGCGCCTTTTTCGTAGCCAAATAGCTCTGATTCGACCAACTCAGCGGGTATCGCGGCACAGTTGACCGCGATCATCGGTGCCTGTTTACGTTCACTCGACAAATGTAGCGCATTAACAAACACCTCTTTGCCCACGCCCGTTTCACCATGAATCAAAATCGGAATGTCGGTGTTGAGAATACGACTGGCTTGGTTGATCGCTTTGGCCAAGCGAGGGTCGCCCATATTAAGGCGCTCTAAGTCTAGTGGTGCTTGCACCTTTGAGGCGGTCGCTTTGTTGGTCGATTGGCGATAGTCGATTTGTCGACCTTGAGGGGTCTTCGGCGGCGTGATCAATGAATAAAAATTAAAGCCCGCATGGCTGGTGATCGCAGCCGGGGTAAAGGGAGGGTGGGAGAGTAACTGGTCGAGTTTAAGGTCAAAAATGTGTTCAATTTGTTGCAATGCCAAATCCTGACCAAGCACGATTTCGGCGCGGCGATTGGCTGAAACGATCATCCCTTGCTGGTTGAAAACCAACAGTGATGACCACTGACTATCAATGTTCTCTGCGCTGGTGTTGAACCACAGCAGGTAGTGGTCAGATTGAAACTGCGACGCGATGAGCTGGTTTTCTATCGCTTGTGACATCAGCTTCACCATTCCCAGTGTGTGTGCGGTTGGCATGTAAGCATCGCTCGAGATCGACAGCACCCCCGCCATTTTACGCTCGGCATCAAATAGCGGAGCCGCAGAACCGGTCATAAAACGATTGGAAGTAAGAAAGTGTTCATCGTGAAATACCTGCACAATCGACCCTGTTTCCAGCGCCGTACCAATCGCATTGGTGCCGATCAGTCCCTCCTGCCAATGAACACCGTTTTGAAACACATCAGGTTGGCGTTGCGAGAAAAATCGTTGTTCGCCCCAACTGTTGAGTACTTGACCTTGTGGGTTGGCTAAAGTGATCAGGCAATTACTGTTGGCCAACAAGCTGTCGTAAAAGGGCAGGACTTTTTGTTGGGTGGTGGCGATCAGGCCCGAGTGCTCTTCCAATGTGAGGTCGAACGCGTGGCCAGTTTCCATTTCGATGATCGGATGGCTGTGGTGGACCAGTCCGGCATCTCGGCAGCGTTGCCAAGATTGCTTGATGATTGATTGATGTTTGTTGTCCATAGCGTTGTTCAGTGGCAGCGGTAAGGGTTTTATTAAAGTTATTATTCTAATTGTTCGTATGTGAACGTTAATGATCACAAACGCTCAAATAACATATCACTGCGATGAACAGTTTGAACACCTATTGAACACATTTTGTTAACAAGTGTTAACCTGATCTCATATGAGTAATTACTAATAATATCGGTGGTTTATTGATTTTTCCGTCAGCCTAACCTTATGTTTAAAGGCCTGGAAAACCATTCTGTAAAATATTTGTTAACAAAATAGATTATTGGCACGACTCTCGCTCTATTGAGCAATATCGAAACAAAATGATTATTCGAATGGTAAGGAGTCATTAGTGTCATTAACACTTGAGCAGGTAAGCAAATACGTTGACGGAGAGATGCACATCTCTGATGTTAACCTCACCTTTGAGCCTGGTTCGTTTAACGTGTTGCTTGGGCGCACATTGGCGGGCAAGACCTCTTTGATGCGGCTTATTGCTGGGCTGGATCGTCCCACCTCGGGAAGAATATGGGTCAATGGTATCGACGTGACCGGCGTGTCGGTGCGCGAACGCAATATTTCAATGGTTTACCAGCAATTCATCAACTATCCAAACTTGACTGTGTTTGAGAACGTGGCCTCGCCACTACGTTTAGCCGGCATGGCGGAGAAAGAGATTCAAGAGCGAGTCCATGCCACCGCGGAAATGTTGCGCATAACTGAGCACTTGAACAAGCATCCACTGGAGCTTTCTGGTGGTCAGCAGCAACGCACGGCCATGGCGCGCGCTTTAGTAAAAGATGCGGAAATCATTTTGTTTGATGAGCCGCTGGTCAACCTCGACTACAAACTCCGCGAAGAGCTGCGCCAAGAGATGCGTGAGCTGTTCCAAACTCGCCACACCATTGCGATTTACGCCACCACCGAGCCCAATGAGGCGCTCGCGCTTGGCGGAACCACCACTATCTTACATGAGGGTAAGGTTATTCAGTCGGGGCCGACCGCTGCGGTTTATCACCACCCAGATAATGTCGATTCTGCCACCTTGTTTAGCGAGCCACCAATCAACTTGATCTCCGGCGATATTACCGCCAACGAAGTGACTTTTGATCAGAGCGCGCATTTTCCGCTCAATCAGTCGTTGAGCAAGCTTGATAAAGGCGAGTATCAATTTGGCATTCGCCCTAGCCACCTTAGCTTACTGCCTAAAAATGATGATGACGTTGAACTGACGGTGCAGGTCGAAGTAGCCGAGATCAGTGGCTCGGAAACCTTCCTCCATGTGCGCAATGCTCATTTAGATATGGTGCTGCATCTCCCCGGCGTACACAGCTACGACGTTGACGAGACGATCAAAATTTATATTCCAATCCACAAATTCTATGTCTTCGGTATGGATAGCAACCTTATTCATGCCCCGATTCGTGATGTTAGGGGATAGCGTTCATGGTTCAAATAACACTTAATTCATTGGCTCACACCTATGATAAAAAGCCAACCGCGGCATCCACTTATGCCATCAAGGAGATGAACCATGTGTGGAAGCAAGGAGGCGCTTACGCACTGCTTGGGCCTTCAGGTTGTGGTAAGTCGACCTTGCTTAACATCATTTCAGGGTTGATGAGTCCATCTCAGGGCGATGTGATGTTTGACGACGTTCGAGTCAATGAACTTCGTCCGCAAGATCGCAACATTGCGCAGGTTTTCCAGTTCCCGGTTATCTACGACACCATGACGGTGTACGACAACCTGGCGTTTCCACTGCGCAATATGAAAGTCCATAAAGCCAAAATTCACTCTAAGGTGACGGAAATCGCCGAAATCTTGGAGCTGACCAATGTGCTGTCTAAAAAAGCTCAGCACCTCACGGCCGATGAGAAACAGAAAGTGTCGATGGGACGCGGTTTGGTGCGTGACGATGTGTCGGCGATTTTGTTTGATGAGCCACTAACGGTCATCGATCCACAGCTGAAATGGAAACTGCGCCGCAAGCTAAAGCAGATCCACCAGCAGTTCAACATCACCATGGTCTACGTTACCCACGACCAACTTGAAGCCTCGACCTTTGCCGACGAAATTGCGGTGATGTACAACGGTCAGATCGTGCAATTTGGTACTCCGCGCGAGCTGTTCGAGCGGCCCAATCACACCTTTGTTGGCTATTTCATTGGCAGCCCGGGCATGAACTTGCTCGAAGTCTCGCCAACAGAGAATGGTGTTCAATTTGATGACGTTGAAGTGCCATTGTCCGAAGCCTATCGCCATGCCATTGCTAATGCCGCGAGCCAAAACATCAAAATCGGTATTCGTCCGGAGTTTGTTCATGTGTGGGAGAAGGGACACGACTCGGCGCTGCTGTGTGATGTTCTGCATGTCGAAGATTTGGGTACTTACAAAATTGTCACGTTGAAGCTTGGCAATCAAGAGATCAAAGCGCGCCTTCAGGAGGATCAAGTGGTGCCACAACATCAAGCGTATATCAGCTTCCCAGAGCAATGGACCATGCTGTATGTCGATGAATTTCTTGTCAATGTGGGAGAAGAGTGATGGATAAAGTTGCCAATAACCGCGCTTGGTTTTTAGTGCTGCCGGTATTTGCGCTGGTGGCATTCAGTGCCATTGTGCCGCTGATGACAGTGGTGAACTACTCACTACAAGATATTTTTGATGCCAACACCGCCTACTTTGTCGGCACGGAGTGGTATCGCGAAACACTCAATGATGAGCGGTTGCACGGCGCACTGCTGCGTCAGTTTGGTTTTACCTTCACCATTTTGCTGATTGAAGTACCGCTCGGGATCATCGTCGCGCTCACCATGCCAACCAAAGGTAAATGGTCTGCCTTCTGCCTGATTGTA
Source organism: Vibrio sinaloensis (assembly GCF_023195835.1). Classification (NCBI taxonomy): domain Bacteria; kingdom Pseudomonadati; phylum Pseudomonadota; class Gammaproteobacteria; order Vibrionales; family Vibrionaceae; genus Vibrio; species Vibrio sinaloensis. The sequence goes on along the minus strand of NZ_CP096199.1, from coordinate 2,284,763 downwards.
CTGGCGATTCCATTGCTGATCCCGCTTAACGTGGTCGGTACTATCTGGCAGATATTTGGCCGCGCTGACATTGGCTTGTTTGGTTGGGCATTGAATGGCATGGGGATTGACTACAACTACGCCGGCAACCCGATTGATGCTTGGCTGACGGTAATTTTAATGGATGTGTGGCACTGGACGTCGTTGATTGCGCTGCTGTGTTACTCAGGCTTGCGTGCGATTCCAGATGCCTACTATCAGGCGGCGAATATCGACCGAGCGTCGACGTGGTCAATCATTCGCTATATCCAACTGCCGAAGCTCAAGAGCGTACTGCTGATCGGTATTCTGATCCGCTTTATGGATAGCTTCATGATCTACACCGAACCTTTTGTATTGACCGGCGGTGGACCCGGTAACTCGACCACCTTCCTCAGTCAGACATTGACCAAAATGGCGATTGGTCAGTTTGATATCGGCCCAGCAGCGGCATTCTCAATCATCTACTTCTTGATCATCCTCTTGGTGAGCTGGGTGTTCTACACCGCAATGACCCACGGTGAAAATAAGTAAGGAAACAACCATGGCGATGACAAAATCTAAATACACACGCTACACCCAGATTGTAGGTCTGGCGCTGTACATCATCTGTTTGATGCTGCCAATTTACTGGCTGCTCAACATGTCGTTTAAAGAGAACCAAGAGATCTTGGGCGGGCTGAGCTTCTTCCCAGAGAATTGGACCTTTAAAAACTACGCAACCATCTTTTCCGACTCAAGTTGGTACATGGGCTACGTGAACTCAATCATCTATGTGGTGATGAACATGGTGATCACGTTAACTGTGGCCTTACCTGCCGCTTATGCGTTCTCACGCTTTAAGTTTGTTGGTGATAAGCATCTATTTTTCTGGCTGCTAACCAACCGTATGGCACCACCAGCGGTGTTCTTGTTGCCATTCTTCCAGCTTTATTCATCGGTCGGTCTGTTTGATACCCATATTGCGGTCGCCCTGGCGCACTGTTTGTTCAACGTGCCACTGGCGGTATGGATTCTGGAAGGTTTCATGTCGAGTGTTCCCCGTGAAATCGATGAAACCGCTTATATCGATGGTTACAGCTTTCCCAAGTTTTTCATCAAAATCTTTTTGCCGATGATCCGTTCGGGGATTGGGGTCTCGGCTTTTTTCTGCTTCATGTTCAGTTGGGTCGAACTGCTGCTCGCTCGAACCTTGACCTCGGTTGATGCCAAGCCGATTTCAGCGGTGATGACTCGTACGGTCAGTGCTTCAGGTATTGATTGGGGAGTATTGGCGGCAGCCGGTGTGCTGACCATTCTACCGGGCATTTTAGTTATCTGGTTTGTAAGAAACCACGTCGCGAAAGGCTTCGCGCTAGGTCGAGTTTAAGGAGACTTCATCATGGCTTGGATGGCATGGACTACCCCTTCAGCGCTGTTTTTTCTCGGTATTGCGCTGATTCTATTGACGATGACGATTCGTGAAATTCGTACGCCATGTATTGAGCGTAAAGGGTTTCTACCGATCACCACCACACGTGGCGACCGGTTATTTATCGGTTTGTTGAGCTCAGCTTATATCCATCTTGGATTTGTTGGCTTCTCTGAACTGACAATTTGGGTGCCATTTACCCTCTCGGTAATTTGGCTGGGTACAGTTTTGAAATGGGGATAACAACAACTTAACGACATACCCACCCCCCGATAGGAAGGCGTCATCGTGATGGGGTGAGTGACACCAATAACGTAATAGACAGAATACTCACAACTGGAGTTAGACAAGAATGAAAAAGGATATCAAAAAGTCTTACCTTGCTCGTAGCTTAGCCTTGAGCTTCGCTTTGGCTGCCATCTCACCAACTGCACTCGCCGATATGGTGGCAGCGAAAAAATGGATGAGTGAAGAGTTCACACCATCGACGCTTTCTACTGAAGAGCAAGCGCAAGAGATGCAATGGTTTATCGATGCTGCAAAACCTTTCCAAGGTATGGAGATCAATGTAGCTTCGGAGACGATCACCACCCATGAATATGAAGCTAAAGTCTTGGCTCAAGCGTTCTATGAGATCACCGGCATCAAGGTCAACCATGACTTGATTCAAGAAGGTGATGTGGTTGAGAAACTGCAAACTCAGATGCAGACTGGGCGTAATATTTACGATGGCTACATCAACGATTCTGACTTAATTGGTACCCATGTTCGTTACGGAAAAGTCGTACCTATTTCAGACTTTATCGCCGGTGAAGGGAAAAGCGTGACTAACCCTTACCTTGATCTGCCTGATTTTATCGGTTTGGACTTTACCACAGGTCCAGATGGCAAAATCTATCAATTGCCCGATCAGCAGTTTGCTAACTTGTACTGGTTCCGTGCCGACTGGTTTGAGCGCGAAGACCTTAAAGCGAAATTCAAGCAAGAGTACGGCTATGAACTTGGGGTTCCACTAAACTGGTCTGCGTATGAAGACATTGCTGAGTTCTTTACTGACAAAGTGAAAACCATTGATGGCGAGCCAGTTTACGGTCACATGGATTACGGTAAGAAAGATCCGTCTTTGGGTTGGCGCTTTACCGACTCTTGGTTCTCGATGGCAGGCGCTGGCGACAAGGGCATTCCCAATGGTCTACCGGTTGATGAGTGGGGCATTCGTATCGAAGGCTGTAAGCCGGTAGGTTCTGATGTTGCTCGCGGCGGCGCAACCAATGGTCCAGCCGCTGTGTATGCGACCACCAAATACGTAGATTGGCTTAAGAAGTATGCGCCACCAGAAGCTCAAGGTATGACCTTTGGTGAAGCAGGTCCAGTTCCGGCGCAAGGTTCTATCGCTCAGCAAATCTTCTGGTACACCGCCTTTACTGCTGATATGACCAAGCCAGGCCTACCTGTGGTTAATGAAGATGGCACGCCGAAATGGCGCATGGCTCCGTCACCACGCGGTCCATACTGGGAAGATGGCATGAAACTCGGCTATCAAGATGCAGGCTCTTGGACTTTCCTCAACAGCACGCCATTAGAGCGTCGTCAGGCAGCTTGGTTGTATGCTCAGTTTGTGGTTTCTAAGTCTGTCAGCTTGAAGAAGACTTTGGTTGGTCTGACCCCAATTCGTGAGTCGGATATCAACTCTCAAGCAATGACAGATGCAGCGCCGAAACTTGGCGGCTTGGTGGAGTTCTACCGCAGCGACGCTCGTAAGCAGTGGACCCCAACCGGGACCAATGTGCCAGATTACCCGAAATTGGCGCAGCTATGGTGGCAATACGTGTCTGAAGCCGCGAGTGGTGAGAAAACCCCTCAAGAGGCGCTGGATGGTTTAGCACAAGCACAAGACCGCGTAATGCAGCGTTTGGAACGCAGTGGTGCGCAAGGTGAGTGTGGACCGCAGCTCAATCCGAAGAAAGACCCTGAGTACTGGCTATCACAACCCGGTGCGCCAAAAGCGAAACTGGCGAATGAAAAACCACAAGGTAAAACCATCGCCTATAAAGATCTGATCGCTCAGTAAGGCTACCCCGCCTTAAAGACAGATTTCTCCCCACCCGCTTAGGCCTGCTCAAGGCTTAAGCGGGTATTTTGATTTGAACCAAATACCACACCAATTACATCAATTATCTGATCATCCTTTCTAAGCAATTTTCTGAACATCTAATTAATGCGATTGGTATTACTCTGCTAAAGAGCTTGGTTGTGCTAGTCTCAGGGCTAATTGTCACAACGTGAGCGTGAGTGCATTGTGTTTACTGTTTACCATTCCAACCAAGTCGATGTATTGAAATCCCTACTGGTTGAGTTGATTCGGCTCAATCCGCTGGAGAACCCGTTTGAAGCGGAGCAAATTTTAGTACAAAGCCCGGGTATGTCCCAGTGGCTTAAAATGGAATTGGCGAAAGAGTTTGGCGTGGCGGCCAATATTGAATTCCCGCTGCCAGCGACCTTCATCTGGAATATGTTTACCGAGGTATTGACCGAGGTGCCCGAACGCAGTGCATTCAACAAAGAGTCGATGACCTGGAAGTTGATGCAAATCTTGCCCGCGTTACTCGAGCGTGATGAATTTGCCCCACTGAAACGTTATCTCGCTGATGATAACGACCAGTCTAAGCTCTACCAGTTATCAGAAAAAATCGCCGATATCTTCGATGGCTATTTGGTGTATCGACCAGAGTGGATCGCAAGCTGGGAAGCAGGGCAACCGGTGGCCGAGTTACAAGACGAACATCCATGGCAGCCTATCCTGTGGCAAGCGCTGTACGACCATACTTTAGCGCTCGGCCAATCGCCCTATCATCGTGCCAATCTGTACCAGCACTTTATTGAGACGCTGGAAAATTACGCCGCCACAGCGCAAAGCGAAGGCTTTCAGCACTTGCCAAAACGTTTGTTTGTATTTGGTATTACCTCATTGCCTCCACGCTATATGGATGCATTAAAAGCGATTGGTGAGCACATCGATGTCCATTTGATGTTTACCAACCCTTGTCGTTATTACTGGGGCGAAGTGCGGGATAGAAAATTCCTGGCGCGTTTGGCTGCTAGGCATCGTCAGCACTTGGTGTGGAATCAAGACCACTCGGAGCTAGATGGTCAGAGCCAGCAGCTAAAGGGCAGCTTGGAAGAGAATGTGGTCGATGAACTGCATACCGATGTCGTTGGTAACAGCTTGCTTGCGTCTATGGGCAAACTCGGTCGAGATAACATGTATTTGCTATCGCAACTGGATAGCCACGAAATTGAAGCCTTCGTGGATATTGAGCGTGACTCCTTGCTGCATCAGTTGCAGGCCGACATTCTCAATCTAGAAGAGCATCAAGATGACAGCCTACTCGACAGCAGTGCGCACAAGCAACTGGTAGATCCGGGAGACAGGTCACTCAGCTTGCATGTGTGTCACAGTCCGATGCGCGAAGTGGAGGTGCTGCATGATCAGTTGCTGGCGATGTTTGATGCAGACCCGAGCCTAAAACCGCGCGATATCATAGTGATGGTGGCGGACATCAACGCCTATAGCCCGGCGATTCAGGCGGTATTTGGCAATGCTCCGGGTGAGCGTTTTATTCCGTATTCCATTTCTGATCGCACCGCCGATCAAGAGAGCCCAATCCTGCATGCCTTTATGCAGTTGGTCGATTTGCCTAACACTCGCTGTCTGGCTTCAGAGCTACTCGAGTTGCTAGAAACGCCGGCGATATTGGCCCGCTTTGCGATCAGCGCAGAGGAGTTTGTGCTCGCCAAGCAGTGGGTCGAAGAGTCTGGGGTTCGCTGGGGGCTCAATGGTGATACCTGCCGCGAGTTTGACCTGCCTGAGAACAGTCATAATACCTGGCAATTTGGCATCGAACGCATGTTGCTGGGTTACGCCATGCCAGACACGGCGGGTCTGTTTACCACTTCACATGGTCAACTGGCACCATACAATCAAGTACAAGGGCTGGGAGCCGATCTTGCTGGTAAACTAGCGCAGTTTATTCAAGCGATAAGCGATTATCGTCAGCGTCTCGGCGAAACCCAAAGCATTGATGCGTGGCGCGAAGTATTAACCCAATTGCTCGATGACTTTTTCTTGGTCGAGCTAGAGGGCGAGGCGGCATTAAAGTCGATCCGCGATACCTTGGCCAATCTCAAGCAGCAGTTGAACGATGCCGCGTTTGAGCAGTCGCTTGCTCCCGCCATTGTGCGCCAGTACTTGCTCGACAAGCTGTCTGGAACCCGAGTGAGTCAACGCTTTCTTGCCGGGCAAGTGAACTTCTGTACCCTAATGCCGATGCGCTCGATTCCGTTTCGAACTGTGTGCCTGCTGGGGATGAACGATGGCGTCTATCCTCGCTCTATGCCGCCAGAGGGATTCGATTTGATGACTGGTCGTACTCGACCGGGGGATCGCTCGCGTCGAGATGACGACCGTTACCTTTTTCTGGAAGCGCTGTTATCTGCGCAGCAGACGCTCTATATCAGTTATGTAGGCCGCTCGATTCAAGACAATACCGAACGGGTACCATCAGTGTTGGTGTCTGAGTTGGTCGAATACTGTCAGCAAAACTATTGTTTACTCGGAGAGCAAGACAAGCCGTCAGATGAGTCGGGCGATGCGCTGGTCGCAAGTCTGGTGACGCACCATCCCATGGTACCGTTCAGTGAGCAAGCCTTTAGCGGCGAGCACCCAAGTTATGCCAAAGAGTGGCTACCTGCGGCCAATCGTCAGGGGCAACAGAGTGGTGCTTTCAACCGTCAGCTGGATGACTATCTATTAGACGCAACTTTCCCGCTCGAGCTCGATTTGGTTGAATTGCAACGCTTTTGGCGCCTGCCCGTGCAATATTTCTTTAATCGCCGCCTCAAAGTGACGTTTGAGCCGCCACTGCCTGTGATGCAGGATGAAGAGCCTTTTGTGCTGGGCGGTCTGGAGAGCTATCAGATGCGTGATGCACTGCTCAATGAACTACTTAAACAGCAGCAGCTAGGGCAACAACTACAACAGGTGATGGAAGCGTTTGTTGAGCAGCAACGTGCGCAGGGAAAATTGCCGGTCGGCGCATTTGGCGAAATTGAGTTTGAGACTAATCGTGTACAAGCCGAACAGCTGCTGGAAAAGATTGGCTTTGTATGTCAAGCCAGCCTAGATGATATCGAAATCAAGCTCACGCTTACGCCGTTTGGCGCAGACAAGCCGGTGCTACTGACCGGTTGGTTAACCCAAGTATTCCAATCCGGTTTGGTCCGTTTTCGCAGCGGTCAATTGCGCGCCCAAGACTATCTCGCCGCTTGGATTGATCATCTCGCAATGTCGGCAATGGGCGTCAGTCGCCCGACCCATATGATTGGCTACGATCGCAAAGAGGGCGCGATACACTTGATCTATCCTGCCATCGCCGACCGCAAACAGGCGGTTGAATGGTTGACCGAGCTGGTTCGCTTGTTCTATCAAGGTATGACACAGCCGTTGGCTTATTTTCCTAAAACCGCGCTGGCTAATATCGAAGCGGGCTTTAGCCGTGGCCATTGGGCTGACGATGAAGAGAAGGCGCTGAAGAAAATGGCCGATACCTTTAACGATGGCTATCTGTCACCGGGAGAAGGGAACAACGTTTATATTGCCCGTATTTGGCCAAGTTGGGATCAGACATTGGCGGAGCAAGTGCGTCACTTAAGTCACTTAGTGATTCAGACACCAAGACTGATGATGCAAACCAGTGAAGAGGCGAGTCAGTCGTTATGAGGCAAAGTAGTTGGCCGCCAGTAAATCATTATTGTGTAGGGCGTTCGCTGTGCGGCCATAGGTCAGAGGGACCGTGATTCGGTGGGTCTGTTGCAAGTTTCCTTGCTCAACACATGGCGCGCATACTATCGGCTTGCTCGGGCGCGCGCCGTGAGAAAGATCGCATAACATCTTAACTTTTTATCGTTTGATATTAATAACTAACGTTTTAAAGCCTAGATCACATTCAGCATCAGGCTTTTCAGCAAAAGGGCATAATATTTATGACATCGGCGGCTTCTGTTACCCCCCTTGATACCATGACTTTTCCCCTGCATGGAGCGCGATTGATTGAAGCATCAGCAGGAACGGGGAAAACCTTTACCATTGCGGGGCTCTACCTCAGATTGTTATTGGGGCACGGCAGTGAGCAATCTAAGCATCATCGGCCATTGACCGTTGATCAGATCTTGGTGGTGACCTTTACCGAAGCGGCAACTGCGGAACTGCGAGACCGAATTCGAGCCCGGATTCACGCTGCGCGCTTGGCCTTTGCCCGCGGCCACAGCCAAGATCCTGTGATTCAACCGTTGCTTGAACAAGTGGCCGATCACAAACACGCGGCCGACATATTACTCCAAGCTGAGCGTCAGATGGATGAAGCGGCGGTGTATACCATCCATGGTTTTTGCCAACGGATGTTGACGCAAAACGCTTTCGAATCCGGCAGTCGATTCAACAGTGAATTTGTCACCGATGAAAGTCAGTTAAAAGCTCAAGTGGTGGCCGACTATTGGCGGCGCAATTTTTATCCGCTACCGCATCAGTTGGCTGGAGAAGTGCGACGATTATGGAGCTCGCCTGCCGCGTTGTTGGCGGAGATTTCGCGCTATTTGACCGGGTCGCCAGTTCGTTTATCGGTAGCGCCAATGAGGGGCAGCTTGGCCGATTTACATCAGCAAAACTTGCATCAAATTAATACGCTTAAAGCCAGTTGGCGTGAGCAGCAAGATGACCTTTTAGACTTGATCAGTGGCTCTGATATTAACAAACGCAGTTACAGCAAAAAATCGTTACCAGTATGGTTGGAAGCCGTTAATCAGTGGGCGGCGACGGAAAGTGTGGGTTATGAGTATCCTGAGCAGTTAGCCAAGTTCGCCCAGTCGGCGCTCAACGAGAAAACGCCTAAAGGCAATCCACCTCAATTGCCGTTGTTTGACCAAATTGATACGTTTATTGCCCAGCCGATAAGCCTTAAGGCGCCGCTTCTCGCTCATGCGATACACCATTGCCGCGCCTTGCTGGCTGAGGCGAAACAGCGTAAGCAATGGCTTTCTTTTGATGATCTGTTGACGCAGCTTTCAGCGGCGATCGACAGTGATGAAAGTGAACAGTTGGCCGAGCGGATCCGCACTTTGTATCCGGTGGCGATGATTGATGAGTTTCAAGATACCGATCCGCTGCAATACAGTATTTTTAGCCGCATTTACTTAGCGCACCCTCAATGTGGCTTGTTTATGATTGGTGACCCAAAGCAGGCGATTTACGCGTTTCGCGGCGCCGATATTTTTACCTACATTAAAGCGCGCAATCAGGTGAGCTCTCATTTCACGCTTGGCACTAACTGGCGCTCTAGTGCCGATATGGTGGCGGCGGTGAACCAAGTATTCGCGACGCCTCACAGCCCATTTATTTATGATCAAGATATTCCATTTTTGCCGGTGCAGCATAGCCCTAAGGCAGAGCAGCGCATTTGGACGATGACAGGCCAAAAACAACCCGCTTTAACTTACTGGTTGCAAGAAGCCGACGCCAAGCCGCTTGCCAAAGGCGAGTACCTAATCGCCATGGCCCAAGCCACCGCCGATCACATCCATACTATTTTGGATGCGGCGCAACAGGCTAAGGCGCACTTTTGCAGCGACAAGCAGCAGCGGCCGATCCAAGCGGGAGACATCGCAGTATTGGTGCGCACCGGAAGTGAGGGGCGGTTGGTGAAACAAGCATTGGCCGACCAAGGGATCGCCAGTGTCTATCTGTCAAACCGCGATAGCGTGTTTAGCTCGCCGGTGGCGAAAGATCTGCAGCGTCTCTTGCAAGCGGTGCTGACCCCAGAAAACGACCGAGCCCTGCGCGCAAGTCTCGCCTCTGAAATTTTTGCTTTAGATGCTGGTCGGCTAGATACCCTCAACAATGATGAAAATGAGTGGGAAGCGGCCATCAACGAGTTTAAGGAGTATCGCAAGCTGTGGACACAGCGCGGTGTGCTACCGATGCTGCGCAGTGTGATGAGTAAACGTCATATTGCTGAGCGGCTGCTCGCCGAGCAAGGGGGAGAGCGTCAGTTGACCGACCTGATGCATATTGGTGAATTGCTCCAGCAAGCCAGCATTGAACTCGACAGTGACCATGGCTTACTACGCTGGTTGGCGCAAGCCATCAGCGATGCTGAAAACGGACTTGGCGGCAACGAAGATCAAATTCAGCGTTTGGAGTCAGAACGCAATTTGGTGCAGATAGTGACTATCCACAAGTCAAAAGGCTTGGAGTACGATTTGGTCTTTTTGCCGTTTGTTTTCAGCTATCGAGAGGCTGCAGAAGCCAAATATTACGACGCGGATAAAGACCAAACTATTCTCGATATCACCGCACAAAAAGCGGCGTTGGCCGCCGCCGATAAAGAGCGTTTGGCAGAAGATTTACGTCTGATATATGTTGCTCTGACCCGCGCGGTGTATGGCTGTTTTGTTGGCGCTGCGCCGCTGCGAAATGGCCGCTCTAGCAAAGAACCAACAGGGGTTCATCTCAGCGCGATGGGTCATTTGTTGCAAGATGGTCAGCAAGGAGGGATCGCTGATTTGAGCGCGGCCCTACAAGTGCAAGCTCAGGGTTTGGATTGTGTTACCGTGTGCCCATTGCCTGAAGCTCATCAGCAGCCTTTGATAGCGATAGAGAATCAACCGCCGACACTGAGCGCCGCCGAGCTGACCCAAACAATAGACCGAAGTTGGCGCATGACCAGTTACTCAGGGCTAATTAAACAAGGCTTGCAACATCATGATGGCCTCACGGATTTACTGCATCTGGATATCGATTCCTCTGATGATAATGACCAGCCCATCGACACCGAGCCGCAAGCTTCAATCTTTACCTTTCCGCGCGGTGCACGTCCCGGGACGTTTTTGCACACGCTGTTCGAAGAAGTTGAGTTTACCCAGCCGGCAACCAGTGAGAGTAATAGTGCGCTGATCAGCAAGTTGCTTGAAGATGAGCAGCTTGACCCAGATTGGTTGCCTATCTTACAGCAACTGGTCGATACCGTGCTCAGCACACCGCTCGATGGCAAACAGTTGCGTCTTAAGGATAAAACCGCGCAGCAGCGTCTGGTTGAGATGGAATTTATGTTGCCGATTGAAGTGCTGTCTGCGCCTGCGCTCAATCGCGTGATTCAACGCCATGATCCTTTATCTGCGAAAGCGGGAGACTTAGGCTTTCATAGTGTCAATGGCATGCTGAAAGGCTTTATCGATTTAGTGTTCGAGCATCAGGGCAAATACTACATTTTGGATTGGAAATCGAACCATTTAGGTGATGAGGTGAGCTTCTATCATGGGGACGCGCTCAAAGCGGCGATGGCCGATCACCGTTACGACCTTCAATACCAAATCTATGCATTGGCACTGCACCGTTTTCTACGCAGCCGTGTGGTAAATTATGACTATCAGCGCCATTTTGGCGGCGTCTACTATCTGTTTTTACGGGGAATGGATGGCGAAAGTGATCACGGTATTTTTGTTGCGAAACCGAGTTTAGCGTTGTTAACCGATATGGATCGATTGATTGACGGTTTGCCGATCGAAGAGAAACACAATAGTGCTGGTCAGATGGAGCTGCTTTAACCATGGATAGATTGATTTCGACTCTTGAGCAACTGGCGAATAAAGGCCTGATTCGACAGCTAGATTATCAGTTTGCCCGTTTCATTGAACGGCAAGCAGACAATCCTCACCTAGCATTTATTGCTGGGGTCGTGAGCTGCGAATTGGGGAAAGGCCACATCTGTTTGCCGCTGCTTGATGAGAATGGCTGTGCGGTGGACATCGCCGCTAAGCTGGGGTTATTTGGCGAGGCGGCCAGTGAGTTGAACCAGCAGTTGTTGGGTGTGGATTGGCCAGCACTACTCCACAGCAGCGAACTGGTTGGCAGCCATGGTGAACCTGTCCCATTGATGTTTGATGGTGAACGTCTCTATTTGCATCGCTACTGGCACTATGAAGTGGTGGTTGCGCAGCGATTAAATAGCTTTGGGTCACCCATGATCCTTTCGCCGCCAGAGCTGCACAACTTGTCGCAACTCCTCGACCATCTTTTCGCGAGAAGCTATCGCTATCTCTATGAAGATATTAAAAAAACGTTCGAAACAGGAACGAGTTCGCCAGGGCTGAGACAGCGAATGGTTTGCGACCATCTAGACGTTGTCGACGAGCAAAACTTGGATTGGCCTACCATAGACCAAAAGCTCTGTTCAGCGAAGAGTAGCCAAGAGTTAGCCGCGTTGGATGACTTAGTGCCGCTCGCCGCCTGCGTTAACTGGCAAAAGGTCGCAGCGGCAGTCGCGTTGACTAAGCGCTTTGCGGTGATCTCTGGAGGGCCGGGTACTGGCAAAACCACAACGGTTACCAAATTGCTCGCGGCCCTTATTGAACAAGCGCAAAGCCAACATAGCTCACCCAGTATTAAACTGGTCGCGCCGACAGGAAAAGCGGCAGCGCGTCTGACCGAGTCGATAGGTAAAGCGGTAGAGGCGCTGCCAGTCAGTCCAGAGCTCAAAGCTCGCATCCCAACCGAGGCAAGCACCTTACACCGCTTGCTGGGAGCGATTCCTAATAGCGCAGAGTTTCGTCATCACCGAGATAACCCACTGCACTTGGATATCTTGGTGGTCGATGAGGCCTCAATGATCGATTTGCCTATGATGTACAAATTGGTCGACGCTCTGCCCAAACACGCGCGTTTGATCTTGCTCGGAGATAAAGACCAGCTGGCCTCAGTCGAGGCGGGAGCCGTGCTCGGTGATATTTGCTCGTTCAGCTCGCTGGGGTACAGCCAGGCTCACGCCAGCCAGCTAGCACGATTGACAGGCTATGATACGTTGGCCAGTAGTCAGCAAGGCCCGGCTACCATTGCCGATAGCTTGTGTATGCTGAAAAAGAGCTACCGCTTTGACGCTCGCTCGGGCATTGGTCAGTTGGCGCAAGCGGTCAACTCAGGGAGTGGCGCCAAAGTTGATACTGTTTGGCAACGCGACTTTGCTGACATCGCTAAGTTCCCCATCGATAGCCAGCACTACAATCAGATGATTCAAACTATGGTGGCGGAATATCGCGGCTATTTGCAGCGCTTAGCACAGGTTCAGCAGCGCGATGGAATCTCAGAAACCTTGGCAGAGCAGGCGAAATCAGCATTGGATCTGTTTGCAAAGTGTCGCCTGCTGTGTGCGATTCGCGAAGGAGATTTTGGTGTCGCTGGGCTTAACCAACGCATTGAGCGTGGGTTAGCGGCGCGTAAATTGATTCAAACCCAAGATGAGCTTTGGTATCACGGTCGACCAGTGATGGTTACTCGCAATGACCATAGTTTGGGTCTGTATAACGGTGATATCGGCTTATGTGTCTACGACCCAGTGCAAGACAAGCTGAAAGTGTTTTTTGAACTGCCTGACGGCAGTGTTAAGGCGGTTTTGCCTAGCCGAGTCCCCGAGCATGAAACGGCCTATGCCATGACCATTCACAAGTCGCAAGGCAGTGAGTTCGACCATACCTTGATGATCTTACCGGCAGAGTTTACCCCATTGCTAACCCGTGAGCTGATCTACACCGGGATTACTCGCGCTAAACACAAGCTGACGCTGTTTGTCGATGAGCGACTGTTAAAGCGAGGTATTAAGGTGCGTACGGAGAGGGCAAGTGGCTTGATAGCAAGGCTGAAAGATGGCAGATGACCCTCCATGGTCGTCTGTCAGTGTGATTAAAGTGCAGTAGAGAATGAGATACTGCGAATGCGGTATTTCTCTTGGTAGTTCAAAATGAACGCTTTTAAGCCTTCTGTAACTGGGAATACGCAGTGTACGTCGAGATCTTCTAGTAGTTCGTTGTCTGCCATGTCCCAAAAACTCTGCACAGAGTTACAGATAATTTTCTTCATTGATAGTTTGCTCTTAGTAACGTTGTTAGTAACCTCAAGCAATCCTTGCAGCTTAGCCATAAAGCTAAGTCGAGAATAAATCCTAGCTCCTCAGACATTGAGGAGCTCGAATTTTAACCAATTTAAACTATGAAATAAAGCGACTATTTGAGAAATATTCTGCAATGACATCTCATAACTGAGATTGCTAATTGAGTTAAAGCTTAAGTGACAGAATTTTAGACTTGCGCTGGTAGTTGTACAGATTCTGCTTTTGCGATGGCAGAGAATCGACCCCCATCTCGTGGAACCCTTGTTCTCTAAACCAGTGCAAACTGTGTGTTGTTAATACAAATATCTGCTCAATTCCTTGCGCTTTCGACTGCAAACGCATGTGATTAAGTAACAAAAGTCCACGGTTGCCATCACGGTATTCAGGGTGAATCGCCACACATGCCATTTCTGCCATGCGCTCCTCGGGGTAAGGATACAAAGCCGCACAACCGATGATCAGGCCATCTTTCTCGATGATAGTGAACTGATGGATCTCTTGCTCGAGTTGCTCGCGAGAGCGCCGCACCAAAACACCTTGTTGCTCGAGAGGCTGTATCAGATCCAAGATGCCACCAATGTCATCAATGTCAGCCACGCGTACCTGCTCTGAACTGGCTTTGACGACTTGAGTACCGATACCGTCGAGCGAGAACAGCTCTTGGATCAAGGCTCCATCGACTTTGTAGCTCACCAAGTGACTACGAGGTACGCCCGCACGACAAGCCGCGGTTGCCGCGCGAAGAAAGCGCAGCGTACCGGATGAGTTTTCGCAGCTAAGATCGCTTTCAAGATCCGCCAAAATCTTTTCCGCTTCTTTAGGAAACAGCTCAGCAAACACTTCACCATCTTCATCGATAATTCCCTGCTCGGAGCAAAAGCCGATCAGCTTGTCTGCCTGCAGTTTGATCGCAACTTGCGTGGCGACCTCTTCTGACAGCAAGTTGAATGACTCACCGGTCACAGAGCTGGCGATCGGCCCGAGCAACACTATTGAGCCTTGGTCAAGCATGCGGTTGATGCCGTCTGTGTCGATACGACGAATTTTACCGCTATGGCAATAGTCGACACCATCATCAACGCCAAGCGGTTGAGAGATAATAAAGTTGCCACTCACGACGTTAAGTTGCGTGCCCGCCATCGGAGTGTTACTCAAGCTCATCGATAGTTGAGCAGTAATGGCCAACTGCAATTGCCCAGCAGCTTGCATGACGTAATTGAGGCAGGTTTCATCGGTGACACGCACGCCTTTGTGATAAGGGCTAGGGTATTGGTTCTGCTGTAAAAGATGATTGATTTGTGGCCGTGCTCCATGAACGAGCACAATTTTGACTCCTAAACTATGAAGCAGGGCTAGATCACTGATAATATTGGCAAAATTATCATCAGCCACCGCCTCGCCGCCAAGCATAATCACCATTATCTTGTCACGGTGAGCGTTAACGTAAGGAGCTGATTGTCTAAAGCCTTTTACAAGCGCGGTACTTCTTAGTTTCAAAGTAATAACTACCCATTGAATTAATATGTAAATATACTGCAATTTTATTCTTTGCTGTACAAGTGTTTTTTTGATGGGGATATCTGCTGAGTAGTGATAGCACGATATGATGAAAGGTCGAAGAAATCAGATTCGCGTAATTGCCTTTGTTAGTTAACAATTACTTATTAGGTTGAATGATCAGCCGTTGTTGGGGAATAAAAAAGAGTGAGTCGCTTGAGTCGTAGAAAATTGAAACTGGTTGAAAGAGTTATGGTCATTGGCACACTGTTTGTTGCTATTTGTGCGCTGATACTTGCCAGTCAATTGTATGAGGCTTACTTAGAAAAAGCCTATCCTAAGTCCAAGCTATATGGGACCTGGGTAGAGCAGGATGTGGCTGATTATAGCCGTGAGAGTTTTATGCTCAGCGCGGCGGGGGTAACGGTGAATGGTGGCGTGATTGATACCGAGTTTGAATGGGATGGCTCGTATCTTGAGTATCAAATGGGGGAAAAGACGCGACGCTTCAAAGTACTCAACGAGCAGTTCACTCAGTTCCAACTGGTTTCTCAGCCGCACTACCAGCCCGTCTATCGTTTGTCAGAAAAATAAAAAAGATAACATTCGTTAACCACTGATTTATTGCGAATCAAGGACAAGTTTGTCATCCTCAATGCATTGCTCAACAAGGATCTCATCCCGTGTTTAAAAAATATCTTCCGCTTGTTGCCGCTTCTGTGCTGTTTGGTTGTGCGCAACCTACCGACCGTGCCCAACAATATAGTGGCCAAGAATTCACATCGATACTGAATAAATCATCACTTGTCGAGTCTGACAAACCAAGAGATTTTACTGAATTTCATCGCCAAGCAGAGCAAGTCGTGATCAACTCACCCTCGATGGCGAAAATCTACCAACCGCTCTACGAAAAGCTCAACGAATGGGTATTGCAAAGCGGTGAGCCGACTGAGTTATCCGCCTATGGCATCCAAGCCGCGCAGCTAGGGGGCGGAGACCAGCAAGGTAATGTTTTGTTTACTGGCTACTTTTCGCCGGTAATGGAACTTCGCCATGAGCCCAACGAAAAGTTCAAGTATCCGGTCTACGCTAAACCTGACTGTGAAATGGATTGTCCGACTCGCGCCCAGATTTATGCTGGTGCACTGGATGGGCTCGGTTTAGAGCTTGGTTATGCACAGAGCCGAATCGATCCGTTTTTAATGGAAGTGCAGGGCAGCGGCTTTGTGCATTTTGAAGATGACGACACGCTCGAGTACTTCGCCTATGGCGGTAAGAACAACAAGGCCTATGTCAGTATTGGCCGAGTATTAATAGAGCGCGACTTAGTCCCGCGCGAAAAAATGTCGATGAAGGCGATCAAAGAGTGGGTGCTCGCCAATGACGAGGCAACGGTGCAGGAGCTGCTGGAACAAAATCCATCGTTTGTGTTTTTTGAACCCCGAGCGGATGCGCCCGTGACCGGGTCTGCCGGTATACCGCTATTGGCCATGGCTTCGGTAGCCGGCGATCGCTCAATTTTTCCGATGGGAACCCCGATATTAGCGGAAGTGCCACTATTAAACCCAGACGGGACTTGGAGTGGAGCACATCAATTGCGTCTGCTTATCGTGTTAGACACTGGCGGTGCGGTGAAACAGAACCATCTTGACCTCTATCATGGTATGGGGCCACGTGCTGGCACAGAAGCTGGTCACTATAAACACTTTGGCCGAGTCTGGAAGCTTGGGCTAGAAAACAGCCCGACTCAAGCTCCTTGGGCACTCCCTCCCGAGAAGTTGCAATAGCCTAGACATTTTTATCAAGAGTGCGTATAAATCGCACTCTTTGTTTTTACACCCAGCGGAAAATCGATATGCGCGAATTAGACACTCCTGCTTCTGATAACTACAACCAACGATTTGGCGGTACGCGTCGCCTTTATGGTCACAGTGAAGTTGAAATTCTGCGTGCGGCGCACGTGTGCGTGATCGGTATTGGTGGGGTCGGTTCATGGGCGGTCGAAGCCTTGGCTCGTACCGGCGTGGGTGAACTGACCTTGATTGATATGGATGATGTGTGTGTCACCAACATCAACCGTCAGATTCATGCGATGTCTGGCACCGTTGGCCAAAGCAAAATCGAGGTGATGGCTGAGCGGGTAAAATTGATCAACCCTGAGTGCAAAGTAAACCTTATCGACGACTTTATTACCCCAGACAATCAGCATCAGTACCTATCCAAACGGTTCGACTATGTGCTCGATGCGATTGATAGCGTCAAAGCAAAAGCGGCGTTGCTGGCCTATTGTCGTAGTAACAAGATTAAAGTGATCACCACGGGTGGGGCGGGCGGACAAGTGGACCCAACTCAGATTAAAGTGGCGGATCTGACGAAAACGATTCAAGATCCACTGGCGAAGAAAATCAAAGATACCTTGCGCCGCCATCATAATTTTCCTATGAATCCGGCGCGCAAGTTCGGCATCGATTGTGTGTTTTCGACTGAGCAACTCAAATATCCTCAGCCTGACGGAAGCGTGTGCGGGGTGAAGTCGACCGCGGAAGGCCCGAAACGCATGGATTGTGCCAGTGGCTTTGGCGCCGCGACTGTGGTCACCGCAACTTTTGGTTTCGTCGCAGTATCGCGCATTGTTGAAAAACTGATTCAGAAGCATCGCAACTAGTGGGAGAGTAACATGTCGCCATTTCCTCAATCGCCGTTTGGCCAGGAGATAGATGCAGACCAGATAGTGCAAACTATGCAAGCGCTGCGTGGCTGGGAAGATCGTTATCGTCAAGTGATTCAGTGGGGGAAAAAGCTGCCACTGATGCCTGAGTCGCTAAAGTCGCAGCAGGTGACGGTCTCTGGCTGTGAGAGCCAGGTATGGTTGGTCAGTCAACAAGTGGGTGACGCTTGGTACTTTTGCGCGGACTCAGACGCACGTATTGTGCGTGGGCTTATTGCTTTAGTGATGGCGGCGTTTGATGGCAAAACTGGCGAGCAAATCCAAGCCTTTGATGTGGACGAATACTTCGCGCAGCTTGGCCTGATAGCGCATTTGAGTCCGTCACGTGGCAATGGATTAAAAGCGATTGTCGAGCAAATTAAACGCGCAGCAAGCGCGTCGGTTTAACGCTCTGTACCACGTGATCCGCGGGCCTGTTCTGCTGTATAAAAAATAATCACTGCGATATTAACGCCTTAACAAATACAGGGCTTTACAACGCTTGTTGTCCCTGCATAAAGGCTGTACAATTCGCGCCCTTAATTAATGTTCCGTCGTTTGAGAGGCCACATGACCACTGAAAAAATCAATCTACTCGACTTTGATCGCCAAGGTATGCGTCAATTTTTTGCTGAGGAGCTCGGCGAAAAGGCATTCCGTGCCGACCAGGTAATGAAGTGGATCTACCATTTCGGTGTCGATAACTTCGATAACATGACCAACATTAACAAGAAGCTGCGCGAGAAGTTGCAGCATCGTTGTGAGATTAAAGCACCGACAGTTGCTGAAGCTCAGCACTCATCAGACGGTACCATTAAGTGGGCGATGAAGGTGGGTGACCAAGATGTTGAAACGGTTTATATCCCGGAAGACGATCGCGCCACGTTGTGTGTATCTTCTCAAGTGGGATGTGCGCTAGAGTGTAAATTCTGTTCTACCGCGCAACAGGGCTTTAACCGTAACTTGAAAGTCTCTGAAATTATCGGACAAGTTTGGCGTGCAGCACGTGAAATTGGTCTGGAAAAAGAGACCGGTCGTCGTCCGATCACCAATGTGGTGATGATGGGCATGGGCGAGCCACTGTTGAATATGAAAAACCTGATTCCAGCACTAGAAATCATGCTCGATGATCTTGGCTTTGGTTTGTCTAAACGTCGTGTGACTGTGTCTACCTCTGGTGTTGTTTCAGGTTTGGATCAAATGACCGGCAAGATTGACGTGGCGCTGGCGATTTCTCTGCACGCACCGAATGACAAGTTGCGCAGCGAAATCATGCCTATCAATGACCGTTGGGATATCCAAGACTTTTTGGCCTCGGTGCGTCGTTACATCGCATCATCAAACGCAAACCGCGGCAAAGTGACGGTTGAGTATGTGTTACTTGACCATGTTAATGATGATATGGAGCACGCTCGCGAACTGGCAGAGCTGATGAAAGACACGCCGTGTAAGATTAACTTGATTCCATTCAACCCTTACCCGGGTTCGCCTTATAAAAAACCGAGTAACTCTCGCATTGACCGTTTCCAGAAAACCTTGATGCAGTACGAACACACAGTCACTATCCGCAAAACGCGTGGTGATGACATTGATGCAGCTTGTGGACAGTTAGTTGGTGACGTCATCGACCGTACTAAGCGCACCGCAATGATTCGAGCTGCGAAAGGCGAGACGATTGAAGTTAAAGCGGTTTCATAAGCTTTATTCGATTTCTGCCCAAGCCAGAGCCTAGCTCTGGCTTTTTTGTTACATCTTGTCGCGATCTCTCTGTCAAAATAGTGAAAAACCTTGAGCTGACTGTAAATTATCCACTTCCGCTATGTTGTTTCATCTATGATATCTATTAGAATGAAAGGTTAACGCTTTAGAGAAATTTCTCTGTATTTGAGTGGAGCGTTAATTTCGCATCGTATGAGGAGTTTTCCTCGATTTTTTCGACTTTGGTTATTCGGCAAACACCAACAAACAATAATTAAGCCTTAAGTTAACCAGAGCCATAGAACAAGAGATTTACTATAGTCATGACAGCTGAACAACAACTACAATCTAGCGAAGACACCGTAGAACAACCACAAGCCGGCACTCTCCTCAAACAGAAACGTGAGGCTTTAGGCCTTACACAAAAGCAGATTGCAGACCGCCTGCGCCTGCGTCTTTCAATCATTGAAAGTATCGAAAATAACGATTTCGCGCTCGATCAGGTAGCAACGTTTACCCGTGGCTATCTGCGCTCGTATGCTAAGGCGGTTAATCTAGATGAAGCCACGGTGCTTTCTGCACTCGCGGGTTGTGAGGAAACCAAACCTCAAGAACAACAGATGAAAAGCTTTTCGCGCAAAACCAAACGTGAGAAGCATGATAGCCGCATCATGACTCTAACTTGGGGGATTTTTGCCGTCATTCTAGGTATTTCTTCAGTGTGGTGGTGGCAAAACCAGGACTCTGCGATGGTTGACTTGACCACGGTCAGTGAACAAGAGCAGCAGCTAGAGCAAGCAGCGCAACCTGAGCTCAACTTTACTACATTAGCCGAGAGTGAGGCAGATGTGGTGGAGGAGCAACCAAGCGCGCCAGTTGAGGAAGCGCTCGCTGAGCCAGTTGTTCAAGACGAAGAACCTTCTGCCACAGAAACCACTATCATTGATGAAACGGCTGCTGAGCAACCAGCAGAGGTCATCGAGCCACCGGTAGTGGAAGAGACGATTGAACCTCAAGCAACAGAGCAAGTGGCAGTAGCGGCAAATTTACTGCAAATGACCTTCAGCGATGACTGCTGGATCCAAGTCAAAGACGCGGATGGCAAAACCTTATCGACTGGAGTTAAAAAGCCTGGCCAAGAGCTCAACTTACAAGGCGAACTGCCGTACAGCGTCATTTTAGGAGCGCCCGAAAACGTTTCAATGACATTAGCGAGTGAACCTGTTGACCTTTCTGGGTATACTTCGGGCAAAGTAGCAAGATTCAACTTACCTTAGACATTACTATGCAACACGAATCTCCGATCAAACGTCGCCCATCGACTCGTATCTACGTGGGCGATGTTCCCATTGGTGACGGCGCCCCTATCGCGGTGCAGTCAATGACCAACACACGCACAACAGACGTTGCGGCGACTGTTGCGCAGATTAAATCCCTGGAAAATGTGGGTGCAGATATCGTACGTGTCTCTGTACCGACCATGGATGCGGCGGAAGCATTCAAACAGATTAAACAGCAAGTGAACATTCCGCTGGTCGCGGATATTCATTTTGACTATCGCATCGCGCTTAAAGTCGCCGAGTATGGCGTCGATTGTTTGCGCATCAACCCTGGCAATATCGGAAACGAACAACGTATTCGTGCTGTTGTTGATTGTGCTCGGGACAAGAACATTCCGATTCGGATTGGCGTGAATGGTGGCTCTCTGGAGAAAGATATCCAGATGAAATATGGTGAGCCAACACCTGAAGCTTTGGTTGAGTCGGCGATGCGACATGTCGATATTCTCGACCGCCTCAACTTCGATCAATTTAAAGTGAGCGTGAAAGCTTCGGATGTCTTCCTTGCGGTCGATTCATACCGCCTGCTTGCCAAAAAGATCGATCAGCCATTGCATTTAGGAATTACTGAGGCAGGTGGCGCGCGCGCAGGCGCAGTGAAATCATCGGTTGGCCTAGGTATGCTTCTCGCAGAAGGGATTGGCGACACGCTTCGTATTTCACTCGCAGCCAACCCTGTTGAAGAGATCAAAGTCGGTTTCGACATCTTGAAGTCTTTGCGTATCCGTTCACGCGGTATCAACTTTATTGCTTGTCCAAGCTGCTCTCGTCAGGAATTTGATGTAATAGGCACAGTCAACGCATTGGAAGAGCGCCTCGAAGATATTATTACGCCTATGGATGTGTCGATCATCGGTTGTGTGGTCAATGGCCCCGGTGAAGCGGAAGTCTCTCATCTAGGTTTAGCGGGTAGCAATAAGAAAAGTGCTTTCTACGAAGACGGCAAACGTCAAAAAGAGCGTTTCGATAACAATGATCTCGTCGCTCAGCTAGAAGCCAAGATTCGAGCTAAAGCAGCGCTGATGGATGAGCAGAACCGCATCAACATCAAAGTACAAGATTAATCTCAAACCAAGATTACGGTAAGTAATTAACATTACGGTAAATATTGTGGCAAAAACAATACAAGCAATTCGAGGCATGAACGATTGTCTCCCAACCCAATCTCCACTGTGGCAGAAACTAGAGAACACAGTGAAAAACGTGATCAGCGCATACGGTTACAGTGAAGTGCGCATGCCGATTGTTGAAGAAACCAATTTGTTCAGTCGTGCTGTTGGTGAAGAGACGGATGTGGTTTCAAAAGAGATGTACACTTTCGATGATCGCAATGGCGACAGCTTAACCTTGCGTCCTGAAGGTACCGCAGGCTGTGTACGTTCATGTATTCAAAACAGCCTTATCAACCGTGACGAACAGCGTGTTTGGTACATGGGGCCGATGTTCCGCCATGAGCGTCCACAAAAAGGTCGTTACCGTCAGTTCCACCAATGTGGTGTCGAGGTGTTTGGTCTTAATGGCCCTGACGTTGACGCAGAGCTTATCATGATGACAGCGCGTCTATGGCGTGAACTGGGTATCGATAAGCACGTTCGTTTAGAGCTTAATTCCATTGGTTCTGTCGAAGACCGAGCTGACTATCGTACCGCTCTGGTTGCGTTCTTAGAAAAACATGTCGACATTCTCGACGATGACTCTAAGCGTCGTATGCACACTAACCCGTTGCGCGTACTGGATACCAAAAATCCAGACATTCAAGCTATTCTTGGTGACGCACCACGTCTGTCTGACTACCTAGGCGAAGAGTCAAAGCAACATTTTAGTGGCCTGTGTGAACTTCTTGATGCAGCGGGTATCGAATACACAGTTAACCAGCGTTTGGTGCGTGGCTTGGATTACTACAACCGCACGGTATTTGAGTGGATCACCGAGAGCTTAGGCGCTCAAGGAACGGTTTGTGGCGGTGGTCGCTATGACGGTTTGGTTGAGCAGCTTGGCGGTAAAGCGACCCCAGCAGTCGGTTTTGCTATGGGCTTAGAGCGTCTGGTTTTGATGCTGGAAACGCTAGAGCTCACAGACGTGCGTCGCAGTGTTGATGTGTATGTGGTCACCGCAGGTGAAGGCACTATGATGGCCGGGCTGAAACTGGCTGAATCACTGCGTGAACAAGTCCCTGGACTGCGCGTGATGAGCCACTTTGGTGGTGGTAACTTCAAGAAGCAATTTAAACGTGCAGACAAAGTCGGCGCTGCGGTAGCGCTAGTATTGGGTGAGAACGAAGTGGCTGATGGCACTGTGGTGGTAAAAGATCTCATTGGTGGTAGCCAAGATACGCTCAGTCACAGCGACGTAATTACAAAGCTCTCACAGCTGGTTTAATTAATTATCAAATATCTCAGTGGTGATGAAGTTCACCACTAGGCTTAAGAGGACAGGAAGTGGAACTCTACGATACTGAAGAACAACAAGTAGAAGCGATCAAAGATTGGTGGAAAGAGAACGGTAAAGCCGTGATCTTTGGTGCCGTTTTGGGTCTAGGTGGTCTATTCGGTTGGCGTTACTACCAAGACTCAGTAACTGCCGCTCAAGAAGCTGCCTCTGAAAGTTATACCCAAGCGGTTCAGCAGCTTGCTCAGCAAGGAGCGGGTGCCGAGTCGGGCGTTCAAGCTTTCATTGATGCGAATAAAGAGACGGAATATGCCACCTTAGCCGCGCTTCAGTTAGCCAAAGTGCAGGTAGAAGCAGGCAACTTAGATGAAGCTGTAGCGCAACTCGAATGGGCGAAAAGCTCAACTCAAGATCCTGCGTTGTCGGTTGTGATTGACTACCGTTTAGCGCGTATCAAAGCGGAGCAAGGCGAGTTTGATGCTGCGATTGCGCAACTGGCAAATATTAATGACCAGACTTGGGCTGGCCGCGTGGCAGAGCTCAAAGGTGACATTTTGCTGCGCAAAGGTGATGAGCAAGGTGCATACGCCGCCTATGAGGAAGCACAGCAGTTAGATTCTACCAGTCAAACGCTGCAACTAAAGTTGGATGATTTAGCCAAGTAAGGGCTCCGGATGAAGAATTTGCTCAAAAAAGCCCTTGCAACTGCAATATGTGTCGGTGTGTTGGCGGGGTGTGCCGGCGAAGAAGATACCGTGATTATGGCACCTGTGCCTCAGGTCAGCAGTGCGTTTACCCCCACCACTCAGTGGACGAGCTCAATAGGCAAAGGGGTCGGTCAGTTTTACTCTAAGTTATCAGCAGAGTATGCCTACGATAAAGTCTTTGTTGCTAGCCGCGATGGCATGGTGAAAGCGCTCGACCCTGAAAACGGGCGTCTAATTTGGCAGGCGAATGTCGAAGAAGATGTCTCTGCCCGTTTGTCTGGCGGTATTACAGCCGGATACGGACAACTCTTTATTGGTAGCGAAAATGGACGTGTGTTCGCTTTCGACCAAGAAACGGGTGAGCTCAATTGGCAAGTCGACGTCAATGGTGAAGTTCTTGCTGCGCCAGCAACGGATAGTAACTTGGTGATTGTTCACACCAACAAAGGTATTTTGCTCGCGTTAGATCAAGTGACTGGCGAGACAAGATGGACCATCAGTACCGAAGTACCGAACTTAACCCTGCGCGGTAACAGCGCGCCAGTGACTGCCTCGGGTGGCGTGTTTTGGGGCACGGCTAACGGACGTTTAGCCGCAGCGATTGTTGAGCGTGGACAACTGATTTGGCAACAACCGATCGGTAAGCCGCAAGGCGCGACAGAAATCGATCGTTTGGTCGACGTTGACGCTTCGCCACTGATTTTGGGTAGTTCACTGTATATCGTTGGCTACAACGGTCAGTTGACGGCCATCGACTTGCGTTCTGGTGAGGCATCGTGGAAACGTAACTACTCATCAGCTTCAAATTTGGCCAGTGATGCCAGCAGCATCTATTTGGTGACTGAGCAAGATCATTTGATCGCGGTAGATGCTCGCAGTGGTACTGAGCTATGGACCAATGAGCAGTTAGAAAACCGTCTCGTGACAGCCCCTGTGATTATCGATTCGTACTTGGTGGTTGGCGATAGCGAAGGCTACTTGTACTGGTTAGAGCGTGATAGCGGTGATTTCGTTTCGATGCAGCAAGTCAGTTCCAGTGGTTTTGCCGTCGGACCGACGCCAGTCGAAGATGGTTACGTGCTGGTGACTCGTGATGGCGATGTAAAGAAACTAACGATCAACAAGTAATCGTGTGATATAATTCACATTCGGCTCCTAGCTGGCAACAGTTGGGAGCCGTTTGTTTGTGTTAGACCCCAAAGTAACATGTGGTTATAGGTAAAGTGCTCATCAATGGCATTGTATGAGTGGTTACCTATAACTACATAAAGAAAGAATATTGTAGAGGTTGTTATGGTACCTGTTGTTGCGCTTGTCGGGCGTCCAAACGTTGGTAAATCGACGTTGTTTAACCGACTGACTCGTACTCGCGACGCATTGGTTGCGGATTTCCCTGGCTTAACTCGTGACCGTAAGTATGGTCAAGCGAAGCTTGGTGAGCATGAATTTATCGTTATCGACACCGGTGGTATTGACGGTACCGAAGAGGGTGTCGAAACCAAAATGGCTGAACAGTCACTTGCGGCTATTGATGAAGCCGATGTGGTGCTGTTTATGGTCGATGGCCGCGCTGGACTGACACCGGCCGATATTGCTATTGCCAACCATTTACGCAAAATTGAAAAGCCTTCGATGCTAGTGGTGAACAAAGTTGATGGTATCGATGCAGATGCGGCATCGGCTGATTTTTGGCAGTTAGGCGTAGAGAATATGTATCAGATCGCCGCAGCACATGGCCGTGGCGTCGGCGCTTTGATTGACCGTGCGCTTAATCCTTTTGCCGAAAAAATGGCCGAGGAAGCGAAAGGTGAAATCGAAGACTTAACCGAGTTCGAAGACGCCGAAGACGAGAAGCTAGAATACAGCGAAGAAGAGGCGGAAGCCGAATTCAAACGTCTGCAAGATCAACCGATTAAGCTTGCTATCATTGGGCGTCCGAACGTAGGTAAATCGACGCTAACCAACCGTATCTTAGGTGAAGAGCGTGTTGTGGTTTATGACATGCCCGGCACCACGCGTGATTCTATCTACATTCCGATGGAACGTGATGGACGTGAATACGTTTTGATTGACACTGCAGGTGTTCGCCGCCGAAAACGAATTAATGAAACGGTAGAGAAGTTCTCCGTGGTAAAAACGTTAAAAGCAGTCGAAGATGCCAACGTAGTGCTGTTGGTGATTGACGCCCGTGAAAATATTTCTGATCAAGACTTGAGTCTGCTTGGTTTTGCTTTGAATGCGGGCCGCTCTATCGTGATTGCGGTAAACAAATGGGACGGTTTGGATATTGATGTCAAAGAGCACGTCAAGAAAGAACTGGATCGCCGTTTAGGCTTTGTTGATTTTGCGCGTATCCACTTCATTTCAGCGCTGCATGGTACGGGGGTTGGTCACCTGTTTGAATCGGTGCAAGAGGCTTACAAGTCGGCAACGACCCGTGTCGGTACCTCTGTCCTAACTCGTATTATGAAGATGGCGACGGAAGACCATCAGCCGCCTTTGGTTCGCGGACGACGTGTGAAACTAAAATACGCACACGCAGGTGGTTACAACCCACCTATCGTGGTTATCCATGGTAACCAAGTGAACGAGCTGCCAGATTCGTACAAACGCTATCTGATGAACTACTTCCGTAAATCATTAGAAATCATGGGAACGCCAATTAGAATCCAGTTCCAAAACAGCGAAAACCCATTTGAGGGTAAATCGAATAAGATGACTTTGTCTCAAGAGCGCAAACGCAAGCGCTTGATGGGAATGATGAAAAATCGTAAAAAGTAACCCTAATAACAATAGAGTAAAAACGCCGATGTGATATCGGCGTTTTTTTTAAGGAACATCATATGACTCCCACCACCATTCGCTTTTGTCATGCAACATGGCAACTTCAATCGCCTGTGCAGCGTGTAGAGTTGGGCAGCGATTATCTCTATGTCGTTACAGAGCAAACGCCTTTTCATCCAGTGAGTCACATTTGGCCTGATCACCCGGCAGATCGAGGCTACCTCAACGCTCACCCAGTGCTGGATTGCCAAGTCGGGGCGGTCGAGTTGGGTAGCAACGAGCTGTATGTCGGTCAGGCGATTCCAGTCAAGCGTGATGAGCCAGGTTGGGTGTTTGTTGTGGTCCATTGCTTGGCAAAAGAGGTGGACGATGTTCATCCCTCGCAGTGTGTTGAACTCAAGGTAGATAAAGCACATCAACAGGCTCTTAGCCGCGGGCACAGTGCCGGCCACTTAGCCTATTTGGCACTGAACAAGGTTTTGGTTGAGCAACAATATTGGCGCAAAGACGCGGAGCGTAAAGATCCACATGGCAACTATGATTTCAACAGCTACGCGCAAGTGACCAGTTTTGTCACCCCAGACAGATGTACTGACCACTACCGCCTAGGCAAAACCCTGCGCAAGCGCGGTTTGAATAGCAGCGATGTGTTGGCCAACTTGAGTGACATTGAGAGCCGAGTAAATCGCCAGCTTGGGGATTGGTTAAGTTTGGGTGCCCCGATCCATATCCAGTGTCATGGTGAGAAATTGACCGACTCACGCTATTGGCAGTGTGATTTAGGCGAAGGTTCAGTTGCACAGATCCCATGTGGGGGTACCCATGCACAGAGTTTGCGTGAGTTTGCAGCAATTGAAGTGAGTGTTAGCCAAGTGGATCAGCAGCATATAGAGATGTTGACTCAAGTTCGCCCGCAATAAATAAGCCCGCCGAAGCGGGCTTTCTATTACCACATTCCGAGTAACTTCCACCAGGCTCCGCCAATAAAGAAGAACACGGGAATCACAATGAGCGAGAAAACAAAACCTATCTTCCACCAGTTTTGAAGGCTCAGGAAGCCTGCACCGAATAGTATCGGGGCGGGGCCGGAAGAGTAGTGGGTTGTCGACATATAGAGATTGCTGAACATACCTAGAACGATCGCCGCCAACATCGGAGGCGCACCTGCGGCAATCGCGATCGCAAGGAAAGCCGAATACATAGCGCTGATATGAGCCATAGCGCTTGCCATCAAGTAGTGGCTGTAATAGTAAACCAGTAACAAAATCGCCAAGGTGCTCAACCAGCCATAGCCAGAGAGTGAGTTGGCGATCATGTCTCCAAACCAAGCGATAAAACCGAGTTTGTTCAACTGTGCCGCCATCATAACCAAGACTGCGAACCAAGTGATGGTATGCCAGGCTTCTTTTTCCTGTAGCACTGCATCCCAGGTTATGGTGCGAGTTATCAGCAAAAACACCAGGCCCAAGAGTGCAGTGACGGTTGAGTGAATGCCTAATGTTGGGCCAAGTACCCACAGGCTGACCATACCGATAAAGGTGATGCCTACCATCCACTCGTTGCGAGTCATTGCCCCCATCTCTGCCAATTTCTGTTTGGCGATGAGTCGCATCTCCGGCGTTTTCTTCAACTCAGGCGGGAACACAAAGTACATCACCAGAGGAATCAAAAACAAACAGATGATACCTGGAACAATCGCGGCTAATGCCCAGCCTGCCCAAGTAATTTCAACGCCTTGCTCTTTGGCGAAGTTCGCTGCCAGTGGGTTGCCGGCCATTGAGGTGAGGAACATGGCACAGGTAATGGCGTTACACTGAAAAATACATTGAACCAAAAATGCGCCAATTTTGTTCTCGGTGCCTTTTTCAGGGTCCGAGTCATACGCGGTGGCAACCGAGCGAAACAGTGGAGAGATGATCCCGCCACAGCGCGCGGTGGTACTTGGTGTGGCTGGAGCGAACAGTAAGTCGGTCAGCACCAATCCGTAAGCCAATCCGAGAGAGCTGTTGCCAAGCTTGGCGATAAACCAATAACCGACCCGGCGACCAAAGCCAGTGCTAATAAAGCCGCGAGAAATAAAAAATGCCGCCGCGATCATCCAAATGGTCGGATGGGCGAACCCAGTCAGAGCGGTCTTGATGGGCAGAACACCAAGTAGTGTGGCAGCGGTCAATCCGATCAATGCCATAGCCCCTAAGGGGAGTGGCGCAATGATCAAACTAAGAACCGTGACGACGAAAACCGTCATCATCTGCCATGCTTGTTCGGTGAGTCCTTGTGGAATGGGACTAAACCACAGTATCACCCCGATGATCGCTAGCATGAATAGCCGAATATTACTTGAAGTTAGCATAAAACCCTCCTTAGATTTTTGTCTAACTTAACCAGTGCTAGCGATTCAAAACCTGTGATAAATCAAAAACTCACAGTCGAGATTGACGAGAGTGTTGACTCTTCAAACCAGTGCAAATCTTGACTGCAAGCAAGCTGAGATTAACGGCATTAAATTAATTAAGCCGATAAACGTCATCGATGCGATCGCGTTCAACTTAGCAGCGATTCGCGCTGACGTTTGGCGAGCAACCACGTATTCTTAGCCTGAATTAATCGGAATCATCACATCATGGCAACGCGAATTTTCCCCCGCTCTTTTACCATGCACCTGACCGTACTGCTATGTGGTGCATTGACTTTGGGCTCGATGGGTTGGTGGTTAGTGGCTACTGAGCGACTCAATCAGGTTCTCGATGAACAAGTGGCTTTGCGGGCGCAAGTCCAGACCCAACAATTAGCACAGCTCCCTTCGTTGATCGCGGCAGTTAAGTTGCGCGATAGTGATCAAGTTGGAAATATTATTCACCGCTTGCAAGGTGCTACCGATGCTGACTTCATTACCGTCAGCGATGCGCACGGCATTCGCCTGGCGCATCCAGTGGCTGATCGAGTCGGTTTACCTGTGGTTGGCGGAGATATCGAGCACGCACTTACAACCGGGGAGTCTTATCTATCTTACAGCGTTGGCTCTTTAGGGCCTTCGGTACGCTACATCTCGCCGCTTATTGACGATACGGGCACCATCGTTGGCATGGTCAAAGTCGGCTACTTGCTGCAATCCATTGCGGTGGTCAATGAACAAACCCTATCGCCTTTGATCCTGTTTACCATTGTCAGTGTACTGCTGTCTGGCTTAGTCGCTTGGCGGTTTTCAGAATACATCCGTGACAAGATGCAACATTTGGAGCCATGGCAACTGCAGCAGACCTTACAAACTAGCGCTGGAGTATTGCAAGCGGCTCACGAGGGGATAGTCGCGATCAACGCTATGGGGGAGGTCTATTTGTGTAATGACTCGGCCAAAACTCTGCTTGGTATTGAGCGTGATACCAATTGGCCACAGCCGATAGCCAGCCTTTTAACCGAACCGCAATACTTCCAACTGCAAGGTGACGACTTCATTGACCAACTGGTGCGTATTAACGGCCGCAACTTAGTCCTGACACGGGTAACTCTACCGCTTGAATCGGAATGGGAACCAGGCGCCGTCTTCACTCTGAGAGCGCAAAAAGAGTTACAACTGCTGTCAAATAAAATCAGTCAGGTCAGCAGCTACCTTGAGTCTATCCGTGTTACCAGGCACGAGCATCAAAATAAGCTATCAACCATCACTGGGCTGCTGCAACTAGGACATGTTGATCAAGCGTTAGAGATGCTGTTGAGCCAGTCGCAAGCGAATCAGGCTAACATGGATAGTGTCGCTCAATTGCAATCGCTGCCTTTGATTTCTGGGTTGTTGTTAGCCCACCTCGGTAAAGCGGCAGAAAAAAACATCCAGGTCGATTTAACCGAACTGCATGGATGGCAAGCTCTGCCAGAGAAGCTGGATGAGCAAGCCTTAAGTTCAGTGCTGGCTAACTTAGTCAACAATAGCATTGAGGCGTTAGAGGGCCGCGAGCAGGGCCGAATTCGAGTGGTGATGTACCAAACTCCCAGCGAGCGAGTACTTGCTGTGGCCAATAATGGACCCAGTATCCAGGTGAGTTTGGACAGTTTATGCCAATTGGGCTTTACCACCAAAGGCGACTTTTATGAACGGGGAATCGGCATGCACTTAGTGCAATCTGTGGTTGAAGAGGCGCAAGGCTATATTGAGCTAGACAGCGATCGAGATGAAACCCAGTTTACTATCTACTTTCCAGAGGTTAGCCATGCATAACGTACTTATCATTGAAGATGATAGAGATATCGCAATGCTACATCGGCAGTTTATTGCACGCGACAAACGCTTTCAGCGTCAAGATACGTGCGCCTCGCTTGCACAGGCGAAGCCGCTGCTAGAGCAAATCAACTATGATGTGGTGCTTGTTGACAACTATCTACCTGATGGACTCGGAATCGATTTTCTGCCCTTTTTACACAGTTTGCCCCATCGACCTGAGATCATCTTGGTCACGGCCGCCAATGACGTTGAAACTGTGCAAAAGGCACTGCGTTATGGGGCGTTCGATTACCTAGTCAAACCACTTGATTATCAACGTTTGGCCAACAGCTTGGATAAGTTTTGCATGATGCAGCATACGTTGAGTCACGGCCAAAGCTTGCAGCAAACCGAGCTGGATACTTTGTTTCAGCGTGGTCATGCTCAGCGTAAAAATAGCAGCACTGATGCGTACACCTTAAGGCAGATTGTCGAGCAGTTCAGTCATGCCAACATAGAGTTGAGTGTGAGCGATATCGCCGTCCGTTTCTCTATCAGTAAAAGTACAGCAAGACGTTATCTCGACACCGCTGTTGACCAAGGCGATCTTGAAGCGTTTCTCGCTCATGGGCGGGTGGGGAGGCCAACCAGAATTTACCGAAGACCCCGGTATTTGGGCGTTTGAAAGAGAGTGGTTAGGGGCGGTTAAGTTGAAATACACCTTAGTGTAATTGCATTAATTTCAAAAGCGATCGTTTTATTAAATTCTTAATTCTCTATTATTTAATGTCCCTATTGGTTTTTTATTTTGCTATAAATGCAAATGCAGCATATGTAACTTATGCTTTCGGTGTGTGGTGATATAAATATTCTTTATTGGCCAGATCGCTGATCATATCGGATTTAGCCGAAGATCAGATTAAGATCCTACGTATCTCAGCCACAAAGATGCCTTAAGTGAGAGAATATCTTTACCCACCTTATCATCTTGTATGATACCAGTGATGCCATTATTGATTACATTAATAGATTCTAATTAATGAGGTAATGATCTGCGTATGAAATTAATTTATATGCTACTTTTCTGCGTATATAACTAAAAAACTATTAGAGTCCGCCACAATGAGTTACTTGAAGCTTCTCACTGCTCACAGAGAAGTCAATAAGTTGCTCGCCAAGCTAGCACTAGGAATGGGAAAGGAAGAGCTCAATCATAGAGTCGTAGACCTTTCTGAAAGCTGGTTTGGCGAACGACGAGCGTCTATCTTGCGCTTAGATAACCAAGATAAGCGTCTTTATTTAGAGTACGCCCCCAACCTACCTGAGTTCTACAACCAAGCGATCGAAGGAGTAAGCATTGGCCCAAATGTTGGATCGTGTGGGGCGGCTGCCTATCGTAAATCCACAGTGGTGGTCGACAATATTAACCAGCACATCAATTGGGCGCCTTTTACTTCACTGACCCAACAAGCCAATTTACATGCCTGCTGGTCTGTGCCGATTCTGTCAAGCAAGAAATCCGCTATGGGCACTTTTGCTATCTACAGCCATGAACCTTCGACTCCCGAAGCGCATGAACTGGAGGTGCTGGAGATGTTGGCTTCGTTATATGCGGTGGCATGGGAGAAATATGAGTTAGAACATCAACTTCATTATCATGCTCGCTATGACTCTTTGACTCGTTGCCTTAATCGACGAGCATTATTGCAACGAGCACGTGATTGCTTGAACACTGATCTCGACTATGTCGCCTGCTTTTTTGCCGACATCGATCAGTTTAAACAGATCAACGATCATTACGGTCATGAGGTTGGAGACAAAGTATTAGCTCAAGTTGGTGAGTGCTTTAATCAGATCTTTACTGCCTGCAGTTTAAATGGTCGTTATGGCGGCGATGAGTTCGTCACTTTTGCGTTTGCTAATGACTTACAAGCCTTTGAGGAAGTTGAGCAGAAGTTTAATCAACAAATTGAACAGTTGGCGGTTGTTGATGGTTTGACTGTGCGGGTAAGTTTGGGTAAAGCCGTTGCTAAAGTGTTTGAGGTTGCTTCTTTGCAGCAGCTCATCAAGCAAGCAGACCAAGCCATGTATCAAATAAAGCACGCGAACCGATGTGATCAAGATCATGGTAACAGCGCTGCAATGCGCTAAATTAAAGGCTAAGCCACCTGTTTAATTGAGAACAATATGAATGAGAACCAGTGTCCAAGTTGTCACCAAGAGCTAGAATGGACAGGCCAATATCACTGCAATCAGTGTCAATCTAATTTCGATAAGGTCGGTTTTTGCCCTGATTGCGCGGCGCAATTGGAGAAGCTGCAAGCGTGTGGTGCGGCGAACTATTTTTGTAATAGTTGTAACGAGTTAAAATCTAAGTCTCGAGTAAAGTTCCAGTTCCACGCCAAAGACTAATTGACGGTCGAGCGGACTTCGCCGTCAGATAAACGGGTGACCAAAGTGTCGCCCGTTTTGACGTCTGTCGCTTGGGTAATCACGCGACCATGCGCTGTTTGAGTGATGGAGTAACCACGCTTAAGTGTGGCAAGAGGGCTCACGGTGTCGAGTTTTTCTGCGGCAAGTGCCAATTGGTGGCGTGCATTGAGTAGCTTACGGTCCATGGCATCTAACAGTTTCTGCTCTAACCGTTGCAGACTGGCCTGTTGGTTGGCGAGACGTTTGATTGGCGAGTGCAGCGCGATTTTATGCTGTTGCTGTTGCAGCTTTTGCTGCTGGACATCAATCCGTTTGCTGATAGCTCGCTGCAGACGTGCACTCAACTCATCCAGTTGTTGGCTTTGACGCTGGAGCTGATTATTGGGATGCTGACGCTCTAGACGATGCAGCAACACGGTGGCTTGCTGTCTCTGTTCGCTCAAATAGTAGCGCATAGCACTGGCTAATTTATGCTGGCGAGAGTTCAGCGCTTGATCTTTGTGGCTATTGTCTCGGCTGACCAACTCCGCGGCCGCTGATGGGGTAGGTGCGCGCATATCCGCAACGAAATCAGCAATCGTCACATCCACTTCGTGGCCAACTGCACTAATGATGGGGATCTGGCTGGCGGCGATGGTGCGAGCGAGTACCTCGTTGTTAAAGCACCACAAATCTTCTAACGAACCACCGCCACGGCCAACAATCAGCACATCACATTCATTACGACTGTTCGCTCGGCCTATCGCTTGGGCAATTTGAATGGCGGCCTCTTCGCCTTGAACCATAGTGGGGTAGATCACCACCGGTAGCGATGGATCGCGACGCTTGAGGACATCCAAAATATCGAACAGCGCAGCGCCGGTTTTTGAGGTCACAATACCCACGCATTGCGGATGCTCCGGAAGTGCACGCTTGCTGGTTTGAGCAAACAGCCCCTCTGCTGCGAGCTTCATTTTCAGCTCTTCGAACTGCTGTTGTAATCGACCATCGCCCTCTGGTTGCATCGACTCGATGATCAACTGATAGTCGCCACGCGGCTCGTACAGTGACAAACGGGCTTTGACCAGGACTTGTTGACCATTTTGAGGTTTGAAAGTGACGCGACGATTATTGCCACGAAACATGGCACATTTGACCTGAGCACGAGAGTCTTTAAGCGTTAGGTACCAGTGGCCAGAAACAGGCGCAGAGAAGTTAGAGATTTCGCCGATTAACCAAACGATGCCCATTTCATTTTCGAGTAACAGACGGACTTCAGCATTGAGACGAGAAACAGTGAAGATGTTCGGATTGGTCAGAGAAGACACAGCTAATCTCATAGGCGTGGGTATGGAAATTAGCGGCAATATAATACATATCAAGGGGGTGAATGCAAATAAAAAATAGAAAAATGTGTAGCCAAGCGATTTCGTTGGCCGTATAATCCGTCCGCAATATCTAATCCAAATGCAGTTTATTTTGTTGAAGTTGCTGCCCTCATTATGCGAAACGATGAGACTTTGGATTGTCTTTTTACTCCTCTAATTGTGAGATATTGCAAATGCTAAGAATTGCCAAAGAAGCGCTGACATTCGATGACGTACTCCTTGTGCCAGCACACTCCACCGTTCTCCCAAACACAGCTGATCTTCGCACTCAGCTAACCAAGAACATTAGCTTAAACATCCCTATGATTTCGGCGTCGATGGACACCGTAACCGAAGCGCGTCTAGCCATTGCGCTAGCGCAAGAGGGTGGCATTGGCTTTATCCACAAAAATATGTCGATTGAACAGCAAGCGGCAGAAGTTGAAAAAGTGAAGAAGTTCGAAGCGGGTGTGGTCACTGACCCTGTTACCGTTAACCCGAACGCATCGATTGCTGATGTTGTGGCTCTCACTGATAAACACGGCTTTGCTGGCTTCCCTGTCGTTACTGACAACAATGAGTTGGTTGGTATCATCACTGGCCGTGACGTTCGTTTTGTCACTGACTTATCTAAGAAAGTAGAAGCAGTGATGACGCCAAAATCACGCCTTGCTGCAGTAAAAGAGGGCGCGACTCGCGAAGAAGTGCAAGAGAAAATGCATGAAGCGCGTGTTGAAAAAGTGCTGGTGGTTAACGATGAGTTCCAACTGACCGGTATGATCACTGCCAAAGACTTCCACAAAGCAGAACGTAAACCTAACGCATGTAAAGATGCCCGTGGCCGCCTACGTGTTGGTGCCGCCGTCGGTGCTGGCGCAGGTAACGAAGAGCGTGTTGATGCATTGGTTAAAGCAGGCGTTGACGTACTGCTTATCGACTCGTCACACGGCCATTCGGAAGGCGTACTGCAACGTATTCGCGAAACCCGCGCAGCTTACCCTAATCTTGATATTATCGGCGGTAACGTTGCCACTGGTGCGGGCGCTAAAGCGCTGATCGAGGCTGGCGTAAGCGCAGTGAAAGTGGGCATCGGTCCAGGTTCAATCTGTACCACTCGTATTGTAACGGGTGTGGGTGTTCCACAAATTACTGCCATTGCTGACGCGGCGGAGGTGGCTAATGAGTACGGTATCCCCGTGATTGCCGACGGTGGTATCCGCTTCTCGGGCGATATCTGTAAAGCGATTGTGGCTGGTGCGTCTTGTGTGATGGTTGGCTCTATGTTCGCAGGTACCGAAGAAGCGCCAGGCGAAGTGATTCTATACAACGGCCGCTCTTACAAAGCATACCGTGGTATGGGTTCACTAGGCGCAATGTCTCAAGGTTCATCTGACCGTTACTTCCAAACTGATAACGCAGCAGACAAGCTTGTCCCTGAAGGTATCGAAGGCCGTATTGCATACAAAGGTCGCCTGAAGGAAATCGTTCATCAGCAAATGGGTGGTCTACGTTCAAGCATGGGCTTAACCGGCAGCGCAACGATTGAAGATATGCGCACCAAAGCTGAGTTTGTTCGCATCTCTGGTGCTGGCATGCAAGAGTCACATGTACACGACGTACAGATTACTAAGGAAGCGCCAAACTACCGTTTGGGTAACTAATTACTCAACATAAACGGTCGCTTTTCCTGAAAGCATTAATATGAGGCGAGTAGACTCGCCTCGGTTTTAATCACTTAGCCTAAAAAGACTGCTCAAAATGACTAAAAATATCCATGACCAACGTATTCTGATCTTGGACTTCGGTTCTCAGTACACTCAACTTGTGGCTCGCCGCGTTCGTGAAATCGGCGTTTACTGTGAACTCTGGAGCTGGGATGTAGAAGAAGCGGATATTCGTGAATTCAATCCAGATGGCATCATTCTATCTGGTGGTCCTGAAAGTGTGACAGAAGACAACTCTCCTCGCGCTCCTCAATATGTATTTGACTCTGGTGTGCCAGTACTTGGCGTATGTTACGGAATGCAAACTATGGCTGAGCAGCTAGGCGGCAAGGTTGCAGGTTCGAACGAGCGTGAGTTTGGCTATGCGCAAGTAAAAGTATCCGGTGAGTCGGCGCTATTTAAAGATCTTGAAGCCACGCAAGACGTATGGATGAGCCACGGCGATAAAGTGGTCGAAATTCCAGCGGACTTCGTTAAAGTTGGCGAAACCGACACTTGCCCATACGCGGCAATGGCCAACGAAGAGAAAAAATACTACGGCGTTCAGTTTCACCCAGAAGTGACGCACACCAAACAAGGCCTACAAATGCTAGAGAACTTTGTTCTTGGCGTATGTGGTTGTGAGCGTCTTTGGACATCTGAGTCTATCATCGAAGACGCGGTGGCTCGCATTAAAGAGCAAGTGGGTGACGATGAAGTGATCCTAGGTCTATCAGGTGGTGTCGATTCATCGGTTGTGGCTATGCTGGTTCATCGTGCCATCGGCGATAAGCTGACCTGTGTGTTCGTTGATAACGGCTTGCTTCGTTTGAACGAAGGCGAGCAAGTGATGGAGATGTTCGGCGATAAGTTCGGTCTCAACATCATCAAAGTGGATGCGGAAGAGCGTTTCCTTGCAGCGCTGGAAGGTAAGTCAGATCCAGAAGAGAAGCGTAAAACCATTGGTCACGTATTCGTTGATGTATTTGACGAAGAGTCGAAGAAGCTGAAAAACGCCAAGTGGCTTGCTCAAGGTACGATTTACCCAGACGTTATCGAATCTGCGGCGTCTAAAACCGGCAAAGCGCACGTGATTAAATCACACCATAACGTGGGTGGTTTGCCAGACGATATGGAAATGGGCCTAGTTGAGCCACTACGTGAGCTGTTCAAAGACGAGGTGCGCAAGATTGGTCTAGAGCTTGGTTTGCCTTACAACATGCTTTACCGTCACCCATTCCCGGGTCCTGGTCTAGGTGTTCGCGTTCTTGGTGAAATTAAGAAAGAGTACTGTGATTTGCTGCGTCGTGCGGATGCTATCTTTATCGAAGAGCTGCATAACGCGGATCTCTACCATAAAGTATCGCAAGCGTTCACTGTGTTCCTACCGGTGCGCTCTGTTGGTGTCATGGGCGATGGCCGTAAGTACGATTGGGTGGTGTCGCTGCGTGCAGTGGAAACTATTGACTTTATGACTGCGCACTGGGCTCACCTGCCATACGATTTCCTAGGTAAGGTTTCTAACCGCATTATCAACGAAGTTGACGGTATTTCGCGCGTCGTTTACGACATTTCTGGTAAGCCACCAGCAACCATCGAATGGGAATAATCTCCTGTTAATTGTTGTGAGAAAACCAGCTTTCGAGCTGGTTTTTTTTCGCCTATTGAATGGCGAGATGAATCTAGTTACCTATTGATAAGTAAAAGAATAGTTTTTGAATCGACCAGACAGTTTTATCTGGTACAGAATGTAGAGATCTGTTGTATTTGAACACTGTCTCGCAACTTGACGTTTGTGACCCCAGCTTTGCGTGCAGCACTCTGTGCTTTTTTCTAGTCTTGTGACAGCAATTGACATAAGGACTAGTCCGATGAACAAAACCTCCTACCTAACTGCACTCACGATACTCGCCGCTGCGCCGACATGGGCGACAATGAACATTCAGCCCGATCCTGACAACCCGACCGGCTACGTGATTGCACGTGCTGATATCGAAGCCGTCGAGCAACAGAAAACGGCTAACCCCATGTACCAAATTTGGTCTCAAGCGCTGCGCACTGCACCGAACAGTGTGGTAGAGGCGATTGATGCGGGATTGGCGACCAACCCAGACAACGTCAAACGAGCTGAGCGCGTGTTTCCCCGCCAAGAGTGGGATTTTCTCACCCACATGGCGGCACCTGAGTACACCTACACACGTTTTTTACGCGCAATCGGTAAGTTTCCCGCCTTTTGTGCGGAATACACCGATGGGCGAGACTCAGACGCTATTTGTAAGCGCTCGATCGTAACTGCCTTTGCTCATTTTGCCCAAGAAACGGGCGGTCATATTGCCAAAGACAATATCTCCGACAACCCTCTGGCGCTAGAAGAGTGGCAACAAGCACTGGTCCATGTTCGAGAAATGGGCTGGTCTGAAGGCCAAGAGGGGTACACCACAGGATGTGGTCAGAACGATTGGCAAAACCAGAAGTGGCCATGTGCCGCTGGTCAAGGTTACTTTGGACGTGGCGCCAAGCAGCTTTCTTACCACTTTAACTATGGCGCTTTCTCTGAGGCGATGTTCGATGGCGATGCGTCGGTGTTGCTCAATAATCCGGGGCTGGTGGCGGACTCGTGGTTGAACCTTGCCTCGGCGATTTGGTTTTTCCTAACTCCACAAGCGCCAAAGCCGGCCATGTTGCATGTGATCGATAAAACCTGGACCCCTTCACAGCGCGAAATCGACGCTGGGATTGGCTATGGCTTTGGCACCACCATCAATATCATCAATGGTGGTATTGAGTGTGGTGAGCAAAATAAAGATAAAGGCCAACCCGTCAATCGCATTCGTTACTGGCAAGGATTATCAGACCATTATCAAATCCCGCTAGAGGCTGACGAAAAGGATACTTGTTGGCAACAAACCCCTTATGGCAGCTTAAACTTGAACGGTGCAACCGATGTGCTTTATACCAACTGGGATGGCAACTGGAAATACTATGCGGACCGTCCGGGTGGTTACTCTTTTGAGTGTGAGTTAGTTGGCTTTCAAACCGCTTACTCGGCACTTGTGGCTGGAGACTACGAAAAGTGTGTCACTAACTTTTACGGATCGCATGCTAGCTGGCCCGAAGTCCGAATCGTGGAAGAGTTAGGACCTGTTGATCCAGGAACCGGCCCCGGAAATGACACTGATTGGGATGCAAACAAAGTCTACACCGGTGGCGAAGAGGTCACCCATCAAGGGGCGACTTACCGTGCTAAATGGTGGACCCAGGGCGATGACCCTAGCTTAGGTGGGCCTTGGGAGTTGATCGCAGGGACGCCAACGGAACCACAGCCGTCTCCAGAGCCAGCACCAACACCAGAACCTACGCCTGAGCCGGAACCAGAGCCGGAACCAGAGCCGACACCAGAGCCTGCGCCAGAGCCTGCGCCAACGCCTTCCACCTTCATCGAGTGGCAACCGGGTTCAACACAAGTGGCCGATGGCGACAAAGTCACTTATCTAGGCAAGTGTTTTATGGCCAAAAATGGCCCTGGGGTATGGGAGTCTCCCATTCAATCAAACTGGTTCTGGGATCAGATTTCGTGTCAATAAGCGACATGTTCAATAGTTTTTAGCTCTACTTACTAACAACGGCGACTCCAAGGAGTTGCCGTTTTTTGTTCATAGTATGATTTGCGCAACCTTAGATTGCGCTTGCGGCCTCTATCATTTTTGTTGAACAAGATTAAACTTCGCGCGTAATTTTTATTAATTTTTTTTAAAGGTGTGCAAGATGTCAACAAAACTGGCCAACCCAGCGCCACTCGGACTGATGGGATTTGGGATGACAACGATTCTGCTCAATATTCACAATGCAGGCTTTTTCCCTATTGATTCTATGATTCTGGCGATGGGGATCTTCTATGGTGGTCTGAGCCAAGTATTGGTCGGCATGATGTGCTTTAAACGTGGCGATACTTTTGGTACCACGGCATTTACATCTTACGGCTTGTTCTGGTTGACGTTAGTCGGCCTTATCGTAATGCCTTACATGGGGTTACCTGCGAGCCCAGCAAGCTTTATGGGATGGTACTTGCTGTTATGGGGCGTGTTCACCGGCTTTATGTTTATTGGCTCACTTTGCTATCCGGTAGCCAAACAAGTGGTATTTGGCTCGTTGACGATTCTGTTCTTTTTGCTAGCTGCTCGTGATTTTACCGGCAGTGAGTTGATCGGTACGATTGCCGGTTTTGAGGGTATTTTCTGTGGTGCGAGTGCCATCTACTTTGCCATGGCACAAGTGCTCAATAACGAGTACGGCCGCACCATTTTACCTATTGGTGACAACAAGTCAGAGCAACAGGTTGAGCTTGAGCAGGTTGCGGCATAAGGCACAGCGCTGAATGGCCTGAAGTATTTAATGGAACGGGAATAATAAAGGGGGTAGCAACACGCTACCCCCTTTTTTTTAACCACTGCTTTTTTTGATGATTATGGTATTAGGTTGATGGCTGCTCGACAGGTTTAGTATCTGCCGCTTCAGCTTGAGGCTCTTTACCTGTTTTGCGGCGGTACTTATCTTCCCAGTAGTCAGCGCCTTTGATGCCCAACTTGACCGGGTTGAAGGTGTACTCTTCCACACCTTGTCGCTGCTGCTCTTCGTAGTCTTTTAACGCTTTCAGAGCGGGCTTAGACATAAAGAAGATGATCAGAATGCCGACAATGTTTAGCCATGCCATTAGACCAACACCCACATCACCCATTGCCCAAGCTAGGTTGGCCGTTTTAACCGTGCCGTAGAATACGACAGCAATCAGCGCGACCTTAAGCAAGAACATAACGCCATTCACTTTGATGGTACGACGAATGTAAGCCACATTGGTTTCAGCGATGTAGTAGTAAGCCAGGATGGTGGTAAAGGCAAAGAAGAACAGTGCGATCGCGATGAACGGTTTACCGATACCTGGTAGCGCACTTTCAATCGCCATTTGGGTAAATACAGGGCCGTTAGCCGCGATGTCTGCACTGAGATTCTGTACTAGGAAACCTTCAGCGCCGTGAACGTTGTATGCACCAGTGATGATGATCATAAACGCCGTTGCAGAACACACCAGTAGTGTATCGATGTAAATCGAGAAAGACTGAACCAGACCTTGCTGCGCTGGGTGATCGACACTGGCTGCAGCAGCGGCGTGTGGACCCGTACCTTGACCTGCTTCGTTCGAGTAAACACCACGTTTTACACCCCAACCGATGGCCGCACCGACACCCGCCATAGGAGTGAATGCATCGCCAACAATCATCGCAAATACACGAGGCACTTCACCGATGTTAAGTAGGATGATGATAAATGCGGTGATGATGTAAGCCAACGCCATAAATGGCACTACAATTTGGGTGAAGTTAGCAATACGTTTTACACCACCAAAGATGATGAACGCTAAGATCACAGAGATGATGGTACCCGTCAGGATTTTAGCAAAGCTAAAGGTGCCCATGGCGGTTTCAATCATTGCGCCAGAGCCAAACGCTGCTTCAACGGCGTTACCGATGCTGTTTGATTGCACACCAGGAAGTAGGAAACCACAAGCAAAGATAGTAGCGATAGCAAAGATCCACGCGTACCACTTTTGCCCCATCGCTTTTTCAATATAGTAAGCAGGACCACCACGGAACTCGCCGTTGTCTTCTTCTTTATAGATTTGTGCCAGCGTCGATTCGGCGTATGCCGTTGCGGCGCCAAAAAAGGCCACTACCCACATCCAGAATACCGCGCCAGGACCACCGAAACCGATCGCCGCTGCCACACCCGCAATGTTACCTGTACCGACACGGCCTGATAACGAAACGGCTAATGCCTGAAATGATGAAATGCCTTTCGATGAACTTTTGCCTGAAAGTAGCAGACGCCACATCTCAGTAAAGTGACGAATTTGCACGAAACGAGTCATGATTGAGTAGAACAAACCAGCAC
Organism: Vibrio sinaloensis; assembly: GCF_023195835.1. Taxonomy (NCBI): domain Bacteria; kingdom Pseudomonadati; phylum Pseudomonadota; class Gammaproteobacteria; order Vibrionales; family Vibrionaceae; genus Vibrio; species Vibrio sinaloensis. The sequence continues at coordinate 2,242,597 of NZ_CP096199.1, read as the reverse complement.
CCAGGCACAGATAAATCAGTACCGGACTCCAGATGATTCCATTCAGAAAATCAACAAATGACTGCATAAGTATTTTCCCTGTTCTATTTTGTAATGGTTGTTTTCTGAGCGGGATATTACCCTTTCTGTAACGTAATTGTTAATTTATTTGTCTGTTGATGTTGATTTGCGTGAGCCGAAACACAAAGTGCTAAAAAAGTGTTAATTAATGGTGATTGCTGATTCTATATGACTGGTTGGCATGGTCTATATGCGAAGATAGCTAGGTGGGATAGTTGAAGGTAAAGATGATTTCACGCTACACCTGTCTATCGATTATTTTGTTAATTACGATAGGTGTAGCGTTTTGTATGGTTGGAATTAAGCGCAGCGAAGGTAACGGGTCAAACTGAGCTCCTCAGATGCCGTTTGGCCACTACCTGTGATGATCTCGGCCAATATCTCCGCTGAGCCACAGGCCATAGTCCAGCCTAAAGTGCCGTGCCCAGTATTGGTGTAAAGATTGTTCAGTGGCGTTTGACCGATGATCGGCGTGCCGTCAGGCGTCATTGGGCGAAAGCCGGTCCAATATTCCGCTTGTGAAAAGTCGACCCCATTTGGGAACAAGTTGCTCACCACATGGTTGAGCGTCGCTAAGCGTTTGTCAGGCAGGCTAGGGTCAAAGCCCGCGAGCTCTGCGGTGCCGGCCACTCGAATTCGCTGGGCAAATCGAGTCAGTGCCACCTTATAGGTTTCATCCATGATGGTAGAGCTAGGTGCTTGCTGCTCATCAATCACCGGGAGCGTTAATGAATAGCCCTTGACTGGATAAATAGGAACATCAATGCCCAGTGGCAATAACAGTTGTTTGGAATAGCTGCCTAGCGCCACGACAAAACGGTCGCCCTCAATCGTGCCTTGGTCGGTGTCCACTGCGATAACTTGGTTCCCTTGGGTGACCAACTGCTTGATATGGGTATCGAACAGAAACTTGACGCCCGCTTGCTGCGCCATCTTTTGCAGCTGTTGGCAAAACAGGTAGCAATCACCGGTCTGATCGTCTGGCAGATACAGCCCACCTGCCAGTTGCCCTTGCATATTGGCAAGCCCAGGCTCTTGCTCGAGACATTGGCTTGGGTCTAGCAGTTGATAACGTGTTCCGCTCTCTTCAAGCAGTTGGATGTCTTTTTCAACGGCGCTGAGCTGCGCGGCATTGCGAAAGATCTGCAAGGTTCCTTGGCTGCGGCCTTGGTAATCGAGTTGATACTGCTGATTTAATTTAGCTAAACACTCTCGACTGCGATTGGCGACCATCAGCATCCGCGCTTTGTTGATCCGATACTTATCTAGGTTACAGTTGAGTAACATCTTCCCTGCCCATTGAATCAACTCCGGACTTAGGGAAGGCTTGATCTTGAGTGGCGCATATTGCTCAAATAGCCATTTCACCGCTTTGCTCGGAATACCAGGTGCAGCCCAAGGTGATGAGTACCCATACGAGATCTGACCGGCATTGGCGAAGCTGGTTTCTTCTGCTGCTCTCGACTGCCTATCAACAACCGTCACTTCACAACCTGCTTGCGACAGATACCATGCGCTGGTTAAACCGACGACACCACTTCCCAAAACAACCACTTTCACGTTCAGTTCTCACATTATGAAATTTTGCCAATCATGATTAATTTACATTGCTTTAACAATCGATAAGAATTGATACAAGTATTTAGAAAAACTAAAGGCTAATATGAAGTCAACGATTCTCCATGGGGTCAACTTAATCTGCACCATCGCCAAGCATCAAAGCTTAACCAGCGCCGCAAAAGACTTAAACTTGACTGTCGGGGCTGTGAGCCAACAGTTGCAGCAAGTTGAACAGAAGCTGGGTTTTAGTGTGTTTGAACGCCACGCACGCGGAATAAGGCTAACGGAGCAGGGCGCGAAATTGGTTGATGGCACAGCACATCATCTCGCGGCGATAGAAGACAATGTGTTTCAAATAACCCAAGTCTCTGAGCGCAAACAGATTCGGCTTAAACTCACCCCGTCGTTCGCGTTTAAGTGGTTAGTGCCGAGGCTGGAAAAATTTCATCGCCAATACCCAGATGTACAGATTCATACCATCGCTGAGGGTGCGTTGGTTGACAGCGATAAGCGCAATTTCGACATCGCCATTGACTATGGCCCGCTGCCATACAAACACCCCGATGCCGAGCTCATTCTTGCTGAGTCGCTGCTCCCAGTCATGAGTCGAGACTACTTCAACCAGCACGCTTCGATCGTTGAGGGGGGGGAGGCGTGGAGTCAGGTGACCTTGCTGCACGATATGATGCCCTGGCAGGGGGCGAGTAAAGATCACGAGTGGCGCTTCTGGGTCGCTGCGCACAAATTTGATTTTGCGACACATCAAGGACACTTCTTTAACCGCACCGACATGGCGATGTCGGCAGCGGAAGCAGGCGTTGGGATTGCCCTAGCGCGAGTGGCACTGCTGGGGAACGAAATTGAGCAGCAGCGCTTGGTTGCTCCCTTTGCTCCGATCAGCGCGAATGCCGGTTACTTTGTGATCACTCATACCGAGGACCCTTATACCCGTTTGTTTAAGCAGTGGTTACGCCAGCAGGTCGAGAACGAACGCGGTGAGTCGAAGTCGTAGCAATGCGACAATTTGATGGTGCAGTTGTAGTTGATAAAAAAAGTCACTGTAGTTTTATGAAATATAAAACAAAAATTGCTCCTGCGTTGTCGATATTGCCCAGATTCCATGTCGAGAGATCGATCTGCCACTACACTTAATATCATATCGATTCATTCGACAGAGAGGCAGTGAAGGGGCAGCGCATATGGAATCTCAAACAGGCCGATGCCGCTATCAAAACCCAGATGGCTGGTGCTGCGATCAACCCAGTGGAGAGTCAGGCCTTTGTTACTGGCACGACCCCCAGGTCGACAAAAGCAATGACAATATCAAACAACAGGTTGAACAATGGGCCGCAGCAGGTAAACCGTTAGATGGATTTCAGTTGGCAAGAACCGACCTTGAGGATATCGACTTGGTCAATCGTGGCTGCAAAGATGGCTACCAATGCCGTGACGCCGATTTTTATCGAGCCAATTTGAGCGATGCGCATTTTTTTGGCTTAGATCTGCGCGGATCGTCATTGATGAAGGCCAAGCTTATCGGTGCCAATCTGCATTGCGCTAAGCTCGGTGGGTGCAATTTACTCGGGGCCGAGTTAGCACGGGCCAAGTTAGAAAATATTGAATGGGGCCAACACCTTAAACAAGAGTTAGAAGCGAAACAGTCGAAGCGACAGCGGCGTAGTCAACAAGCCGCACAGCTCTACCAAGAGGCAGAAGAGGTGTGCCGCAACATCCGCAAACAGTGTGAGAAACAAGGCTTATTTGAGATGGCGGGGGACTTTTTCAAACGTGAGATGCGCTTTCGTCGCTATCAAATGCCGCGTTTCAGTACTAAACGTATTATCTCTAAATTGGTCGATGTGTTCTGTGGCTACGGAGAAGACCCATTGCGGGTGGTCGGCTTCTCGATTTTTTTGATTGTGGTTTGTGCGTTGGCCTACTTCTTTCTCGACACCACTGGGGCTCACCCTATTTATGAAGGGGTCACAGGGTGGCAGTTTTATGTATTGGAGTTCTTTAACTCGCTCTACTTTAGCGTAGTGACTTTCACCACCCTAGGTTACGGGGATATTTCTCCGGTCGGGGTCGCGCGCTTTATCGCCGCTTGCGAAGCATTTTTGGGCAGCTTTACCATGGCGCTGTTTGTGGTGGTGTTCGTTAAGAAAATGACCCGATGATTGGGTTGCTTGGCGTTACGTTTCTATCGTTGCTAACCACTCATTGAGCATAATTTGGTCATCTTTATATTGATTGGCGAAGTGCTCGATGAGCAGCGCAAGGTGCTCTCCATTATCACACATAGGATTGGCGACCAACTGCGGCGAGACCAAAATAGGGCTGCCTTTAGCCTGAGCGTGGCTGACTAAATAGAGCGGAACAATAAACCGAGTTTGGCTGCCAAGATGATGCTGCTTTAAGTATTGCGCTTTTTTCAGCAGGGCATCCATGACATCGGGGCGATAGTCTTGCTGGTCAAAATCGACGGCGACAACAAACACTATGCCTCGATAGAGAATAACGGTGTCAAACGCTTGCTGTTGATGCTCAAGGCCGAGAACAATGTCGCCAGCGAGGTGGGGCAGTTGTTGCAGTTGCTGCTTGAGTAGCGTGATGGTGTTGAGCCAAACTGAACGCTCCCCCGAAAGTGAGGAGCTAATTGTCACGGGATCGGCTGCGACGAAATCAAGGAGTGGGGCGCTGTAGCGACTGGGCATGGTCATCATGATTGGCTTGGAAAAAAGATGATGCAGAGGCTAACCAAAAAAGCACGTTGTCGCTAGCGCAAAATCTCGATTGTTGAACGCTTAGCATCAGATAGCAACTAAGGCGCACAAAAAAGGCTACTCGTGGTAGCCCTTTGACATTGATTTATGCAGCGTTGGCAAACTCGGCGAGAAACGCCTCTTTACGTTGGTTGAAGCGCGCAACCAGATCGTCAACCGCATCTTGGTCGTAAGGTTTTAAACCGCTCGCGACCATACGTTTGATACCTTTACCCACCACTTGCCCATCTTCTTTAAAGGCAAAGTTCAGCGTTACCACACCACGTTTACCGTCAACATCAAATGTGGCGCCAGTGAAGTCAACTTCAGGATGAGTCAGATCCAAGCGGTCGAATTCCACTTCCATGCTCTCGTAAATCACCAATGGACGTTGGCAGTTGATCATCATCTGCTGCTGTTCCATTAATGGCACCATGATGTGCGGAAAGTTCATCCCAGAAAATTGTACGTAACTGGTCACGACATGTTCGATAAACTCAGGGTTATGGTTCACTTCGCCATCACGTGACATGTGCAGGTACTCTTTACCGTTGGCATCAACCAGCGAGCTCTCTTTCTCACATTTATTGTCAATCGACAGTGCGACACCATCACTTACCATGCCTGAAAAATCAAAGCGCATCTTTTGGCTGATGCCCTCTTTGCTTAGCAGCACGGCGAAGAGCAGATCACCCGGAACACAAAAGCGCTTGCTGTCTTCGTCATGAATCGGATTGAAGTCCCCGGCCACCTTCTTAGCAAAATGGCTAGCTTGTTGGCGAGTGAACTGAAATTGTTGGTTATCGTGTGAAAAATACGGTGTCAGAAACATACTTTTAATCATGTGGCTAAAACTGCGGCGCAGTATACCCTAACGATGGCGGTTAAATGGTCTAATCAGCTAACTTGTGGCCACTATCTTGATTATGAGCAAGTTTACCTAGTGGCAAACGTCTTTAGTGATCTGAGTTATCGGGCGCGATACTCACAATCGCTGTGAATTCCTCCACACATTTGCATTATTTATTAACTAATAGTGAATAAATACTGATATCACAGTAGTCCACATTCAACACTAATACCCCAAGGAAGGACGATGAAAGACGAAACCTTATCGATTCATTTTGGTTATGAAACGGACCCAACGACTAAGTCGGTGGCGACGCCTATCTATCAAACCGTAGCCTATGAGTTTGACAACGCACAGCATGGTGCGGATCTGTTTAACCTTGAGGTACCAGGTAACATTTATACTCGGATCATGAACCCGACCAACGATGTGTTGGAGAAACGCATGGCGGCGCTAGAAGGTGGCATCGCTGGCTTGGTGGTCAGTGCGGGCAGTGCGGCAATCAATTATGCGATTCTCACTCTGGCGCAGGCTGGTGATAACATTGTCTCTACCCCGCAGCTCTACGGCGGTACTTATACTCTGTTCGCTCATATGCTACCTAGCCAAGGTATTGAGGTGAAGTTTGCCAAAGATGACAAACCTGAGAGTTTGGCCGAGCTGATTGATGACAAAACCAAAGCGGTGTATTGCGAAAGTATCGGTAATCCGGCCGGCAATATTATCGACCTAGAACGAGTGGCGCAGCTGGCGCATGCGCAAGGGGTGCCAGTGATCGTCGATAACACGGTAGCCACGCCAGCACTATGCAAACCGATTGAGTTTGGCGCCGATATCGTGGTTCACTCGCTCACAAAGTACGTCGGTGGTCATGGCACCACGCTGGGTGGCATTATTATCGATTCAGGCAAATTCCCTTGGGCGCAGCACAAAGAGCGCTTCCCGGTATTTAACCAACCTGAGCCGTCTTATCATGGTGTGGTCTATAGTGAGGCATTTGGTGAAGCGGCCTTTATTGGTCGAGCTCGCACGGTTCCTTTACGCAATACGGGAGCCGCACTGTCGCCAATGAACGCCTTTATGCTGCTGCAGGGATTAGAGACGTTGTCGCTGCGTATGGAGCGTCACACCGAGAACGCAATCAAAGTTGCTGAGTATCTACAGCAGCACGAGAAGGTGAGTTGGGTGAGTTACGCCGGGCTACCAAGCTCTGAGTTTTATCCGCTGGCAGAAAAGTACATGCAAGGTAAACCTTCAGCGATTTTATCTTTCGGTTTGAAAGACGGATACGATGCAGGGGTGCGCTTTTACGATGCGCTGAATATCTTCAAGCGATTGGTGAACATTGGTGATGCAAAATCACTGGCGTGCCATCCGGCCTCAACCACTCACAGGCAGTTAAGTGAGCAAGAGCAAAAGCAAGCGGGTGTTGCTCCTGAAATGATTCGCTTATCGGTGGGAATAGAGCACATTGATGATATTTTGGCTGATCTAGAACAGGCGCTGAACGCCTAATCGATGGTAAACGGCGCTGCAAATCAGCGCCGTTTTTCTGTTACTCGCTCGGGGTAATAAATGAGCCGTAGATATCGTGACGACGATGTTTCAGGTTGGTCACTGAGCCCTCAGTATTAAGCTGCTTCAACTTAGTCAGATCTACGTCGGCAAAGATGATCATTTCGGTATTGGCGCTCGCCTCAGTCAGAGTTGCATCGTGTGGGAAGTAGATATCGGACGGTGAGAATACCGCCGATTGTGCGTACTGAATGTCGACATTGTCGACCCTTGGCAAGTTGCCAACACTGCCACCAATGGCAACATAACACTCATTCTCTATCGCACGGGCTTGAGAACAAATCCGCACTCGTTGGTAGCCGTTTTTGGTGTCAGTCCAAAAAGGGACGAAAATAATCTGCACGCCTTGCTCTGCCATCATACGGCCTAGCTCCGGAAACTCACTGTCGTAGCAGATCAAAATCCCGATCCGCCCTGCATCTGTTTCAAACACTTTGACATTATCACCACCATCGATAACCCAATCTTTCTCTTCGTGAGGGGTGATGTGGATTTTGTATTGCGCTTCGATATGCCCATCACGCTGTAGCAAATAGGAGACATTGTACAGCTTATCGTCTTCTAACACGGGCACACTGCCGGCAATGATGTTGATGTTGTAAGTCACCGCCATTTGCGAGAAGCGGTTTTTGATCTCCTCGCTGAAGCTGGCCAAAAAGCGGATCGCTTCAACCGAGTTTTGCCCCTTTTGCAATCCCATCAATGGCGCATTGAAAAACTCTGGGAATAGGGCGAAATCGGCCTTGTAGTTAGACAGTGAGCTGACAAAGAATTCCGCTTGATCCATTAAGTCGTCAAGGTCACGCATCGCACGCATTTGCCATTGAACCACGCCAATCCGGACCAAGGTTTTTTCAATGTCGTGCACCGATTGAATATCTTCTTCATAGAAAAAGTTATCCCACTCCAGCAAGGTCGCGTAACCTTGTGATGCGTCATCTTCTGGTAAGTAGTTACGCATCAAGCGCTTAACGTCAAAGTCGTTGGCCAGTTGGAAGGACAATATCGGGTCGTGCAATTCGCGGCGTTTAATCTTGTCGATGTATTCGGTCACCGTCAGTTCGTTCGCGTGCTCCTGATAGTTCGGAATGCGTCCGCCAGTAAGAATGGCCTTGAAGTTTTTGCTGCGGCACAACTCTTTGCGCGCGTCATACAAGCGTCGACCTAAGCGCAAGCCGCGATAATCGGGATGAACAAAGACGTCCAGTCCGTACATGGCATCGCCTTTGGGGTTATTCTGAATCACATTGTTGGCATCGATGATATCGGTGTAGACATGTGGCAGCGAGAACCGATTGTAATCAACCTTGATGGTCAGCGCCGCCCCGACAATCGTGCCATTGTCTTCGATACAAATCTGGCCATCGGGAAATTGGCGAATCAGGTCCATAATTGTACTGCGTGGCCAGGCACCACCCACATCGGGAAAAACTAAATCCATCAGTTCGGCAATGGCAGGATAGTCGGCTTTTTCAATGGTTCGCAGTGACAATCTTGGTGTCGTGTTGTCCATAACAGTGTTCCGTGTTTTTACAGCATTAACATAAGCCTAACACATTAAAATGCGAACATTAATTGCAGCAGGGTAAATGGGAAGATGGGGCGGTTTTGGTGCGAGCTAGTCACAAAGTAAGAGCCGCGAATGCGCGGCTCAGGAATGGTAATTAAGAGGAGGACTGGGACAGTGAGCGTTTGCGTTGCTGCTCAAGTTGTATCACCTCAGCGTCGAGTTCGGCAATTTTAGCTTGCATCAGTGCATGGCAGTGGTCGGCCAGCGCTCTGGCATCGCTGAGTTTATAGTTGGTGACTTCAATAGGCTCAAGCATTTCAGTAATGACAATGCCGTTGTCACTGCGGTTGAGATCAAACTTATTGTGCGTCGTGCTCACCACCATAGGGGTAATAGGGACCCCAGCTTCAATCGCCATTCGAAATGCGCCAGTTTTAAAAGGTAAAAGCCCACGACCTTTGCTGCGTGTTCCTTCGGGGTAAGCCCAAACAGACAAGTTTCGCTGATGTATGGCGTCGGCCACCTGCTTGATGGTGTCACGTGCTTTTGATTTGTCTTGTCGGTCGATAAGAATATTGCCGGTGATCCAATACAAGAAGCCAAAAAACGGCACCCAAATCAGCTCTTTTTTTCCTAACGACACGGTGCGAGGTCTGAGCATGCCGGGAGAGGTGACAAAGTCGTACACACTTTGGTGATTGGAGATATAGACACTATTGCGCGGCAGTGGGGCATTGTCGAGTCCACGTTGGATAAGCTCAACACCGAGCAGTTTGTGCAGTTGATTAAACCAGCGACAGAAAAAGTACACATGCTTTGGGTTGCGCGGGCTAAACAAGCAGTAGACCGCGGCGAACAGTGTCATGATAACAATGTATATTCCAGCCAATAGTAGGCGCAGTACAGCGAGCAAAATGAACTCCTTAGGTTGAACACTTGATAGGGTCAATCATGACTTAAGCCTAGAGTTTTAATTCTATTTAACTAAATTGCAACATAAAATCCGCCAGCTTTGGCGGCGGGTCACTGTTTGTGCGTCACACGCTCAATAAGGCTGTTTTATCGCCAGATAAAACAGCTAATCACTAAATAAGTGATTGCTTTTTAAGATAAAAATACTATTTCTATTGACCGTTCACTCTTTTGGTGGATTCAGTGATCTTGAGTTGAAAAATAGTGTCTTTACTCTACTAAGCCTTTGGTTGTTTTCTGTTCATGCCTTATAGCTAGAGCGCTCATCTCTTGTCATACCAAATGATGAGAGTGAGTGTTATTTAGACTAAAAAATAGCTCGAAAAGGAATAGAGCAGATGCACAACATAATTAATAAAAGCAAAGGGTTATTTACCCTATCAACCGTCGCAGTGGCTATGGCAGGATTGTCCGCGGCGCATGCAGCGCCCGGCTTAGGCTTCAATGAAGCCGATCTTCCAACCAAATATATCGTTAAGTTTAAAGACAACGCCCCAGCACCATTTACTCGTGCCGGTGAGCCAGTGATGGCACCGAGTGAAGTTCGTCAATCGGTGCTAGAGCAGGTTGAGGCGCGTAAAGTGGAAAAGCTGGGCGCAACGCCTATCTACAGCGTAGAGATGGATGAGCAGCAGCTCTCATCATTGCGTAGCAACGATCAGGTTGAGTATGTCGAGGTTGATCCTCCTCGTTACCTACTCAGCGAAACCACGCCTTGGGGCTTTGAGGCGGTGAACGCGCAATTGCTTGATGACGCCAATGCGGGAAATCGCACTGTTTGTATCATTGATTCGGGTTACGACCTAGCGCACAACGATTTGAGCGGTAACCGAGTCGACGGCACCAACGACAGCGGCACGGGCTCTTGGAGCGCACCAGGCAACAATAATGCTCACGGCACCCATGTTGCGGGCACCATTGCTGCGATTGCCAATAACGAAGGTGTGAAGGGCGTAATGCCCAACCAAAACGTCAATCTGCACATCGTTAAAGTATTCAATGAATCAGGTTGGGGATACTCATCAAGCCTAGTAAAAGCGATTCAAACGTGTGCCGACAACGGTGCTAACGTGGTCAACATGAGCTTGGGTGGTAGTCAATCCAGCCGCACAGAGCAAAACGCACTGCAATCACTTTATGATCAGGGCGTGTTACTCATTGCTGCGGCAGGTAACTCAGGTAACACCGCGCACAGTTACCCTGCGTCTTACGATGCGGTAATGTCAGTGGCCGCTGTCGATACTAACAGCGATCATGCGGCGTTCTCGCAAGCGACCGATCAGGTCGACATCGCGGCGCCAGGCGTTGCTGTGTTGTCTACTGTCACTGTGGGCGAAGGGGTACTGTCGGATATTAACATCAATGGCACCAGCTACTTTGAACGTGGTGTTGTGCCGCACAACCGTAAGATTCTTCAGTCAGGCTCTTACACTTCGGCTCCGGTAGCCGGTAGCGTAAATGCGCCACTGGCAGAATGTGACATTTCATCTGGCCGTTATGAGTGTGGTGACATGACAGACAAGGTCTGTTTAACCGAACGAATTGACAACCAACGCACTGGCGTTCGTCCTGAAATTGATCCGGTCAAAGCGTGTTACAACGCAGGCGCCAAAGCGGCGATTGTATACAGTAATCAAGACTTACCTGGCCTACAAAACCCATTTGTTCTTGACGACAACGATGCGTATGGATTGGTCTCGGTCACCGTTGATCGTGCATTAGGTCAAGAGTTGTCGGCGCAAGTGGGTCAAAGCGTGATTGTGTCTACCACCACAGGTGAAGATTATGAGTACTACAATGGTACGTCGATGGCGACACCACATGTGACAGGGGTAGCCGGCTTGGTTTGGAGTTACCATCCAACCTGTAGTGCGCAGCAAATTCGTAGAGCGCTCACCGCAACGGCGACCGATATCGATGTGGCAGGGCGCGATAATCGTACTGGATATGGCTTGGTGAATGCAGATGCTGCGAAAGCATACCTAGACAAAGGGTGTGATGGCGGTGAAGTATTAAAACCACAACTGGAAAATGGCGTGGCGACCGCTCCATTGTCGGGCGACGCTAAGTCGAGCCGTTTGTTAACCTTTGATGTGCCAGCCGATGCCACTTCAGCAACGTTCAACTTAAGTGGCGGTAGCGGTGATGCGGACATGTACGTCAGCTTTAATGGTGAGCCAACCACGAGCAATTACGACTGTCGCTCATGGCAAAGCGGTAACCAAGAGTCTTGTCGCTTGGATGTCAATGGTCAAGGCACATTCCAGGTGTTGATCGATGGTTACAAAGCCTATACTGGAGCGACTCTGGTGGCGACTCACAATGGTTCTGATAACGGCTCAACACAGCCATCGAGTTACAGCAATAGTGAGTCAGTGTCGATTCCTGATAACAGTGCGTTAGGTGCGAGCAGTGCTATTTCTGTGCCGCGCTCAGGGGACGCAGGAACGGTGACCGTTGAACTTGATATCAGTCACAGCTATGTTGGCGACTTGAAAGTCACCCTAACGTCACCGACAGGCGCTCAAGCCGTATTGCATGACAATGAAGGGGGCTCTAAGAGCGATATTCGTGCTAGCTATCAAGTCGATTTCAGCGGTTTTGAATCCCAAGGTGATTGGACGCTAAAAGCCGTTGATAATGCGCGCCAAGATACGGGGCGTATCAATAGTTGGTCACTGACTTTTCAATAAGGAGTGAATATGAACAAGTGGTTTAACTCGCGTTGGACGATGGTTGGCCTGCTACTCGCATCGCTGGCAGCGTGGAGTCATGCTGATAACCCCGGGTTTCCCGCAGTCGATGAGCGTGCAGCCGAAGCGAAGCAGCAGCCCAGTCGCTTCTTTGTTAAATATCACCAAGGAAGTGAACGGCAAGCGAAAGCGCTTGTTCATGACTATCAACTAGAGCTGGTGGAAACGCTGGAAAAGCAGCAAGTGCTGGTGGTGTCTGGTGAGGAAGCGCAGGTCAAACAACTCAGTCGACATGAGTTGATTGACTATGTTGAGCCAGAGCCTATCCGCAGTTTGTATTCTCAATAACAGAGATCAATTCAACGCCCCGAATTTGGGGCGTTTTTTATTGCCGGCAAAACCGCTAGACTGCCGATAGCAAAGCAAATAAAAGAGCGAAACATGGTCAAAACAGTGAATGGGATTGATGGCTGTAAGGCGGGGTGGGTGATTTGGACCTTAGTGGATGACAGCCCCGAATGTCATATCGTGGAGCAGCTTGTCGATGCGCTTTCGCTGCTTCGCTCTGCACATAGTTTGATTGATATTCCAATTGGTTTTAGCGATGCGAGCACGCCCGATCGGTTGTGTGATAAGGCTGCGCGTCAGCGATTGGGTAGACGCGCCTCGAGCGTATTCCCTGTGCCATGCCAAGAGGCAGTCTATGCGCCGAACTATCCCGAGGCCTGTGAGAACAATCAGGCAGTGCTCGGTAAAAAACTCTCAAAGCAGAGCTGGTATATTTTGCCCAAAGTCAAACAGGTCGATGCACTACTGACACACTATCCCGAATTATCGCTGCGTGAATCTCACCCGGAGGTGGTGTTTACTGAGCTTAATGGGGCGCCGCTTGTGCACAACAAAAAGAGAGCCGTAGGGGAGCAACAACGTTTAGCGATTATTGAAAAGCGAGCGCCACAATGGATGGCTGTACTGCACCAGCAACTCAACACTATCCCGCGCAAAACCGCTAGCCGTGATGACATCATTGACGCTTTTGTACTGATGTTGATTGCGCGTGAATGGCCACACCTGAGCACGCTCCCTATCAATCCAGATAAAGACGCTAATGGCCGAGTGCGCGAGATTGTCTACCTAGAAAATCAAACGAGAGCCAGTGGGCTCTCGTGATGATTGTGTTTTTACAGCTTAGATTGAGCGCGATTGAGGCGGTCGTGAACGGCTAACCATTCGTCGCTAACTGGCGGGCGTTCGACCCAAATTTCATCGCAGCCCCATTGATCCACCTCATCCAGAGCGCGGTAGAGATCGTGCGAGTATTGGCTCACCTCATTTGGCATGGCTTTGGTTTTAAACCCAAAGTCTGAACTCAGTGGCGAAATATGCACGCAAGCGATATTGCCAGGTTGCGCTGTTTCAATCTGCTCGAGAGTGACTAAACGCACTCTGGTATTGGGCTGATAGTGACTGGTCACATTGCCTGGCACGGCAACAGAGTGTGCTTGCGGCGCTTCAACCGGCATCCCCAGAGTTTGCGAAAGCTCGGCGGCACTTACTGGGCCGCTGCGCAAAATGCGAAAAGGTCGCTGGGTTAAGTCAATAATGGTCGATTCTAAACCGTGGGCGCAGTCGCCGCCATCAAGTACCGCAGCAATCTTACCTCCGAGCGATTTAAGCACGTGTTTAGCCGAGGTTGGGCTCAGTTTCTTGTAAGGATTGGCAGAGGGCGCGGCAACCGCCATGCCCGATGAAAGAAGTTGACTGAACACAGCATGAGCGGGCATGCGAATACCAATGGTGTCTAGACCACCGGTGACCACAGAGGTAGCTTGAGGCGCTTTGTTGAGCAGCAATGTCACCGGGCCCGGCCAATAAGCTTCAGCGATAGTATACGCCTCGGCAGGGATATCTATCGCCCAATCACTCAATTGAGCCACATCACCAATATGCACAATCAAGGGATGATTGGCCGGACGACCTTTGGCGGCAAAGATCTTCTTCACTGCTTCAGGGTTTGAGGCATCGGCGGCGAGGCCGTAAACCGTTTCGGTCGGGATCGCCACCAACTCACCATCGGCTAAAATCTGCTTAGCTTGTTCAATATCTAGGCTGTTGTGGGCAAAAAGGTGTTGCGTGTTCAATGTAGGATCCTCGACCAAACAAGTAGGTTTAAAAATCTAGGCCGGCTATTTTAACTATGTTTCGTAAACTTTCGACGATTAATTGCATTTCTGCACCATCAAATTGACAACTTTTTCTCTATATCCAAAACTTTCAATCGCTTATAGGCAAGACTAACATAGGGTTTGAACCAAGGAACTGGCTGAGAACGGCAATAAGGAGCGCTAAGTTGAACAATATGTACGATTACATCATCGTGGGTGGGGGAATTGTCGGGATCTCCACGGCATGGCAACTTAAAGTGCGTCAGCCGCAGGCATCCGTATTGGTGGTTGAAAAAGAGCCTCAGCTTGCGGCTCATCAAACCGGACATAACAGTGGCGTTATTCATGCCGGGGTTTATTATGCGCCCGGCAGCCTAAAAGCCGAGTTTTGCCGACAGGGCGCCCAGGCGACGATGGCGTTTTGTCAGCAGCATAATATTGCGCTGGATAACTGTGGCAAGTTGCTGGTCGCCACCACACCTTTAGAGCTCGAGCGGATGGAGGCACTATATCAGCGCTGTAAGGCCAATGGTCTAGAGGTCGAGCGGTTAGACCAAAACCAGCTTAAGCAGCGTGAGCCGAATGTGGTGGGGCTTGGTGCGCTGTTTGTGTCGACCACCAGTATCGTAGACTACCGTCAAGTGACCCAAGCAATGGCGCAAGAATACCAAACGGCAGGCGGTGAGCTGGCGCTATCTTGTCAAGTGACGGCGATAACTGAACGGCGCGATTGGGTAGAGGTGACTGTCAATGGAGCGCAGGGTGTCAGGCGCTATCGGTCGCGGTTTCTGATCACCTGCTCTGGGTTGATGGCCGATCGCATGGTCAAGATGATGGGGCTCGAGTGTAATTTTCAAATCATTCCTTACCGCGGTGAGTACTATCGCTTGCCCAGTAAGTACAATCAGATTGTTAATCACCTCATCTATCCCATCCCAGACCCGGATTTACCTTTTTTGGGTGTGCATTTAACCAAGATGATCGATGGTTCGGTAACGGTCGGCCCGAATGCGGTGCAAGGGTTTAAGCGAGAAGGCTATGGGCGGCTGAACCTTAACTGGCGCGACGTGTGGGAGATGCTAACATTTAGTGGTTTTTGGAAAGTGACCGCTAAGCACTTTAAAACTGGATTGAGCGAGACGAAAGACTCTTGGTGGAAAGCTGGGTATTTAAAGCGGGTCAACAAGTATTGCCCAATGATAAAGCTTGAAGACTTACAACCTTATCCTGCCGGTATCCGCGCTCAGGCGGTGTTGCGTGATGGCACCTTAGTGCATGACTTTTTATTTGCTCAAAGCCGGCGTAGCCTCCACGTGTGCAATGCACCATCACCGGCAGCAACGTCAGCGATTCCTATCGGTGGCTACATCTGCGATAAAGTCGCCAATAAACACGGCGAGTTAGCGAAATCCAAATAGCCCGTTAGCTAAACTGTTGTGTTGATCATTTGGCGCACACCACAGGCAACCTTGGTGTTTGATAGTGGCCGTTGCCTGCCCAATTTGCCTTGAGATTTACAGATAGGTGAAAGCCTAGCGCTCGAATCTGACGTGTGGTTTGAGTTCGACCACGTTGCCTTCGGGGTCTTCTAAGTAGACAGAGCGACCAAAGCCTTGCGCGCCGTAACGTTTGGCAAACTCTGAAGTGGTCACATTATGTTGCTTGAGGTAATCAAGCAGCTCGTGTTCGTCAAAGTCTTCAATCTGCAAACAGAAATGATCGACATTGCGCCCATCCTGTTGGGGCGCTTTACCACCAAGTTTGCCCAATTCACTGTCTACCGGAACAATATCAATCAACGCGCTGCCTGCGCGGCATTGAACCAAGCCAATGTCTTCTTTTTCACGCTCAATAGGGCAGCCAAGAATATCGCGATAGAAATGCAGCATGGCGTCAAGTTGAGTGGTGCGAACCACGACATGGTCAAGTGCTACCACTTGAATAGGATTTCGCTGAGTCATCTTTGCTCCTTAACTGAAACTGTAACCATAGTATACGCATCAGTTTTTGCGAGGATCGGCAGTGCAGACGAGCAGACAAAAAAATGAGCGCACAGGGCGCTCATTATATGGATTACTTTCAATGGCTAACTAGTCGCAACGCTTTGGCTTGTCGTGCTTTGATAGGCTGGCAGCTCTGAGCGCAGACCTTTAATCAAGCTCACACACATCACCAGTAGCACTAAGGTAAACGGTAGACCTGTGGCGACCACACCCGACTGCAATGCTTGCAGTGCTTCTTTACCACCAATCCACAGCATTACTGCGGCGATAGAGCCCTCGATACATGCCCAGAAAATACGTTGTGGTACGGGCGCATCAATCTTACCGCCAGCGGTAATACTGTCGATGACCAGTGAACCTGAATCCGATGAGGTGATGAAAAACACCAAAATCAAACCAATAGACAGTACTGAAATAATTGAGCTGTACGGCAGCGCATCGTAAACGTGGAATAGCGTGAGCGAGATGTCGGTCAGGCCATTGGCGCCGAGCTCGCCTACTTTGTTTACCACTTGATCAAGGGCGATACCACCGAACACAGACATCCAAATCAGGGTAACGACTGTTGGAATCACAATCACCGCAAAAATAAACTCTCGTACGGTGCGACCTTTGGAAACACGCGCGATGAACATACCAACAAATGGCGACCAAGAGACCCACCAAGCCCAGTAGAACACTGTCCAGCCATGCATCCACGCCGTATCTTCACGGCCATGAGGGTTACTCAGAGGCAAAATGTTTTGCACATAGGCCAGCGTGCTATCCCAAATAGAGGTAAACGCGATGTCGAAATTGATCAGAATGACAAACGCCAGCAGCGCAAATGCAATCACCATGTTGACGTTACTCAGGAGCTTAACGCCACCATCAATACCACGGATCACCGACAGTACGGCAATCAAGGTAACAAAAGTAATAACCACCATCTGCATACCGATGCCGCCGTCTAGACCAAACACGTGGTTGATCCCGCTGGTGGCTTGTTGAGCACCTAGGCCAAGTGAGGTGGCCAAACCAAATAAGGTCGATAGCACCGCCAAAATATCAATCACGTGGCCAAGCCATCCCCAGGCACGGTCACCAAACAGAGGATAAAACGCTGAACGCAGCGAAAGCGGCAAACCCTTATTAAAGGCAAAGAACGCAAGAGATAGAGCAACAATGGCATAAATCGCCCAGCCGTGGATACCCCAATGGAACATGGTCGCACCCATGGCCAAGGACTTGGCCTCTGCACTATAAGGTTCGGCATTAAGAGGCATACCCCACCAGTCAGTAAAGTAGGCGGTCGGTTCGGCGACACTCCAAAACAGCAGGCCAATACCCATACCAGCGGCAAACAGCATAGACAGCCATGAGAGGGTCGAGTGCTCCGCTTTGGCCTCTTTACCACCAATACGAATTTTCCCCAGCGGAGATAGCAGCAAGCCAATCGCAAAAAGAATGAAAAAGTTTGTCGACCACATGAAGAAGAGGTCAAAGTCAGCGATGATGCTATTTCGGAGCCCGTTTAGCGCGTCGCGAGCGGTAGCGGGATCGACAACAAGAAGAGAAAGAAGACAAAGAATCACAAGACCAGCACTAATCCCAAACACTGGATTGTGGATATCGAAACCCCACTTCTGCACGTTGTCTTGGCCAACCTGATAATCAGTCGTTTCGATACTATATTTTTTTAATGCATTTTCCATAAATACAAAGTAAACGTTTTTATTCTGTGTTGTTCTCTAACAAGAAAAACACTAAAAGCGCCCTCCAATAATTTGAGTTCAAATGAAATTTTGTGACGCAAGTATAACTATTTCGCCATTTTTCTGCAAATTTTACTTATTTTGTCGATTTTGATACTGGTTTTCGTTTTGGAGTCTAAAGGTTTGAGGTGTAATTGGTGGGGCAAGGAAAATAAGTGGAGTTGAGCACTTATTTGCGCTCTATCATAGGCTTAGTGATATTTGGCTGAAAACTACTGCTATATTTGTTATCGTCCAATTGCATATCTAACCGATTGATTTTCATCTTGTGCTGAGACTCTTATGTCCGACTCTTCTTCCATCTACCACTGTCACGCTACACGCTTAGCCGAACAGTACAATCAATTGGACTTTCCATCCGCTCATGACAGTTGGAAGGCGCATTGGCCGATGAAAGGGGATAGAGTTCTCGATATCGGCGCTGGCTCGGGCAGAGATGCAAAGTGGATGGCTGAGCAAGGCTGCGAGGTTTTTGCGGTAGAGCCCGCCGAAGCTATGCGTCATTTGGGCCGAGAAAACACCAAAGACAGAGTGAGTTGGCTTAATGATACGCTCCCGTCACTCAATCGGGTTGTCTCACTTGGGCTCAGATTCGATGTTATTCTTGTCAGCGCTGTTTGGATGCACATTCCCCCAAGTTCACGTCAACGGGCTTTTCGAAAACTATCTAATCTACTCAAAACTAATGGGCGTCTTATCATCACCTTGCGCCATGGAGAGTTTGAAGATGGCCGACAGGCGTATCCTGTATCGGTTGAAGAAATTCAGCAACTGGCTAAAAATAGCGCGTTGCTGGTCAACCATATCTCTCAGAGTGACGATAGCCTAAAAAGGGATGGGGTCAGTTGGCAGACAATGGTCATGAGCTTGCCTGATGATGGCTCCGGGGATCTCAATAAAATCCGACATATCATCGTGAATGATCGTAAATCGGCGACCTACAAATTAGCACTGTTAAGGACTTTGTTGCGGATCGCGGATGCGCACCCAGGCGCGGTGATAGACAGAAGTGATGCTCGAGTCGCGATACCACTTGGTCTTGTGGGGTTGTATTGGGTTAGGCAATTCAAACGTTTGATAGATAAAGAGCAGATTCAGCAAAACTCCAATCCGTCGCGGGGGTTGAGCTTTATCAAGCCTGATGGCTGGGGGCAGATGAGTCATTTAGCACCAGAAGATCTGTCTATTGGCAGTCTGTTTTTTGCTGAGGAGGCTCAAGCGCTGCAACGTACACTGCGCGATGCTATCAGTACCATTACTCAAAATCCGGTCAAGTTTACTTATATCGGTAGCAAAGAGAATCGAGTCTTTACGGTTTCTCGCAAAGCGAAAAGAATGCAGCCTACGGTGCAACTGGATATGGCATTTCTGTCCAGTTTTGGTGAGTTCGTGCTTGATGAAAGTCTTTGGGAGTGCATGCGATTGTATCACTCATGGATTGAGCCACTGGTTGTCAATCAGTGGGTGCTTGAGATGCAGAGTTATGTGCTCAATCAGCAAAGAAACCTGTCACTTCAAACCTATCACAACAGCCTCGCTTGGATAGATAGAGAGCATGATACTCGTCCTATTAGGCAGCGTATCGATAGCTTATTGGCAAACGATCATCACTTACACAGTGTTTGGAGTGGAGCAAAACTCAGCAAAAACATCCATGTCGATCACTGTTTGCCCTTCACCTACTGGCCAAACAATGACTATTGGAACTTATTGCCAACGACTCAAAAAGAAAATCTGCAAAAGAGTAGCCGAGTCCCTTCTTCTAGAAAGCTAACGAGTTCGAAACAGCGTATTGTTGAGTGGTGGAAACTGGCGTGGTTGAGTGAGCCAGAGTATAAACAACGATTTTTCACACAAGCTGCGTTCTCACTTCCCAACATCTCTCGCCACACTGAAGATTGCGAAGAAGTGTTTGAAGCAATGGGGTTCCAAGTCAGGGGCCTAAAAAGCCGTTTGCTGATCAATGAATGGGAATAGAACAGTTTGAACAAAAAAGGCGCTAACTCCAAAGAGTTAGCGCCTTTCCAAACGTTTGGTGGGCTGGCGGGGTTTGAATTGAAGCTTTAAGTTTTTGTAATAAAATGGCTTTCTTGATCTTATTTTTCTGTTTGGGTAACGGTTTGGGTAAAAAGGAAATACGCTGAATATCCAAGTTTCCGAATTACTTGTTGAATATTGATGCATGAGTAAAAATCATACAAAAAGACTGTTGCTATGTAGGGCATGTCGATAAACACGCCTTTGCACTTCTAAACGAGTGTTTAGCTAATGGACAAAAGCGAGTTTTAGCTCACCGTGTTCGACAGAGCTTGAACTGATAGCCTTTCTCAACCGATCCATTGAGTTCCTTCACTATCCACAAGTGGCTGTCATAACCAGCTTTAACACCTCCTTTGGTAGTTCCAAATTTAGTGCCTTTTACCAGTATCACATAGCATTCGATAGACCGAGACATTGCATCAGTTACAGCTTCAAATAATTCTTTGGAATGGCTGACACTTAGAGGTTCATGGCCAAGTTCTTTGGTCATTGCTGGAACTCTTTTGAAAAACGTCCCTGCCTTGTGGCTGTATTTGTTGTTTTCAGGATCTATATGGTCTGTTTCCGCAGAAAACACATAGGTTTCATCGGTTTGAGCGACCCAAGAATATTGATCACGTTGAGTAGCACCAAGGCACTGGTACGCTGTCTTTAAGCCTTTAACCCAATTTAACTGTTTTGACGGTTCCATTTGCGACTACCAATACGTAATGTTGATTATGATTTCATAGTACGGATATCTAATAGGAGTGGTCAATTAGAAGAGAGACAGAAGCTCGTTAGGGTCAATGTTCTAAAATGCCCAATATAGGTACAGGCTACCATGTTTTTTGTGACAAGGTGCATATCAGGTCAACGTTGCTTCTCCTAACCTTTTAGATTGGCTCATATTAAACGGAGTGAGTGCAGATGTTGAAGACATTGGTAACTATTGCAGTAGCATTGTCTGTGACCAGTTGTAGTTTGTTTCCAACTAACTGGGGAAAAGAGGAAGGATATGTATGGTGTAACGCGCGTTATTTGGACTTAACATCACCAGACTATCAGAAATCTAACACTATAAATGCTGACAAAGATAAACGGTTAAGGCTCGCCTATGAAGGATATATTTATGCGTTATTAGGAGCAGTAGTTCTGCAAAAGGAGGAAAAAAGTGAAGATAAACATTTTAACTTACCTTCTTACATAGAAATTGACTCCTCAGTTGATGAAAGCTCTGGCTTTCAAGCTACCGCTTTTAGGGTGTACGAAGAGTCCAATAGGACTCAGCTTAAGGAAGTGGTCGTAGCATTTCGTGGCACCGATCAATTTTGGAAGGATTATAGTGGACACAACTTACATCCTGCTCCCAAACAGTACAAACCAGCTCAAGACTACACCTTAAAAATTGCTGATAAATACAAAGGAACGAAGTTGGTCGTTACTGGTTACTCACTTGGTGGTGGTCTGGCAATGAATGTGCTACGTAACGACAGAACCTCTTCCAAGGTAACTCAGGCTTGGGCGTTTAACTCGAGTCCGAGAGCGGGGGAAAAAGTACAAGTCGACTCACGGTTATACTTGATTTCTGCAAAAGGTGAAATATTGAATCTCCCACGTAGAATTTTGCAGGAAGGGCCTAGTTCACTAGGTGCCTTAGATGAGAATTTTTCTGATGACTACGATCTAGTCGATGCTAGTAGTGCTTATTTACACAGTCGATGGGTACTAGCAAGGCAGATGCTGATTTTCGCTGATATGGTGTATTACGAACAGTCTGGAAGACAAGATAATTATACTTCCCCACCGTTAGAGATCTTGAAATTAGCTAATACCGCCAGAGGCTGTAGTGGAAAATACAGAGATTTCTTAGTTGAAAACGGCAGGTTATAGATACGAGCACTACTATTTTTCCTGAATCTAAGCAGCGGAGTTTGATGACCCAATTACTGTATGATGTAGGCTTGTATGGTGTGATGGAGCTTCGCTATTTCTGGGATAAGAGCAACTTAGTATAAATAGTCTAATTAGTTCTGTCCCGATATGCAGAAGTGAGCCGCGATTTTACTAGGGAATTACTTCATTACACCGTCTATAAGTAGCTTTCGTCCGACATCACCAACAACGAAGTTGTTGATAAATGAAGAATAATTTTTAATAGGCTTGAGTCCGTATCTAGGGTTTTCCTCTATTAGTTTTACCGCACCATCATAACTGTCAGGCATTACCGTGATAGTGTGGAATGACATTGATGGCTGCATATGTCTATTTACGCCGATCGATAACTCAATCAAAAAAACGAAGCCGTCTGCGTGAGCAACTAATTGGTTCGACTTTCTATCTGAATCAGATATGAAAGCTAGACACTGTTGAATGATTGGCACGACTATCGTGTTTAAGTATCGACTAGCGTTAACGTAATGTTTGATGGTCGGTTTCTTCCTAAGGATTAAACGTTCAAGACCATGCTTGGAAAGAGAAAAAAAGATGCATCGACGATAGATACCTGAAGGCAAATCCAGATCCATATCGAAGCCCAATTTGTCGTATTCCATATTTTCGTCATTTTTATCGATAGATAACGTTGCTCTAGATATCGGAGCCCAACCTCCGTACAGCAACTCCCACTTAGAGGTTTCTGACCTGTTTTCAGACACGACTAGGTGAGTAGGATCTTTCTTAAAGAACTTGATAGCCTCTCGGATTTTCTTTCTTCTTGGAAAATGGTCTATCCCCAAAGGCTCAATTTTATGAGTGTGGAACTCTCTGATAATCTTAGTAGCCAAGCCTTTTGCCAAAGTTTCGTTAATCGAGGTTTCCATACTTTCCTGAATTAATTGGTGAAGTAATATTCGTTTGGCTCAAGGCATTTATTGTCCAATCCAATCCCGACTAAGTGGTTCTCATGTTCAGGGCATTGCATAGTGACTCCTTAAGTCTCACAACTCTCCGAAATCCTTAGCGCATCTTCAATCTCAACACCAAGGTATTCAATAGTACTTTCTAACTTAGCATGTCCAAGAAGTAACTGGATAGCACGTAAGTTCTTGGTTTTGGAGTAGATCAAAGAATCCTTGGTGCGACGTAGCGAATGTGTGCCGTACTGAGATTTATCTAAACCGATATCCGTTACCCATCTGTTAACCATAGTCGTGTAGTAATGGTAAGAGATTGGTTGCCCTTCACGGCGTGGACTTGGGAAGACGTAGTCGGTTTGTGTCAGACCATTAAGGATAATCCATTGAGACAAGGTTTGTTGGGTCTTAGGCGTGATCTCGAAGTGCACTTCTTGATGGGTTTTCTGTTGCTTCACAATAGCTCGTGACATCACGCAGCCACTGTGGCTTACGTCTTGTACCTTTAGGTTACGCAAGTCACACGCTCTGAGTTTGCTATCTATGGCAAGGTTGAAAAGCGCTAACTCGAACAGTCGTTCTTCAAGCTCCAACCGAATTCGAATTCGTCAAATGTCTTCCAATTTAAACGCTTTCTTCTGCCCAACTCTTTTACCTTTATTCCAAGCAGCCATAATGTGCTCCTTACTTCATAAAAATCACTGTTAAGTAAGGAAGAACTCAAGGAAATTTGCGTAGTTACTGGTATCATAAGGCCAACTTTTCGAACTCAAGAAACCCGTAATGAACGAACAAGAACAACTATTCCTCAAAGAGCTGGAAAGCAAGCTCTGGACAGCCGCAGACAAACTCCGTGCGTCACTCGATGCCTCTCAATACAAACATGCGGTGCTTGGCTTAATTTTCGTTAAATACGTGTCTGACGCCTTCATGTTGCGCCAAGAAGAACTAAAACAAGACTTTGCTAACCCTGACCACGAGTATTTCTTCGATCCTGAGGGTTACACGGCTGAAGAGCTTGAACAAGAAATCGCGATTGAGCTGGAACAGCGCGATTACTACAAAGAGAAAAACGTGTTTTGGTTGCCTACTGAATCTCGTTGGAAGTTCCTGCAAGGCAATGGCCCGATGGTCATTGGCGGTGCCGATTTGGTTATTGATGGTAAGACGAAGAAAATTACGTCTGTTGGTCACCTGATTGATAATGCATTGGAGGGGATTGAGCGCGACAACCAGAAGCTCAAAGGTGTCCTCAACAAGCACTACGCATCGCTAAAAATTGATCAGGCAAAACTGAATGAACTGATTAACCTAATTGCGACCATCCCATTCAATCATAAATCGCTTAATAGCAAAGATATTCTTGGTCATATTTACGAATACTTCTTAGGCCAGTTTGCGCTTGCTGAAGGTAAGAAAGGCGGTCAGTTCTACACGCCAGCATCAATCGTTTCGCTGATTGTTGAGATGATTGAACCGTTTGAAGGCCGTGTGTATGACCCAGCGATGGGTTCCGGTGGTTTCTTTGTACAATCAGAGAGATTTATTGAGCGCCGCGCGAACCAAAAAGAGATTGACCCGTTAACGCAAAAGCAACGAATCTCGATTTACGGTCAGGAATACAACTACACCACATGGCAGCTTGCTGCGATGAACATGGCAATCCGTGGATTGGATTATGACTTTGGTAAGGAGCCTGCCAGCACCTATACCAACGACCAACACCCTGATTTACGAGCTGACTTCATCATGGCTAACCCACCTTTCAACATGAAAGAGTGGAATACAGGTGTCGATGATAATGATCCACGCTGGGTATACGGCACACCTCCTTCAGGTAACGCTAACTTTGCTTGGATGCAGCATATGCTTTACCACCTTGCACCTGATGGCTCACAAGCCTTGTTACTTGCCAATGGTTCGATGAGTTCGACCACTAACAACGAAGGCGAAATTCGTGCTGCGCTGGTCGAGAACGATTTAGTGGAGTGTATGGTTGCGCTTCCGGGACAACTGTTTACCAACACGCAGATTCCGGCCTGTATCTGGTTCTTAACCAAAAACAAAAAAGCTCGTACCGATAAATCAGGTCGTAAGCTGCGTGATCGCAAAGGTGAAGTGTTATTTATTGATGCGCGCAACCTTGGCTATATGAAAGACCGCGTTCTGCGTGATTTCACTCGTGATGACATTCAGAAAGTCGCAGACCTTTACCATGCATGGAAAACTGGCGCGGAAGTAAATGGTATCGCTTATGAAGACCAAGCAGGCTTCTGCAAATCAGCAACTTTGGAAGAGATTAAGAAACACGATTTTGTGCTCACTCCGGGACGTTATGTTGGCGCTGCTGAAGAGCTAGACGATGGTGTTCCATTTGGTGAGAAGATGGCAGCGCTAACGGCTAAGTTGAGTGAGCAATTTGCAGAATCCGCAACGCTAGAAGCTGAGATCAAGAAGAACCTAGCGGGGTTAGGTTATGAGCTTTGAAAAAACACCACTGAATGAGTTTATTACCTTACAAAGAGGGTTTGATCTTCCTAAGGGAGATAGAGCTGAGGGTACAGTTCCTGTTATCGCTTCTACAGGTATTGGGGGATACCACAATACAGCCAAAGTCGATGCTCCCGGAGTAGTAATTGGCCGAAGCGGAAGTATTGGTGGCGGTCAATACATTCAGGAACCATTTTGGCCTTTGAATACTACTCTTTGGGTCAAAGACTTCAAAGGACATGATCCTCGTTATATTTATTATTTAATGCGTAGTATTGATTTTACAAAATTTAATGTTGGCTCTGGTGTTCCTACACTAAATCGCAATCATTTAAGCTCATTATTGGTAAACGAACTAGGTATCGACAGAGAGAAAGCTATTTCCAAGCAGTTAGGTGACCTTGATGACAAGATAGCGCTCAATACACAAACCAACCAAACCCTAGAACAAATGGCACAGGCTATCTTCAAGTCATGGTTTGTCGATTTCGACCCCGTAAAAGCCAAGATGAATGGCGAACAACCAAAGGGAATGGATGAAGCGACTGCCTCGCTATTCCCAGAAAAGCTCGTTGAGTCTGAGTTGGGTTTGATTCCTGATGGGTGGGAAGTAACTAAGCTATCTAAGGTCATCGATTTATTGAATGGATTTGCATTCAAGAGTCCAGACTACGTAAAAGAAGGTACGTTCGTACTCAGAACTAAAAACTTTGATTCATCCAACTCGGTCGAGCGGTTAGGTGACGATGTTTACCTTCCTGATGAGTTCCTTGAAAGTCATAAAAAGTATCTCTGTGAAGCGTATGATTATCACGTTGTAATGGTTGCAGCGAGTATTGGCAAAACAGCTATGATCTATCCTCATCAACTGCCAGCGTTGCGTAATCAGAACATGTGGTGTTTTAGACCTAAAGATGAAAGCTTGCGTTTCTACACCAAATATATGGTGGATGGATTGGTGAAACTTAATATGGGGTTAGCGTCTGGCAGCGCGAGAGCATTCTTCAAAAAAGGCGACTTCAACTCGTATGAATTTGCACTTCCATCAAGTGAGCTACTGAATAAATTTAACGATGTTGTGGGTAATTTAGTTAAGCAAAAAGGCTCTCTTCTTAATCAAAATGTACAGCTTGCAGCTATGCGTGACACGCTACTTCCTAAATTGCTTTCCGGCGAAATCGAGTTAGGACAAGCTCAAGAATTAGCAGAGGTCGAATAATGGCAACCCGAGTAGAAATGATTATCGAAACGCTCAAGGCGAACCCCGACAAGAAGTTTACTGCTCGGGATTTAGCCAAAGAATTTGTGCTTCGATATCCAGAAGAAATCGCTGAGAAGCAAGCAAACCCGCGATACAACACCGAAGAAAAGCTTATCGCCCAGCTCGCGGCAGAAATTGGTGGGGAACGTACTGAAAGAGCGAAAATCGTTTGTCCTAATGTCGCCACTCGTGACAAACCAAGACCTCGGGTTTATTACTGGGAGCAGAAGCCTACATCTGCTCATCAGGAAGATGATCTTAGCGATGCAGTTGAATCAGACATCGATACGCCTCTGGTGCCGCAAAGCTTAAGCGAGAACGATCTCTACCCAATGTTGATTGAGTACCTCAGTAAGGATCTGGGTCTTTACTGTCAGCGCATTGACGAGCGTAAATCTAAAAACTCTCATGGAAACGGTGGCAATCACTGGTTACATCCTGATGTGGTGGCGTTAGAGCCGCTCGACCAAGGTTGGGATGAAATTGTGAGAAGCTGTGTGCGTAGTGGGAATCACAGCTCGGTTCGACTTTGGTCTTTTGAAGTGAAGAAACATCTTACCAAAAGCAATGTACGAAAATACTTTTTCCAAGCCGTATCGAATTCGAGTTGGGCCAATTTCGGCTATCTTGTTGCCACGGGCTTAAATAGCGACGTTGAAGGTGAGCTGCAAATGTTGTCGAGCTTGCACGGGATTGGCGTTCTGATTCTGGATACTGAATCTTTGTTTGATAGCCAAATACTCATTCCAGCTCAAGAGAGAGTCAACGTGGATTGGCAATCTGCAAACCGAATCGTCTCTGAAAATAGGGATTTCCACCATTACATTGAGCAAGTTGGCATTTATAACCAAACTGGACGGTTGATTAAGAGCGCATGGAATAAATAATAAGGATAAAGGCTTAATGATTACTGAAGACCAACTAGAACAACAATGCCTCGATTGGTTTAAAGAGCTAGGCTACCAATACCAAAATGGCTATGACATCGCACCAGATGGTGATACGCCTGAACGTGAAAACTATCAGCAAGTCACGCTACAGGCGCGTTTAGTGTCGGCATTGGAAACCTTAAACCCTAATGTACCTTGTGACACCTTAATTGAAGTAGCGAAAATCGTTGCCACGCCGCAAACGCCTGTACTGATTAAAAACAACAAACTATTTCACCAATATTTAATCGAGGGTGTGCCCGTTGAATACTCTGTGATGGAGCATGAACAATGGGTAACCAAGCATACCCATGTTCGATTAATTGATTTTGAGAACCATGAGAATAACGAATTCTTAGTGGTCAATCAGTTCACCATCACGGGCACCAAAGTCAATCGTAGACCAGATGTAATTGTCTTTATCAATGGCTTGCCTTTGGCAGTGATAGAGCTGAAAAACCCCGCTGATGATCATGCCGATATTTGGAATGCTTACAATCAAATCCAAACGTACAAAGAAGAAATCGCTGATCTCTTTGTGTTCAATGAAGCGCTGGTCATTTCTGATGGCTGGACGGCGCGAGTCGGCTCGTTAACGGCTAATAAAGAGCGCTTTTTGCCATGGAAAACCATCGAGGACGAAGGCGATAAGCCGTTACTCGAATTCCAACTAGAGACCATGGTGCGTGGCTTCTTTAAGCCTGAACTGTTGCTCGATTACATTCGTTACTTTGTGTTGTTCGAAAATGATGGCGACAAGATCATCAAAAAAATCGCAGGTTATCACCAATTCCATGCCGTCCGAGCTGCTGTTAAGGCAACCGTCACGGCTGCCACAACGTCCGACCAAATTACTGAGCCACGGGCAAATTACGCCAATACCGTGGTGCCCGGAAGTAAAAAAGCGGGCGTGGTTTGGCATACTCAGGGAAGTGGAAAAAGCATTTCGATGGTCTGTTACGCAAGTAAATTGCTGCAACAACCAGAAATGAATAACCCAACCTTAGTAGTGGTTACCGACCGTAATGACCTAGACGGCCAGCTATTCAATACCTTCACCATGGCGCAAGAAACGTTGAAGCAAATCCCTCAGCAGGCTGAAGATCGTGATTCATTACGCGATTTACTTCTTAATCGTCAGTCCGGTGGCATCATCTTCACAACCGTACAGAAGTTTGCTTTACTCGACGAAGAAATGGCACATCCGGTTCTTTCTGAGCGCTCGAATATCGTGGTGGTGTCAGATGAAGCCCACCGCAGTCAGTATGGCAATAAAGCTCGTCTTGTTGATGTCAAAGACGATAATGGCAATGTGATTGATCAGCGTTATGTCTATGGTTACTCAAAGTATATGCGTGACGCGCTACCAAATGCGGCCTTTATTGGTTTTACGGGTACACCGATATCACTAGATGACAAAGATACTCGCGGTGTCTTCGGTGATTATGTTTCTATCTACGATATTCAAGACGCGGTCGATGACGGCGCGACAGTGCCGATTTACTACGAATCCCGCTTAGCCAAGCTCGATATTAATCAAGATGAAATCGAAGCGCTTAACGATCAGGTCGAAGAGGAAATTGGCGAAGACGAAGAAACGGAAAGTCGCGAGAAAATAAAATCACAGTGGTCAGCTCTCGAAAAACTCGTTGGTGCGGAGCCAAGAATCCAGCAGGTTGCCCAAGATCTGGTTGAGCACTTTACCACTCGCTGTGAAACCTTTCCGGGTAAGGCAATGATTGTTGCCATGAGTCGCGAGATTTGTGTGGATTTATACGACGCCATTGTGTCTATCAAACCCGAATGGCATAGCGAAGATCCAAACAAAGGTGCAATTAAAATTGTCATGACAGGCAGTGCCGCCGACAAAGCCAAAATGCAGCCTCATATTCATGATAAGAAGACCAAGAAGCTGTTCGAGAAACGCTATAAAGACGCCAGTGATGAACTGCAATTGGTAATTGTCCGTGATATGTGGCTAACAGGTTTTGATGCGCCTTGTTGTCATACCATGTATATCGACAAGCCAATGAAAGGCCATAATCTGATGCAGGCGATAGCGCGTGTGAATCGTGTGTTTAAAGATAAGCCCGGAGGTTTGGTTGTTGACTATATTGGTATTGCCAATGAGCTTAAAAACGCACTTAAGACCTATACCAACAGTCAAGGGAAAGGTCAGCCTACAGTCGACACCGCTGAAGCTTTAGCTGTCTTCATGGAAAAAATAGACGTGATTCGCGGAATGTTTGCGACTCCCGTTGATGGTGAAGTATTAAACTATCGTCCAGATTTTGAAACCAAACCACTGCAACTTCTTCCGGGAGCCGTGAATCATATATCTGGTCTCTCACACCGCAACAGCAAAGGCGAAGAAGTTCGTGATGGAAAACGCCGTTTTCTTGATGTCATGGCAGCGCTTATGAAAGCCTTCTCTCTGTGTAATACCTTGGATGAAGTGGACGGCTATAAGAGCGAAATTGCGTTTTATGGAGCGATAAAGACTGCTTTCTTAAAACACTCGACAGTTGATAAAAAGCGCAGTGATGAATTGCGTAATTCTGCTTTGCGCCAAATCCTAAACAATGCAATTGTGGCAGATGGAGTCGATGACATCTTCAAAACCGTTGGCTTAGATAAACCCAATATTGGCTTGCTCTCTGAAGAGTTCTTAGAAGACGTTAAGAACATGAAAGAGAAGAACCTCGCCGTTGAGCTGCTTGAGAAGCTGCTGCGTGATGAAGTCAAAGCTCGTATGAAAAATGATGTGGTGCAAGAGAAGAAATACTCCGATCGAATTTTAGAGTCTTTGCGTAAATACCATAACCGTAGTATCGAAACCGCACAGGTAATTGAAGAGCTAATCCAGTGGGCGAAAGAGATGCAAGCCGACGCTGAAATGATGGATAAGCTCAACCTGTCTACTGATGAAATTGCGTTTTACCGTGCACTAGTCACCAATGAAGCCTCTGTGCGAACCCTAGGCGACGATAACCTACGCCAACTAGCCATTGAACTCACTCACCAACTGCGTAAGTCCGCTACTGTAGATTGGCAGAAACGTGAGAGTGTGCGTGCACGGATGCGCAACCTTGTACGTCGTCTACTGCGTCGATGGAAATATCCACCAGATGCGGCTGAAGAGGCGATTAAGCTGGTTCTCGAACAAGCTGAGGCAATGGCTGACGGGTGGTATTCAAGCTGACTTGGTATGTACAAATGGAAACTCCATTACAAGTATAAGCTCATGTCTGGAACTGCTCTTCATCAAGGCTTTGCCTAGGGAAATCTTGATGAAGAGACCCGGTTGCTTTCCGATATGTCACCTACCATTCAATATGATAGGTAACTTTGTTGTCCATGTTGGAAAGTGCTTTGCGCTGTTCTATAGAGATATGAGTTAGCTCTGTTTGAGCTTCATCTTTTAATAAACTGACCTTATCACGAGATAGTTTTGATCTTGTAGAGTGTAATGACTCAATCCTCGCAATAGTACGATCTTCGGCATCTACTAGTTTGAGTAGTATCTCTGCATACTGAACCCTAAGCTCATGAGAATCGATGTCCTCTAGCGTCTCTTCGAGCTGATTTCTTGATTTAATTATGGATACTAGCCGTGTTCTACTAACCAATAGTTCTTCATCAATCGATTTGGCTTCTAGAGCTATTCTGAGGTCATCCTCAACCAGGAGTTCAGCATAAGCCCCATGCTTTCGAGCTCTTTGGTTGCCTTTTTTAAATGAACGTCGGTTCGCTTTTTGTGGTTGTGGTTCGATCACATTTTGCCGTTTCGTTTTTGTAGTTGCAGGGCAGCCTGCTTGCACCTGTCTAGCCTTGATGTGCTTACGTGCATTTTGATAGTTTATTCCTTGTGCTGAACACCATGCTTTTAGGTTAATTCCACTCTCCTGGAAAGCCACCTTATATTCTTGTCTATGCATTTCCCAATCGGCCATAGATTCATCTTCCCTTTTAGTTCCAAGGACTTAATGAGTGCGTAAAAAAGCACTCGTCATGAAATTTACGCGAGTATGGCTCTTCATCAGGTTTTGCCTAGGGAAAACCCTGATGAAGAGCTGCCTCAGCGATGTGAAACACACACGTACTGGCCATCGACCTCTCTTATGTGTTCGTTCTCAACCAGTAATTGTAAATCTCTCGAAAAATTAGATACTTTCATGCCCATGACCTTGAGATCATCCCGAATCAAATCTTTTGTTGTGCACTCGCTCTTGCACTGTCTTGAACGAATGGATTGCCAAATAGCAGTTTGAGTTTTGGATTTTATCTCGCTGGACGTATCTACATTCGGTGGCGGAGCAAACTGCTCTGGCACCACTACCAATGAATAGACGGATTTGCCTGACTCTTGGGTAAATACATGTTGTGGCTTAAGACTATATGCGCGTTCTGGAAGGGGTTCGTCATCCTTCATTTTTTCACATTTTAGTATTAAGGTGGGTTCCCCTTCACTTGAGCTATCTGGTCTCGTGACTTTGTATTCAAAATCACAAGCAGCCCTGAGTGCTGAGCTACCACGTGCTGCATTCGCTTCATTTTTACCACTGTGATGAACTACCAACACCGTAACCCCTTTGTTTGCTTTGAGAGTGTCACAACCCGCCACAAAGTAGTTCATGTCTTTAGTGCTATTTTCATCAGCACCATTGAAGCAGCGAGCCAAGGTGTCGAATACCACCAGCTCGATTTTAGTGGAACATTTTTTTTCAATATCTTCGATAGTGGCTTCAAGCATTTGTTCTGAGTGGATGCTTGATATATGAACAGGCTCGTTTACGACGAAGAAGTTATCGAGTTTCCGCCCGTTAAGATAGGCTTTCTCGAATGCTTTTACTCTGCGTGGAGCGCCGATCCCACCCTCTGCAACAACATAAAGAACCCCCGAGCGTTTGGTTTTTTTTCCGTCCCAATCCATCCCCGATGAAATATGAGCGCACCAGCTCATGACTAGAAAGGACTTGTAAGAGCCACTGGGTCCATAAACCACACCAAAAGATTTAGCAGGGAGGATGCCTTCGAGTAAGTAATCTAACTCGACGTTGTAGCCTTCCGTACCGTATTGCCAAGAAAACGGCTTTACACTGATACCGCTACTAGGAGGTTGTGAAACTAGTTCAACTACGTTAATCGGTTCTGACATGCTCTCTACTCCCAGAAACAGTTAGATAATAATCGTTCCAATCGGTCAACCCCAGTTTCTTATCGCTGGCGTCAAACGGAGGGAAGGACACATTAACGTTGTACTTCATAGCGGCTTCAATCGCGGCATGCTTTCCCGGATTTTTCCCAGTTTTTTGTTCGGTTAGCCAATCATCATCACCAGCAATGATGACTTGAGTTGAAGGAAATAATGAAACGATAGTTTTAGTCACTGAATCCAAATTGTTTGCAGTTAATGCAGCAGCAACTGCAATGTTACGGTTATTCATATGTAAGCTGAGTGCTGTAGCAACACCTTCACACACGTAAATGGCTCTACAGGAGTCCACATTACTTAATCCGTAGGAATAACAGAATCCCTTGATTCTCCCACCCGGAAGAAATCGTTTATGTCCTTTATAATCAATGAGTTGTAGATTTCCTATCCTTGCTTGCTCTTTGGAAAGTTCAAAAACTGGTATGGCTAACTTTCCTGCAGAACACAAAATATTGGGGTAGGGGACTAAACCTTTTGCGTCTAGATAAGGGTGCTTGTCTACTTTAAGGCTTTGTTTATAGATTTGTTGTGCATCAATGGCTGCATTGTGCTGTTTTCTCCTGATTTCTTGCTTTTTTAGCTCAATTTCACGTGTGATTTTAAACTGTATTTCTGGTGAATAGGGGGTTGCTCTTGAGCTTAAAACCGTTTTTGTATTAGACTCCCAGTCGCCAAAGACGATGAGTTCATTATTGATAGCCGTGTACCAGCCGTTGAGACTGTTAGGTTTAGATACCGTTGGGACACGGTGGATTTCACCGTCTAGGTTTAGGTGCTTCACTTCTAAGCCTGCTGATCGCATAGCTTCTAGCATGTCGAACATTTGCAGCCTCCTAACATTGATGGACGCAATCTCTGCCTACTTTGACCTTGTAGCTGTTCTATGCGTTTTGATAGGAGTTCAATAGCAATTGTCTCTTTTAAGTAGTTCGATGGATCATCGTAAGCAGATAGCTTCTGTGCAATCCAGTTGTCATCCATAGGTAGGCGCTGATTTAGATAGAGGTGAGCGATTAGTTGGACTCCATCTTCATTAAGCATTAGGTAGATGTCATCCGGATCGACAAAAAAGTGGCTGTAGTCAGGTGTCGGTAAGTATTGCCCATACTTATCCTTATGCAGGACCTTTAAATCAACGAGTTCACCAATTACTAAAGACTTCGATGCTAAACCAGGTAATTGGCCAAGGTAGTCGTAGAGAATGACGGCTGTTGATGTATTTCCCAAACTAGAGGTCATATTTAGCCCTCCCCGTTGCGTTTCTTTAGGAGGTCTTGTACTACAGCGACTATATCTTGCTGCTGCATTCTGGCGATGATGATGGCATCAACCTCGTGCTCTAGGAACCCAACCGCACGTGCGCCAAGTGAAATTGGTGTAACGAATGTACCGTTATTGATGTGACGGTGAAGTGTGGCGTGGCTTATGCCGAGGCGTTTCAGTACTTCTGGTTTGCGAATAAAGCGAGAATCGATAGGTAACATAATGTCTCCTTTTATTTATAAAAAATTCAGGAGACATAATTGCGTGTCAGTCGGGATAAAAAATTAGGGTAGCCGCGCTAGCCCATAAGATTATATGTTAAAGCCCTGAAAAATAAGCGGATTTAAATTTGGTTTTTTTCCATCGTTTGGTCTTTTCGTTGTATTCATAAAGCTTATCGAAATTGTAGATAAAAGCACTTAACGTTTTGTCATCCATAGTTGAACCACTTTTTTGGCCTTCCGGATCAAACCCTTCTTCAGTAAACGCACGTGATAGTTCTCTCTTTAGCTCTGCTTTGAACCATCCGTTTCGTTGGTGCCGACCATGCTGCATGTTATTTGCTTTATGTTTTTTCATTATCTGAATAATAAGCTTCAATACAGGCTTGTATTTTCGGGGCATGCTTGCATTGTTAGTCTGTTGTTCACGGTACTTTCCCCCTGCCAAGGTATTGTTCTGAACTAGCGCTGCGAATGCGTCCAACAGATAGTTAGTGTACTCCCATTGAAAGGCGCTAGAGTTTGCGTCTTGCTCGTAGCTGCTATCTTCTATAATACATGCTCTTAGAAAGAAAATTGCTTTTGCTAAGTTTTGTGAAATCAAGCATTTCTCGTGAACCGAGTACCAGTATAGGAACGCCTCTAAGACAAGTTCAGGCTCGGCGGGATGTACAGGACGATGCAGGTGAAATAGCTCGGTAGGAAGATCTAGGAGGGTTAGTATATTACATATGTTGCCCCAGTGACGGACGATATTTTCCTTGTTTCTGAAAGCATGCTCTAATGAGGTTACGTGTTTTGGCGTATCTAATGATAACTGAATTAATGCAGGCAAGAGGTCTGCGTCAGGATCATCGAATACATCTAACTCTAACAGTCCATTTAACCCTGTTTCTGTAATGGCTACTTCACGCCTTAAGCCTTTTATATTAGAGAACATTTAGTTTACCTGTTGACTTCTTTGATGCTTTCTCGATGGTTTGGCTCCACCAGTCCATTACTTCGCGTCGACGCTCTAAGAAATCACTCCGATTGTAAGCTCGCCGCACCTCGTTCTTATCAACGTGAGCCAAAGCGGACTCAATCAGATCTGGTTCAAATCCTTTTTCATTGAGCGCAGTACTACCGATAGAACGCAAACCATGTGCGACAAGCTTGTTCTTATATCCCATTCGCTTTAATGCGGCGTTTGCTGTTTGACTGCCAATAGAGCGTTTTGGGTCTCGGTCTCCAGGAAATACATATTCTCTGTGACCAGAATACGGCTTCATGCGCTCGAGTATCTCAAGCACCTGTGGGGTTAGTGGTACTCGGTGCTCTCTCTTTTTTTTCTTCATGCGTTCTGCTGGGATTATCCAGAGGTTTTGAGAGAAATCGAATTCAGCCCATCGAGCGCCTGCTGCTTCGTTTGGCCGAACCAAAGTATGAAGTTCGAACTCAATGAGGCAGCGTGTAGCGAGCTTGATACTAGCGAATGATAAAGTCTCCATAAGCTCCGGTAGAGCAGATGGTGGGATGGACTTCATATTTTTCTTTTTGGGGGCCTTGAACGCTGCTTTGATACCACTTAAAGGGTTACTGTGTACCAAACCTGTATTAACACCATAAGTCATCACCTCGTTTGCCCTTTGTACTACGCGTCGAACGCTCTCTAACGAGCCCTTGGCCTCCAAAGGTCGTAGTGTATTAATTACCATAGGAGCCGTGATTTCAGATATGTGGGTATCAGCTAATTCATGGAATATATGGAGTTCCAGTGAGCGCCATATATCATTTGCATAGTCAGGGCTTACTTCGCTTTTCTTTACCTCAAACCAATCACGAGCAACGTTGATAAATGTATGGTGTCGAAGTGAATGAGCTTCTTCTAGCTTGGCTTCACGGTGAGCTTTAGGATCGATACCTTGTGCCACCAGCTCTTTAAACTCGATGGTTTTCTTTCGAGCATTAGCTAGAGAAAGGTTGGGGTAGGTACCAAGAGAGAGGCGCGCAGGTTTGTTCGTAACTGGGTTCTTGTATAGCAAACGCCAAGATTTAGTGCCATTGGGCATGATTCTAAGTTGCAGACCATTGCCGTCGGATAGTATACGTTCTTTCCCTGAGCTTTTTTCCGCTCTGATAGCGGTGTCCGTCAACCGGGTTGTTGTTCTCGCCATTCTAGAGTCCCTTTGCAGTTACGCTCTTTGGGGGCTTCCTATTTACCCAAAGACTTATTACCCAATAACTGTAGGGTAATGTATTGGGTAAAATAAATGCAAGATGGCACGAGATGCAGTGAAATTTAATGATAAGAAAAACTTTTGTATGCAATTGATTTGGATACAAAAACGGGACATCCTGAGATGTCCCGTTCCAAACGTTTGGTGGAGCTGGCGGGAGTTGAACCCGCGTCCAAGAACCATTCATCATTGGTACTACATGCTTAGTCGATCTTTAATTTCACCAGTGACCTGCGAACCGACACGCCAGCCAAAGGCTATCCTGAATTAAAATTCGCCGTTCATCTCTCAGGCGGGAGAATCCGGGCTAGCGCGTTTGGGTTTGATCCCTCGTTGGTCCCCGTCTTACGTGCGGAAGCTAGGGCGAGAGAGCTCTGAGCAGGTTATTAAGCTGCTAGTGCGTAGTTTTCGTCGTTTGCGACTATTTTTTTGCGGCTTTTTACGTGGCCAACCGCCCCACGGCATGCACCTCAGACTGCAAAATTCCTGTCGAATCCTAAATCAGCCCCAAAGTGTTCCTCGCATAGTACCAGAAAAGTGTAACCTGTCTAGCCTTGCGCGTTTAAGTGTTCAATATTAACGCAGCGAGCTTTTCATCACGCGTGCTTTCTCACGAGCCCAATCTTTTTCTTTAAGATCAGTACGTTTGTCGTGAAGTTTTTTACCTTTCGCCACCCCAATCTTCATCTTAACCCAAGAGCGAGACCAGTAGAGTGACAGAGCGGCTAACGTCATGCCTTCGCGGTTAATGCGCCCAAGTAAGTTGTCGAGTTCTCGGCGACTTAAAAGGAGTTTACGAACGCGCGTTGGGTTGGCCACAACGTGGGTGGATGCTTGGTTTAATGGAGTAATAGTCATGCCACTGACAAAGGCTTCTCCGTCTCGCATAAAGACGTAGCTCTCTGCGATATTGGCTTTGCCTTGACGAAGTGACTTAACTTCCCAGCCTTGAAGCTCCATGCCTGCTTCGATTTCATCGTCGATGAAATACTCATGGCGAGCTTTCTTATTGACAGCGATGGTATTGCTACCCGCTTTTTGTTTCGATTTTTTCTTTGCCATAATCGCTGCATTATACGGATAGGATGTAAGTTAGGAAATCCCTTTATTTGCGCTGAGTGCAAATAAAAGTAAAATTGCCTCATGCTTGAAGTTCAAGCGGTATCACGAGGAGTCCATATGAAGCAAGTTAGCCGTTCTGCATTGGTGTCATTTAGTGCCGAGCAGATGTTCAATCTAGTGAACGATGTTGCCAGTTATCCGGAGTTTCTGCCCGGTTGCTCAGGTTCACGTGTGATTGAGTCTAGCTCTAACGCTATGGTTGCTTCTGTTGATGTGGCTAAAGCAGGGATTAGCAAAACGTTTACCACGGCGAACGAGCTAATTAATGGTGAAGCCATCATGATGAACTTAGTTGATGGCCCGTTCAAAACGCTGAGGGGCGGGTGGTTTTTTACTCCGCTTGATGAGCAAGCCTGCAAAGTCGAACTGAAACTAGAGTTTGAGTTTTCCAGCAAAATGATTGAAATGGCATTTGGTAAGGTGTTTAACGAGCTCACCAACAATATGGTCAATGCGTTTACCAAACGAGCTAAACAGGTGTATTCAGTTTATGAGTATTGAGTCGGATATGATTCATGTCGAGGTGGTCTATGCTCTGCCTCATGAGCAACGTGTGTTTACGTTGGTCGTTAACAAAGAGATGACGGTTGAAGAGATTATCGCCCAATCTGGTGTGCTTGAGCTCTACCCTGAAATCGACCTAAGTAAGAACAAGGTTGGGGTGTTTAGCCGCAATGTTAAGCTCGATGCGACGGTCAATGATAGGGACCGCATCGAAATCTACCGCCCGCTGCTGGCCGACCCGAAAGAGATCCGTCGTAAGCGTGCCGAGCAAGCGAAAGCGTCAGGCAATGCAGATCCTGTTACTGGCGGTAAAAAGAACCCACTGAGGAAGGAAGGGTAGGGCTACGAGCTGTTAGGCCGATTTGCTTCGAGTTCGGGCTGCGCCCTGCGAGAATCTAGCACACTTCGATCCGAGAACGGACTTCGTCCTTCGAGAGTCTAGTGGTTAAATAATCGAATTTCCTGGCATCACTGGTTCTAATTGGAAGCTAATTCTTTGAATTTAAAAGAAAAGGGTTGACAAGCACTGTCAACCCTTAAGATTTTCTCGCTTCTCGCTTCTCGCTTCTCGCTTCTCGCTTCTCGCTTCTCGCTTCTCGCTTCTCGCTTCTCGCTTCTCGCTTCTCGCTTCTCGCTTCTCGCTTCTCGCTTCTCGCTTCTCGCTTCTCGCTTCTCGCTTCTCGCTTCTCGCTTCTCGCTTCTCGCTTCTCGCTTCTCGCTTCTCGCTTCTCGCTTCTCGCTTCTCGCTTCTCGCTTCTCGCTTCTCGCTTCTCGCTTCTCGCTTCTCGCTAGTTGATACTCTCAAAGAAGTCGCTGCTTGGTGGAAAGTCACCGCTGACATTGACCAACTGACCTTCATCGTTGAAATCAACAATTAGGTTCTTCTGTACCGAGTCGTTGTGACCTTCTGTTTTATGGTAGATGTAGTACCAAGTATCTGGATAGCCATTCTCGACTAGCATAGGTGAGCCCATTACGTAGCGAACTTGCTCTTTGGTCATACCAAATTTGAGTTTTTCGACGGCACTTTGCTCGACATAGTTGCCTTGGTTTATATCAATGCGATAAACCAGTTTTTCTAGGAGAGAGCAGCCTGTCAGCATTGTCATTGCGAGTGGTACTGCGATAAGCCACTTTTTAAATTGCATACTTAAATTCTTTGTAACGGATAATGATCAAACTCAGCCGATAATAAACAAGCTAGGCGCTAAAGTAAAAAGCTGAAAGCCTTTTGAATTGTTTCTGACCGTGATTTTTGAATTTGGTTGCAAAGTAGAGCCAAAATTCTACAAGAAACGGAACTTTGGCTCTGAAGTGTGGCTAGGCGGCGATCAGTAATTCTTTAGCGTTGGCGATGGTAGAGTCGGTGATTTCGCTACCGCCCAACAAGCGAGCAAGTTCAGTCACGCGTTGTTCATCGTCGAGTCGCTGCATCTGAGTTTCAGTTTTACCCGCTTTGGTCTTCTTGGCGACAAACAGTTGTTGGTGGCCGCAGCCGGCAACTTGCGGTAAGTGTGTCACACACAGTACTTGAGTCGACTCACCAAGCTTACGCAGCATTTTTCCAACCACCGCTGCCGTAGGGCCGCTAATACCCACATCAACTTCATCGAAAATCAGGCTAGGGGTATCCACTTTTTGGGCTGTAATTACCTGAATAGCGAGCGAGATTCGTGAAAGCTCACCACCAGAGGCAACTTTGGCGATAGGCTGCATTGGCTGACCAGGGTTAGTCGAGACCACAAAGCAGACTGTATCCATACCGAGTGGCGATGGATGATTACCTTCATTTGATACCTCAATACGGAATTGTGCCTTCTCCATGCTGAGCTCATGCATACTCGCTGTAATCAATTTATTGAGCTCTTTAGCATAGCGCAGGCGAGACTTGCGCAGCTTTTCTGCCGCAGCCAAAAAGTCTTGGTACTTGGTTTCCACTTCTTGCTCAAGCGCTTCGACACGTTCGTCAGAACAGTCTAGCTGCTCGATTTGTGCAAGCAGATCTTGATGGTGCTGATAGAGTTCCTCTGGCATCACGTGATGTTTTCTGGCAATCGACATCACTTTAGAGAAGCGTTCTTCCACATAAGCCATACGTGCAGGATCGACATCAATATTATCGAGGTAGTTACGCAACTCGCTGTTGGCTTCTTCAAGTTGAATAATGGCTTCCGCGACCATGTTAGGTAACTCGGCGAGCTTGTCGTCCAACTCTGCAAGTTGAATCAAGGAGTGATTGGCCGATTGCAAAATACCAAGCGCATTAACTTCTTCACCTTCATAGATAAGCTCAATGGCTTGCTGACAGGTACTGGCAAGCTCACCGCTGTTGGAAAGGCGTTTGTGTTCTTGTTCGAGTTGTTCATATTCATCCTCGCCAAGAGAGAGTTCATTAAGCTCTTTGATCTGATATTCGAGCAACTGCTTTTGTGCCAAGTTGGCGGCACTGTTCTCTTTAAGTTGCTTGAGGTGATTATCGGCTTGACGCCAAGTTTGGTAAGCATTACGCGTACCTTTGAGTAAGTTGGCGTGGCCTGCATATTGATCGAGCATTGCCATCTGGTACTCATTTTTCATCAACTGATGATGAGCATGTTGACCATGAATGTTAATCAGCAATTGCCCAAGGGCTTTGAGTTGCGAAAGTGGCACAGGGCTGCCGTTGATAAAGGCACGCGAACGACCCTCTTTGCTAATAATGCGTCGCAGAATACAGTCACTGCCATCGAGCAGGTCGTTATCTTCAAGCCAGCGTGTCGCGTTGATATTGTTCTCAAGGGAAAAAGCCGCACTCACCTCGGTTTTTTCTTCGCCCTGTCTAACCATGCTGGCTTCGGCGCGCCCGCCTAAACAGAGCCCAAGCGCATCAATGGCGATAGATTTACCGGCACCGGTTTCGCCAGTGATGGTTGTCATTCCTTTGGATAGCTCTAGCTGTAGAGACTTAACAATTGCAAAATTATTAACACTTAGATGAGCCAGCATTTCTCTTACCTGTTTAAATGAACAATACTGTATAAGAAAACAGTATATACTGTTTCTTTATACAGTAAAGTTACAGGTGAGAAAAAATGTGAGCGAGCGCGGAGTTCGTCCTGCGAGAATTTAGAACGCTATGCTTCGAGAACGGGCTGCGCCCTCCGAGTTTATAGACCGGACTTCGTCCTTCGAGAGTAGCTTGTGAAGAGCAAGTCGAAAGTTGCAGGCAGTGTTGGCTAAGATTTGAGTTTAATTATCTGAATTTAAGAGAAAAGACTTGACGTATACGGTCAAGCCTTACAATATTTTCTCGCTTCTCGCTTCTCGCTTCTCGCTTCTCGCTTCTCGCTTCTCGCTTCTCGCTTCTCGCTTCTAGCTTCTCGCTTCTCGCTTCTCGCTTCTCGCTTCTCGCTTCTCGCTAGAACAGCTTACTCGACCAGCCGAGTTTGTTTCTGAGTACGTGGTAGTAGCTGTAGTCTTTAGGGTGGATCAGCTTTAACACATTCGGGCTTTGATAAATGTGCACTTCATCGCCAGGAGAGACAGGTAGCGACACTTGGCCATCACAGCTTACCTCTTGCGTGCCACGATTGTCCGGTGAGACGATCAGTTTGATGTGGCGCTTGCTATCGACAACCAGAGGTCGACTAGACAAGGTATGCGGAAACATAGGCACAAGCGAGATGGCGTTTAAGCTCGGCGACAGAATAGGGCCACCGCCTGACAATGAATAGGCCGTTGAGCCTGTCGGTGTAGAAACAATCAAACCATCGGCGCGCAGCGAAAAAGCGAAGCTCTCATCAATGTAAACCTCAAACTCAATCATGTGCGCTACTTGGCCCGGGTGCAACACTGCTTCGTTAAGCGCCGCATTATGGCTTTTAACTTGACCATGGCGGTGCACTTCCGCTTCCAACAAAAAGCGCTCTTCTTCTATATAGTCTCCGGCGAGTACGCGCGATAAAGCGTGCTCAAAATCCTCGGGGTTGAGATCGGTAAGAAAGCCAAGGTTGCCTCGGTTAACACCGATCACCGAAACATCAAAGCGAGACAGAACGCGAGCGGCGCCAAGCATGTTGCCATCGCCACCAACCACGATGGCGAGGTCGGCAATACGTCCCAGTTGAATTAAGCTGGCAAAGGCATCGCTGGGAATATCGTCTAAAATTTCACTGAGGCGATCGTCGATATAGACCTTGTAGTCTTGGTTTCGCAGCCATGTGTAGAGCTCTTTGTGAGTGGCAATTGCTTGCTGATCTCTAGGCTTTCCAATGATGGCGATCACTTCAAAAGGTTTTTTCATAGGTTTTCCGCACCAAATAGGCTTGAATCGACAATCTTCATCCCCATAATAATGGCAAGTCAGCTAATTATGCGAATTTTTGTGTACCTCAATACGATAAACGTGATGTATTGAGTGCCG
This sequence comes from Vibrio sinaloensis, assembly GCF_023195835.1. NCBI lineage: Bacteria > Pseudomonadati > Pseudomonadota > Gammaproteobacteria > Vibrionales > Vibrionaceae > Vibrio > Vibrio sinaloensis. The sequence goes on along the minus strand of NZ_CP096199.1, from coordinate 2,200,193 downwards.
ATAGATATGAGTTCTGGAGATATCATGAGCAACGAAGAAAACAAAGTGACAGAAGAAGAGCTAGATCAAATCATCGAAGAGGCTGAAAAAGTGGAAGCTGCTGCTCAAGAGGCAGACGCTGAGCTGGAAGAGATTGGTGATGAGAAAGACGCTAAGATTGCTCAGTTGGAAGCTGCGTTGCTAACGAGTGAAGCAAAAGTTCAAGAGCAACAAGACAGCGTGCTTCGTGCCAAGGCTGAAGTTGAGAACATGCGTCGCCGCACTGAAACCGAAATTGATAAAGCACGCAAGTACGCACTGAACAAGTTTGCCGAAGAGCTGTTACCTGTTATCGATAACCTAGAGCGTGCCATCCAAGCCGCAGATACAGAAAATGAAGTGGTGAAGCCACTGCTTGAAGGGGTTGAGCTAACACATAAAACCTTTGTTGATGCCGTTTCTAAGTTTGGCCTGAAGGAGATCAACCCAGAAGGCGAGGCGTTCAATCCAGAAATGCATCAAGCGATGTCCATTCAAGAAAGCCCTGACCATGAATCAAACACAGTGATGTTTGTGATGCAAAAAGGCTACGAGCTTAACGGCCGTGTTATTCGCCCTGCGATGGTGATGGTTGCAAAATAACCTTTGGTCAAATCAATATCTATATAAAAGAGAGGCTTAGCCTCTCTTTTTTTTGCCTGTCGGACCAGATTGCGTACGGTCTTTCAACTTCTTGATTTGGTGAATTATTCTATAAATTTACGTTGCGTGAACATTAATTTCCAATTTGAAACTTGTAACATTATCGTAAACAAAGTCTTTATTTTGTAACTTGAATGTGTACTATGTGCGAACTCTGCCGAGAAATGTGGCGGAATTAACTATAAAACCATAAATTATAAACACAACATTCTGGAGATGAATGATGGATAAATCGCTTTCAAGCAAGATTTTTGTAGGCTTGTTTGCTGGTCTTCTGATCGGTACAGCCATCCAGTACTTATTTAGCGGCGTTGCCATTTTTGATACTTACCTTTTAGGCGCGGCTGAAGGTGCGGGCGGCATGTTCGTATCACTGATTAAATTGTTAGTCGTTCCATTGGTCTATGTGTCAATCGTGTGCGGTATCGTTGATTTAAAAGATATCTCAGCGTTTGGTCGCCTAGGCGGCAAAACGTTCGCGCTGTACATTGTCAACACCATTATTGCGATCACCGCAGCGCTAACCGTTGGTATGATTTTTCAGCCTGGCGCAGATGCGAACCTAGCGGGTACCATTTCAGAGAGCGTGAAGCTGACCACAACCGAAACACCCGATATTTTCTCTTTGGTTGTCAACATTGTCCCAAGCAACCCAGTTCAAGCGTTTGCTAACGGCGATATGCTACAAATCATCTTTATGGCAATCCTAACAGGCCTTGCGATTCAAGCACTTGACTCACGCGGTGGCCCAGCGATTCGCACGTTCAAAATGGCCAACGAAATCATGATGAAACTGGTTGGCTTGGTGATGAGCCTCGCGCCATACGGTGTGTTTGCGCTAATGATTCAACTAGGTGCGACTCTCGATGCCAACACACTAATGTCGGTTGCTGGCTACGTAGCCCTTGTGGTTTCAATGCTAGTGTTCTGGATCTTCTTCTTCTACCCAATGGCGGTAGGTATCGCGACAGGTACGTCTCCAAAGGCTTTCCTGCGTGCAACTCGCGAACAGATTCTGTTCTCTCTATCTACAGCAAGTTCAAACGCAACCATTCCAGTCACAATGCGTACCCTAACTGAGAAACTGAACGTTTCTAAATCAGTCGCGGGCTTTGGTGTACCACTAGGTGCTACCATGAACATGTCGGGTGTGTCTATTTACATTGCTCTGGCGACTATTTTCGTTGCTAACGCATTTGGTCAGCCTATCAACACTGCTGACGTATTTACTCTTGGTCTAACTATCCTTCTTCTATCAATTGGCGCAGGTGGTGTACCAGGTGGCGGTGTAGTTATGGTCGGTGTTCTTCTGCACCAACTTGGTCTACCACCAGAAGGTCTAGCGATCATCGCCGCGGTTGACCGTATCAACGATATGTTCTGTACCTCTTCGAACGTAGTGGGTGATACTGCCGTCAACACTATCGTTGCGAAAACTGAAGGTGAAATCGGTAAAGACGAAGCAGAAGTAGAAGCGAAGCCAGTAGAAGCTTAATCTTCAATGCTGTTAAACATGAAAGCGAGCCCCAGGGTTCGCTTTTTTACCTTAGAGCTCGAGCAACGAGCGTAAGCAAATAGTATGAATAGTTGCGAATTGACCTGAGTACCAACCACTAGAGTTATTTCTCGCCTCCCAAGAACTTTTTTCATTTTTTTTCCATCTCTCCCTTGAAAAGCAATTTGCCGCCCCTATCTATTGGGCATAGACAAACAAACATCTTTATTTTTGTTTGTGAGCAAGGGTTGAAACCCGATTCTCCATCCCCACATAGGGGATATAGCAAAACGAAAATAGACATTTATTCGGAGATAGCCTGATGGGTAAAATCATTGGTATTGACTTAGGTACTACTAACTCGTGTGTTGCGGTACTAGACGGCGACAAACCACGCGTCATTGAAAACGCAGAGGGTGAGCGTACCACCGCATCGGTAATTGCATACACAGATGGTGAGACGCTAGTAGGTCAGCCTGCAAAACGTCAAGCAGTTACAAACCCTGAAAACACGCTATTTGCAATCAAGCGTCTTATCGGTCGTCGCTTTGAAGACGAAGAAGTACAGCGCGACATCGAAATCATGCCTTACAAAATCGTTAAGGCGGACAACGGTGATGCTTGGGTAGAAGCAAAAGGCCAAAAAATGGCGGCTCCTCAGGTTTCTGCTGAAGTACTGAAGAAAATGAAGAAAACTGCTGAAGACTTCCTTGGTGAGGAAGTGACTGGCGCAGTGATCACTGTACCTGCTTACTTTAACGATGCTCAGCGTCAAGCAACAAAAGATGCTGGTCGTATCGCAGGTCTAGAAGTTAAGCGTATTATCAACGAGCCTACAGCAGCAGCGCTTGCTTACGGTCTTGATAAGAAAGGTGGCGATCGCACTATCGCGGTATACGACTTAGGTGGTGGTACCTTCGATATCTCTATCATCGAGATTGATGAAGTAGAAGGCGAGAAGACGTTTGAAGTACTCGCGACCAACGGTGACACACACCTAGGTGGTGAAGACTTTGACAACCGTCTGATCAACTACTTGGTTGAAGAGTTCAAGAAAGAGCAAGGTATCAACCTTAAGAATGATCCACTAGCGATGCAACGTGTGAAAGAAGCAGCAGAAAAAGCGAAAATTGAGCTTTCTTCTACTTCTCAAACTGACGTGAACCTACCATACGTGACGGCGGACGCAACGGGTCCTAAGCACATGAACGTGAAGGTAACACGTGCGAAACTAGAGTCTCTAGTAGAAGACCTAGTACAACGCTCTCTAGAGCCACTAAAAGTTGCTCTTGCTGACGCAGACCTATCGGTTAACGACATTACAGACGTTATCCTAGTTGGTGGTCAGACTCGTATGCCAATGGTTCAAGCGAAAGTGGCTGAGTTCTTCGGTAAAGAAGCGCGTCGCGACGTGAACCCTGATGAAGCAGTGGCAATGGGTGCTGCGGTTCAAGGTGGTGTACTTGCTGGTGACGTGAAAGACGTACTGCTACTTGACGTTACTCCTCTGTCTCTAGGTATCGAGACTATGGGTGGCGTGATGACGAAATTGGTTGAGAAGAACACCACTATCCCAACCAAGGCGAACCAAGTGTTCTCGACAGCAGAAGACAACCAGAGCGCGGTAACTATCCACGTGCTTCAAGGTGAGCGTAAGCAGGCGATGTACAACAAGTCTCTAGGTCAATTTAACCTAGAAGGCATTCAACCTGCACCGCGTGGTATGCCACAAATCGAAGTGACTTTCGACCTTGATGCGGACGGTATCCTGCACGTATCAGCGAAAGACAAGCAGACGGGCAAAGAGCAGAAGATCACAATCCAAGCTTCTGGCGGTCTGAGCGACGATGAAATCGAGAAAATGGTACAAGAAGCAGAAGCTAACAAAGAAGCGGACAAGAAGTTCGAAGAGCTAGCGGCTGCACGTAACCAAGCTGACCAAATGATTCACGGTACTCGTAAGCAAGTGGAAGAAGCGGGTGACGCACTTCCAGCAGACGAGAAAGAGAAGATTGAAGCAGCGATCAACGAGCTAGAAGAAGCACGTAAAGGCGAAGACAAAGAAGCAATTGATGCGAAAGTTCAAGCTCTTATGGCAGCAGCTCAAAAACTGATGGAAATCGCTCAGCAACAAGCTCAAGCTCAACAAGGCGCGGAAGCAGGCGAACAGCCTAAGCAAGACGACGACGTTGTAGATGCGGAGTTTGAAGAAGTGAAGGAAGACAAGAAGTAATTCTTGATTCTGACTTAACTTAATCGATGATGCGGGCGTTTGAGGAGACTCATACGCCCGTATGTTTGTAAGTAGCAGTTTATGGATACTAGTTCCTAGTTCCTAGATTTAGGAATGACCATACTCTAGGCACTAGGAACTAGCATCTAGTCTCTTAAGTAGTTTTTAATTGGTGACGAAGAACATGTCGAAACGTGATTTTTACGAAGTATTAGGCGTAAGCCGCGATGCATCAGAGCGCGATATTAAAAAAGCGTACAAGCGCTTGGCGATGAAGTACCACCCTGACCGTAACCAGGGTGATGACACCGCGTCAGATAAGTTTAAAGAAGTAAAAGAAGCGTACGAAGTGCTACTCGATCCGCAAAAGAAAGCGGCCTATGACCAATATGGTCACGCTGCCTTTGAACAAGGCGGTATGGGCGGCGGCGGCTTTGGCGGCGGCAGTGCTGACTTCGGTGACATCTTTGGTGACGTATTTGGTGATATCTTTGGCGGCGGTCGTCGCGGCGGCGGCGGTCATCGTGCGCAACGCGGTGCTGATCTGCGATACAACATGGAACTGACGCTAGAAGAGGCGGTTCGTGGCGTTTCTAAAGAAATTGAAGTGCCGACTCTGGTCCACTGTGATAGCTGTGAAGGCAGCGGTGCGAAGAAAGGCACGTCGGCGGAAACCTGTGGCACCTGTCATGGCCATGGTCAGGTACAAATGCGTCAAGGCTTCTTTGCCGTACAGCAAACCTGTCCTACCTGTCATGGTAAAGGTAAGATCATTAAAGACCCATGTAATGTGTGTCATGGTCAAGGTCGCAAGCAAAAGACCAAAACGCTTCAAGTTAAGATCCCAGCAGGCGTGGACACTGGCGACCGTATTCGTCTGTCTGGCGAGGGTGAAGCCGGCGAGATGGGCGCACCAGCGGGTGATCTGTACGTACAAGTGCATGTTAAAGAGCATCATATCTTTGAACGTGATGGCAACAACCTATACTGCGAAGTGCCAGTCAGCTTTGCGATGGCAGCACTAGGTGGCGAAGTGGAAGTTCCGACTTTAGATGGCCGAGTTAACTTGAAAGTGCCAACGGAGACTCAGACTGGTCGTATGTTCCGTATGCGTGGCAAGGGTGTGAAAGGCGTTCGCGGTGGCGGTGTAGGCGATCTTATCGTTAAGCTGGTTGTAGAAACGCCGGTTAACCTAAGCTCACGTCAAAAAGAGCTTCTTAAAGAGTTTGAAGAGTCTTGTGGTGGAGAAGCGGCGACTAAGCATAAGCCAAAATCAGAAGGTTTCTTTAATGGGGTTAAGAAGTTCTTTGATGACTTAACCAGCTAATCTGATACTGAGTTATTTTAAGGCCTGCCACTGCAGGCCTTTTTGTTGCATCTCGATTATCGCCAGCACTCGCTAGGAGTGGCCTGACCAAGGTGATCCATGGTCAAACTGAGGTACTGAGTCTCGCCGCAAGAATCTTGCCGTTGAATCGCGAGGGGAGTGGCACGAATCAGATAGCGGGTCTCAGTGGCTTCGATATCAAGTCGAAAGCGATCAGTATTGCTTTGACACCCAGAGCAGTAATGGCCTGAGAGTATCCCTTCAGCCGCTTGTTGATAGTCTGTTTGATAGCGACGCTCTAGCTCGAGTTGCAGCAGCGCCAAATCGGCAAGCGCCGTAATCCGCTCGGCGCGAAGTAAATAGCGTTGATAATTGGGGTAAGCGATACTCGCAAGCAAGGCAACAATCGCCATCACCACGATTAGTTCGATCAACGTCATCCCAGTTACTTTTCTTATACTTTGTTTGCAGTGATCCGTTTTCATTGCTTCCCAGCCTTGATTTGTTAGTGCCAAGTTATTGTTCAGAGCTGTTAGCATTTCAACAAGATGAAACTCACTCAACTTGTTGGTTTACATATAAATGTGCGAAATGACTCGCGGCTTCACCCTCTTTGAACTAGTGATTGTTTTGGCGATCCTCAGCTTGTTGTTAAGTGCGGCTACGCCGTCGTTAACCACCATGAGTGATCATAAACAGATGCAAAGTTTTGCTCATGAAATAAGCGGTTTTATGAGCCAAGCGCGAGCCGAGGCAATATGGCGTCATCAAGATTTGTGGGCGCATATTGAGCGCACGTCGGCGACTGATTGGCAACTGAATCTGAGCGACTCTAGCCGCGCTTACACTGGGGAGGTGGTGCTGAGTTTCCCTGCGGAGCGCTATCGGCAACTGGTGTTTAGCTGGACCTACTCGGCGGATAAAATCAAGTTCAGCGGTGGCAGGGGACGGATAAAATCGGGGAGTTTGATTTTTTACAGCGCACATCAGCCAAACTCGAAACTCAAGCTCACAACGTCATTTGGCGGCAACCGAGTGATGGTGTGTGGCGTGGGTGGCACTTATTACGGATTTCCCGAATGCGGTTAGCTTGTCATCAGAGCGGTACTAGCTTAGTCGAGTTACTGATAGCCACTTTACTGGGAAGTGCAGTGATGGCTATGGTCGCCAGTGTGTTGATTGGTGGGCAGAAGCTGGTCACAGAGCAAGCCAAGCAGTTGCTGCTGGTGCAAAATTTAGCCAGCGTCGCGTTGCAAATTAAGCGCGATATGATGCAAGCAGGCTATAACGGTGAAAGCTTGCATGCCACCTATTTGGCTGGCGAGAGCGTGGTGGTGAAATCGGTGCAAAGCCCGAGTCGATTAGGCTACGTCTATCGTATTGCGCCTTCAGGCAATCGCGCATTTCGCAGTGTTGTACTGAAGCATCAACTTTCAACGGAAACAGACTTGGGCAACGGTTTGTTACTGTGTGAGAAAGAGCGCCCTCATCCACCTTCATTTACTCAAGCGGTAATCTCTGGCTGGCACGGTAACTGTTTCAACCTTTTCAATCCCAAACAAATCTCCATCACAGCGTTTTCCGTTGATAGCCAGTCTGTGGTCAATGACGATGTGACGAAGCAAGTTGTCACACTGACACTTTCGGCTGAGCTGGTTGCAGACAGTCAAGTACGTCATCAGTTACAAGTAACCATAGGGTTGAGGAACGGCTGATGAACAATAGGATGTCGGCGCGAGGAGCGATTACCTTACTGATGACCAGCGCACTGCTCGCGGTGACCTTAATGACCAGTTTGGCGATGATGAAAACCGTGTTTTATCAGTTCAAGCGAGCGCAGAACGAACTTAAACAGCGTCAATTGCACTGGCGGGCAGAAGGCGCAGTGGAATGTGCCGTTGCCTTGGTCGGGCAATATGAGCATGAGTTGGAGGCGAAGTTTGCTGCCAACCCGGTGTTGGACTTCGAACACTGCGCCAACCAGATGCGGCTGGATGAGGTGGCTATCGAGCAGCGCAGTCCAAAGACATACCGAGTTTACGCTGTGGACAGCCATTTTCAGTTGAGTCGTTATTATGCGTATCCGCGCGACGTGACCGACCCCGACTTTTCAGCCGAGTTTTATTGGCTTGCTGGAGGATGGACGGTTGAGTAAGGCGCGCGGTTTTACCTTAATGGAAGTGCTGGCGGCGCTCACCTTGGTGAGTTTAGCCCTACTTGGACTGGCGAAAATGCAGGTGATGGTGAAGCAGAAAGCGGCTCACGCAACGCAAAGTATGACGGCATTGAATCTGGCAGAGCAGTCACTGGAACACCTAAAAGCGCGCAGTATTGATGGTGTCATCTCTTGGTCTGAACTTACCGAGTCACGGTCAGGCAGTGAGGTGATAGGCGAGACGCCTTACACACTTGAATGGCAGGCTTCGCCAGTGGTGACTCATTCAGATATCGTGCTAAGACATTTGATTGTCACTGTGCGTTGGTCAGATCAAAGTGGCCAATCTCGCGCTTTGTCGTTAATGACGATGCTCTCAAGTCGCTAGCGGTGCTGGGCTCGATAATCAATGCCGCTGATGGTTGGGTTTTATCTACAAGCATACGTTATATTTTGCAATTTCGTTTCAAACTTGTTTGGTTTTTTCAGGTTGGAGTGTATTGACTTTGTTGCACGTAGATAGCGTTTTTGCAAAATATGTCTCCAAACATGGAAAAACCTTTAGAACCTTGTGCTTTATTGATGGGGATTTATTAGAATGATCGGCGAAATAGGCCGACATAATAATAGCCAAAAGCCTTAGGCAACAACATCACATATGGAGTTACCATGAGTAACCAAGCAATCAAACAGTCGCCATCTTCACAGCCGAGTGGGATGGACCGCTTTTTAAACTTTATTGAACGTGCAGGCAACAAAATTCCTGATCCTGCTATCTTGTTCTTCTGGGCCCTCGTCATCACTTGGGGCGCATCGGCACTACTGTCAAATGTAAGTTTTGACCTTATCAACCCTCGTTCGGGTGAAGCTCTTGCAATCAATAACCTTTTAACTGGCGAATCTCTAGCAAGCTTCCTTGCGAACATGGTAAAAACCTTCACTGGTTTTGCTCCACTGGGTATTGTATTAGTCGCTATGCTCGGTGTGGGCGTCGCAGACTCTTCGGGCTTTATCACCACTGGCCTGAAGAAAATGCTCAACTTCACGCCAGCTAAATTACTGACACCAATGCTCATTTTAGTGGCAATCGTGTCACATACAGCGGCGGATGCAGGTTATGTACTGGTTATCCCACTAGGTGGCATCATCTTCCATGCAGCAGGGCGTCACCCTCTTGCTGGTATCGCAGCTGCGTTTGCTGGTGTATCGGGTGGTTTCTCGGCCAACTTTATTCCTTCTGGTATCGATCCACTTCTTGCTGGCTTTACGCAAACAGCGGCGAACGTTCTTGATCCAGAATACGTGGTCAACCCATTAGCGAACATCTTCTTCACTGGCCTATCTTCGGTCATTATTGTCGCGATCGGTTGGTATGTCACAGAGAAGATCATTGAGCCTCGTCTTGCGAAAATGCCCATTGATGAAGATGCTGAAACGGCACCTGACTTAGGCACGTTTACCGAAATTGAATCGAAAGCGTTCCGTTATGCAGGATGGGCGATGATGGCGGGTATCGCGCTGTTGGTCGCGGCTCTACTTCCTGAAAACTCAGCGCTGCGCTCGCCAGACGGTGAAATTACCGCTTTCTCTGCACCGATTATGCAGTCGATTGTGCCGCTGATCTTTATCCTGTTCATTATTCCAGGCTACGTTTACGGTAAAGTGTCAGGTACGTTCAAAACCAGCAACGACATTATTAAAGCCATGTCAGACACCATGTCAACCATGGGTGCCTACATCGTGATGTCGTTCTTCTGTGCTCAGTTCCTATCGGCGTTTGCGCAGTCAAACATCGGTACTATGCTGGCGCTGTATGGTGCAGAAGGCCTAAAAGCGATGAACCTTCCTGGTGAAGCGACCATCATCGGCATGATCTTACTGACGGCAGCGGTTAACTTGTTGATTGGTTCAGCATCCGCCAAGTGGGCGCTGATTGGTCCAATCTTGGTACCAATGTTGATGGCGGTGGGCATCTCTCCAGAGCTTTCTCAAGCGGCTTACCGCGTGGGTGACTCAGTATCGAACATCATTTCACCTCTGATGGTATTCTTCCCACTTGTGGTGGTTTACTGTCAGCGCTATGTGAAGTCGACGGGTATCGGTACGCTTGCTTCTCTGATGATGCCATTCTCTATTGCGATGTTGATTGGCTGGTCAATCTTCTTGATCGCATACTGGATGCTTGGTATCCCACTAGGTATTCAAGCGCCATACACTTACACTATGTAAGCTGTTCAATAAGACAAAGCCCGTCACTCGTGACGGGCTTTGTTGTTTTAGTCGCTCAAGTAAGAGGCGTGGAACTTGAGGTGATCGTCGATAAAACTTTGAATGAAGAAGTAACTGTGGTCATAACCAGGTTGCATGCGAAGCTTGACCGTACTGCCAGATTCCTCTGCCGCCGCCAGTAGTCGTTCTGGCTGGAGTTGCTGTTGCAAAAAGCTATCCTCTTCACCTTGGTCCACCAAGATAGGCACACTTGCTCGGTTCGCCTTCAGGAGCTCGACACTGTCGTACGCTTTCCATGCTTGAGGATCGTTGCCCAAATAGTGGCTAAACGCTTTTTGTCCCCAAGGGCAATTGATCGGGTTACTGATTGGGCTAAATGCAGAGATTGAGCGGTAACGATGACTATTCTTCAACCCTATCATTAGAGCGCCATGACCTCCCATACTGTGGCCCGAAATCGAGCGGGTTTGATTCACTGGAAAGTGTTGCTCGATAAGCTGCGGCAGCTCTTCAACGACATAGCTGTACATTTGATAGTGGCTTTGCCATGGCGCTTGTGTCGCATTGACATAAAACCCTGCTCCCAACCCCAAATCGTAAGCACCATCGGGGGCATCGGCTACCCCTTCGCCGCGAGGGCTAGTATCAGGCGCCACGATGGCGATCCCTAACTTGGCAGCCATGCGAAAGGCGCCTGCCTTTTGCATAAAGTTCTCATCGCTACAGGTTAGGCCTGATAACCAATAGAGTACCGGTACAGGAGTGTCTTTGCTCGCTTGCGGGGGCAGAAAGAGAGCAAACCGCATGGTGCAGTTGAGTACTTGGGATTGATGCTGATACTGTTTGTGAAAGCCAGAAAAAACCTTGGCTTGGCTGATATTTTCTATGGTCATGATCGATCCTAGAAGTGTCACTAGGCAGTGCCGCGGCACTGCCTGAGGAGTTAGTGAGTAATGGGAGTGAATCAGTAATGAATGACGCTGCGGATGCTTTCCCCTTTGTGCATAAGGTCAAAGGCTTGGTTTATCTCTTCCAATGGCATGGTGTGAGTTATAAACTCTTGTAAGCCAAATTCCCCAGCCATATAGCGCTCTACGATCTCTGGCAGTTCGCTGCGCCCTTTAACGCCACCAAAGGCACTTCCGCGCCAAACCCGGCCCGTAACAAGTTGGAATGGACGCGTCGAGATCTCTTGACCCGCGCCGGCAACGCCGATGATCACAGACTCTCCCCATCCTTTATGGCAACACTCAAGTGCTTGGCGCATCACATTGACGTTACCGATACACTCGAATGAATAGTCGACACCACCGTCGGTCATTTCAATAATCACCTCTTGAATAGGTTTGTCGAGAGTTTGTGGGTTGATGAGATCGGTAGCACCCAGCTGTTTCGCAAGCTCAAACTTACTCTCATTGATATCGATACCGATAATGCGACTCGCACCCGCCATACGTGCGCCAATGATGGCGGAGAGACCAATTCCACCGAGGCCGAAAATCGCCACTGTGTCACTTTGCTCAACCTTCGCGGTGTTGAGTACGGCACCCATACCGGTAGTCACGCCGCAGCCTAGCAAGCATACTTCTTCGAGTGGTGCCTCTTTGTTTACCTTAGCGAGTGAAATCTCAGGCAGCACCGTATATTCAGAAAATGTTGAGCAGCCCATGTAGTGATAGATCGGCTGACCATCTTTGTAAAAGCGAGTGGTGCCGTCTGGCATTAGCCCTTTGCCTTGTGTTTCGCGAACCGCCTGGCAGAGGTTGGTTTTCCCCGACTTACAGAACTTACACTCGCCACATTCGGCGGTGTATAGAGGGATGACGTGATCGCCAACGGTAACGCTGGTAACGCCTTCACCCACCATCTCTACAACTCCACCACCTTCATGGCCTAATATACTCGGAAATATCCCTTCTGGATCCTCACCCGATAGCGTAAAGGCATCGGTGTGGCATACACCTGTCGCGACAATACGCACGAGTACTTCGCCCGCTTTGGGTAGCATTACGTCCACTTCTTCCATTTTTAGTGGTTGGTTTGGCCCCCAAGCCACCGCCGCGCGCGATTTAATAAATTGTTCAGTCATGATCATTCCTATGTAGAGGTCAGAGTTAGAGCCAACGGCCATGTCACTAAGCCTAGTTCACTGGCGGCCGTTTGCATTCGACTGCAACAGTATATTTATTTCTTATTTGATGATAATTACGTGATTGTGCAATAAACTATTACGATAATGTAATAAATTGGATTAAAGATGGCAGATTGGGATGGAATCACTGAGTTTGTTGCTGTGGTCGAAACTCAAAGCTTTACCGCCGCGTCTGAAAAGCTATCGACATCGGTCGCTAATATCAGCCGCCGCATCAATGCATTAGAGAAAAAGCTAGCAGTTAAGCTATTTGTCCGCACGACGCGCAAAGTGTCAGTGACCGAAGCGGGCGCGACTTATTACCAGCATTGTAAGCCCTTAGTTGAGGGGCTCATGTTGGCCGAGCTCGCAGTGACTCAGTTACAAGCAACGCCAACTGGGCGAATCAAAATGACCGCTCCCGTCACTTTTGGCGAACAGATCCTTGCCCCCTTGATGCACGAATTTTTGCTGCAATACCCGCATATCGAACTGGATCTGTTTCTGTCCAATCAACGCTTGGATCTGGTGCAAGAGGGCTATGATTTGGCGATTCGTTTAGGCAAGCTTGAAGATTCCACTATGATGGCGCGCAAGCTGCTAGACCGGCATGTATTTGCATGCGCAAGCCGCGAATACCTTGAACACCATGGCGAGCCGCATACGCTCTCTGAGTTAAAACAGCACCAGTGTTTACGGGGTTCAAACAGCTACTGGCGCTTTGAGCAAGATGGAGCGGAGCGATTGATTCATGTCGAAGGACGGATTCAATGCAACAGTGGTTATGCGTTGGTCGATGCAGCGTTAAAAGGGTTAGGCATAGTGCAACTTCCCGATTATTATGTGCAGCCCTATTTAGCCACCGGCGAGTTGGTGGAAGTGTTGACCTCTTATCGAGGCAATCAAGAAGGAATATGGGCACTGTATCCGCAAAATCGTATGTTAACGTCTAAAGTACGCACGTTAATTGACTATTTATCAACCGCGCTGAAATGAGATGAGTTATGAGTGAAGTCCCACAAGTAGAGCCTTTTAGCCCCGAAGATCATCAGTTTATGCGTCGAGCGATGGAGCTGGCAGAACTGGCAGAGCAGAATGGCGAAGTGCCAGTGGGTGCGGTACTGGTTAAAGATGGTGAGATCATAGCCGAGGGATGGAACCAATCCATTGGTGACCATGATGCAACGGCTCACGCGGAGATTCAAACCTTGCGCAAGGCTGGGCAAGTACTGCAAAATTACCGCCTACTTGATACCACGCTGTATGTCACCTTAGAGCCTTGTCCCATGTGTGCGGGGGCGTTGTTACACAGTCGAGTCAAACGTATTGTATTTGGTGCGCCAGACCTAAAAGCAGGCGCAGCAGGAACCGTACTCAACCTATTTGAACACCAGGCGGCTTATCACTACGCAGACGTTGAGCAAGGATTGCTTGAGGATGAATGCCGAAGCCAGCTGCAGTCTTTTTTTAAGCGTCGACGCAAAGAGAAAAAGAACCAACGGAAGGCGACGCGTTTTACATCTACTCACGAAGCCAAGAAAGGCCAAAATAACGAGGGCTGAAGGGCTTGAGCAAACATCTTAGATTTAAGATGTTTGCTGTCGATAGCTATGCAGCAGCGATGAGCTGCATGAATGCGCGGTGACGGGCAATCACCTTTTTCTTGTTGTTGCTGATCATGCGTTTACGACGGTTAGCAGCAACGGTTTTGTTAAGGCGTTTTGACTGCAATTTACGTCTCAGCATAAAACAACCTCCTCTGGTAGTGAAAATAAGATTGAGCGAAAAAGCTTATCTAGGCAATTGATAAATAGAGACTAATGATGCTCTATTTATGAGATTTGCTGCTTTGACAAGCTTGGTCACCTATCAGGAATACGCTATTTTGTATGGCTTTCCGGTGAATAAGTCAAGTGCGTCGTGAATGAAAGCGTCAACGCGCCAATTAGAGGCTATTGCTCGACGACCTCTTGCTCAGTTTCTTGTTCACTTTGTTGCTCATTTTCTGGCGCGAGTTCCTGCTCCATTTCTTCACTCTCATCCATCTCTTCGGCAAATTCGATAACCGCAAGATCATCGATGTTGACGTCTTGATCGTCAGCCGATTGTTGCTCAACGTGGCCGATGATGCTTTGGTAGTAGCGACGGATGTTTTCGACATAGTTACGCGCCTCGTCGCCGCGGGCAAAGCCGTAGCGAGTTTGACTGTAGTATTTTTTCTGTCGCAGCAACGGCAGACGATCTTTAACGTCAGACCATGCATCAGGGTTGCCCCCTTGTTTCTTGGTTAAGCGACGGGCATCCATCATGTGGCCATAGCCGACATTGTACGAAGCGAGCGCAAACCAGATTTTTTCGTGTTGCTCTATCGAATCGGGAATTCGGCCAACAATACGCCGTAGGTATTCTACCCCCCCGCGCACCGATTGCTCAGGATCAAGGCGATTGGTTACCCCCACACTTTTCGCCGTTGGTAGGGTGAGCATCATCATGCCGCGCACCCCTGTTGGCGACTTAGCGCGTGGGTTCCAGTGCGATTCTTGATAGGCCAGTGCTGCGACTAAGCGCCAATCAAACTCGTCGGAGTATTTTTTAAACAGCGGTGACCATTTAGGCAGTTTCGAATCCAGTGCTCGAATGAAAGCGCGTGTGTCGACGTAATCAAAGCTACTGATATGGCCAATGTACTTTTCTTCCAGTGAGGCAAGGTGGCCTGACTGCTTAACGCTACCAAAATACTCAATCAACAAACCATACAGACTCTCATCTTGTGAACGGCGTAAAAACCAGGAAATCGGTTGGTCTTCGGTGAGCTCAAAGGCTAAGGCAATGTCGGGGTAGATACGCTGAGACAGCGAGACTTCAACCGAGTCGGCGACAGTAAAGCGCAGCTCGCCTTCAGACACCGCCTTGAGCAAATCGTTGACGTCGGCATTAGGGTCGATATCGTAAGAAAACTCACTGTGTTGGGCCTGAATTTCAGCCAAGCTTTGGTTGAAGTGCGAGTCACTGACAATGCGCAATACATCCTCGCCATCGTTCTCTTCAATCAATTGCGCTTGTCTGTCAAGAAGCTGCTCAATGTTACGTGGGCGCCAGTTGCCCTTTTTGTAGACCAACTGTTGGCTAACGTAGTAGTAAGCAGGACCAGGACGAAAGGCACGCAATCGCTCTGGAGACTGGGTTAAGCCCGCTGCGATGATGTCGATTTCACCGTGTCTTAACGCCGGATAGAGGCTAGATATGCGATAAGCGGGCTTCATTTCAAGTTGAACCCCGAGCTCATTGGCAAACTCACGCGCCAGCTCATAGTCTAGGCCGGCAGGGCCATCGGGACCGATATAGTAGGAGAGCTGGTTGTTGAGTGTGCCCACGCGCAACACGCCACGCTCTTTTATCTGCTCGAGCTCGCTTTTCGGCTCAGACTCAATTTGACAGCCCGATAACAGCAGCACGCTAAATACCAGCATACTGAACGACTTAAGCGGTTTAAGGTAATGCTCTTTCATTCACGACAATCTCACGCATTGAATAGGGCATTTATATCAAAGTGGTATAACAAGGCAAGCCAAACCCGCCCGCTTCGGGGTAAGCGATCCCACTTTTGGATTTTTGCTGTATTTCAAAATTGACAAAAAAAATGACGCAAACGGTTGCTTTTGGTGTTACATCACAAAAACATTTGCTTTATAATGCGCTCGCAAACACAGAGGTGGAATCGGCATAGGTTTGAGAAACCTTCGGGAATAGCTTCGAAGAAAATACAGTAACCCACTGAATTTATTCCAATATCACCTCAGGTCATTAGACCTTAACCAATTGCATAAGAGACCTAAGCACATGAGAATTTTTCGTGGCTCCCCAGCTCTATCTGAATTTCGTGTTAACAAGCTTCTAGAGCTTTGTCGTGAACTCAATCTGCCAGTGACTGGCATCTACGCCGAGTTCGCTCACTTTGCTGAATTATCAGCGGATCTTGACGATCAAGAAGTGGAAAAACTAGAAAAACTCCTGACTTACGGTCCAACAATTGAAGAGCACGAGCCAGAAGGTCTACTGCTTCTTGCTACCCCTCGTCCGGGCACTATTTCTCCTTGGTCTTCTAAGTCGACCGATATCGCCAATAACTGTGGCTTAGATAAAGTGGTACGCCTAGAGCGTGGTACCGCTTACTACATCGAAACATCAAGCGAGCTGTCTGAGCTTCAACTTGTGGAGCTTAAAGCCATTTTGCACGACCGCATGATGGAAGTGGTGTTCACTGACTTCGATTCGGCTCAAGCTCTGTTCCAAGTTGCTGAGCCTGCGCCAGTAGCGGATGTGGATTTACTCGCTGGTGGCCGCGCTGCGCTTGAAAACGCAAACGTTACCCTAGGCCTTGCGCTCGCGGATGACGAAATCGAATACCTTTACGATGCATTCGTAACTAAGCTAGAACGCAACCCAACCGACATTGAGCTAATGATGTTTGCTCAAGCAAACTCAGAGCACTGTCGTCATAAGATTTTTAATGCAGACTGGACTATCGACGGCGTCAAGCAAGAGAAGTCTCTGTTTAAAATGATCAAAAATACCTTTGAAGTGACGCCAGATAACGTGCTGTCTGCATACAAAGACAATGCTGCGGTCATGGTTGGTTCTGATGTGGGGCGTTTCTTCCCGAATCCAGAAACTCGCCAGTACGGTTACAGCCACGAGAAAGCGCACATCTTGATGAAAGTGGAAACGCACAACCACCCAACCGCTATCTCTCCATGGCCGGGCGCTTCTACGGGGTCGGGCGGCGAAATCCGTGACGAGGGCGCAACCGGTATTGGTGGCAAGCCAAAAGCAGGTCTGGTTGGTTTCACCACTTCTAACTTACGTATTCCTGGTTTCGAACAGCCATGGGAAACCGATTTCGGCAAGCCAGGTCGCATTGTTAACGCGCTAGACATCATGCTAGAAGGCCCATTAGGTGGCGCGGCGTTCAACAACGAATTTGGTCGTCCAAACCTCTTGGGTTATTTCCGTACTTACGAAGAGAAAGTCAACTCTCACGCCGGTGAAGAGGTGCGTGGTTACCACAAGCCAATCATGATTGCCGGCGGTATGGGTAACATTCGTGAAGAGCACGTGCAGAAGAAAGAGATCCCAGTCGGTGCAAGCCTAATCGTTCTTGGTGGTCCTGCAATGAACATCGGCCTTGGTGGCGGTGCGGCTTCTTCTATGGCATCAGGTCAATCAGCAGAAGATCTCGATTTTGCATCAGTACAGCGTGAAAACCCAGAAATGGAGCGTCGCTGTCAGGAAGTGATCGACCGCTGTTGGCAGCTAGGTGAAGCAAACCCAATCGCATTCATCCATGATGTGGGCGCGGGTGGTATCTCTAACGCACTGCCAGAACTGGTCGATGATGGTGAGCGTGGCGGCATCTTCCAACTGCGTGATGTACCAAACGACGAACCAGGCATGAGCCCACTAGAAATCTGGTGTAACGAATCTCAAGAGCGTTACGTGCTTGCGGTTGCGCCAGAAAACATGGACGCATTTGATGCGATTTGTAAGCGCGAGCGTGCACCGTACGCTGTCGTAGGTATCGCAACAGAAGAGCGTGAACTGAAACTTGAAGATTCACACTTCGACAACACGCCAATCGACATGCCAATGGATGTGCTGCTTGGCAAGACACCTAAGATGCACCGTGATGCGAAAACGCTAAAAGCGAACAACCCAGCGGTTAACCGTGACGGTATCGAGCTAAATGAAGCGGTAGACCGCGTTCTACGTCTGCCAACGGTGGCAGAAAAAACATTCCTAATCACTATCGGTGACCGCACGGTGACGGGGCTTGTGGCGCGTGACCAAATGGTTGGCCCTTGGCAGGTTCCTGTCGCTAACTGCGCAGTCACCGCGGCAAGCTACGACACTTACCACGGTGAAGCGATGTCGATGGGTGAGCGTACACCAGTTGCTCTACTAGACTTCGGTGCTTCAGCGCGTCTCGCGGTGGGTGAAGCCATCACCAACATCGCCGCGACCAACATCGGTGATATTAAACACATTAAACTGTCTGCAAACTGGATGTCTCCAGCGGGCCACCCAGGTGAAGATGCAGGTCTTTACGAAGCAGTGAAAGCGGTGGGTGAAGAGCTATGTCCAGCACTTGGCCTGACTATCCCTGTGGGTAAAGACTCAATGTCGATGAAGACCAAGTGGGAAGAGAACGGTGAGCAGAAAGAAGTGACGTCTCCGCTATCTCTAATCATCACAGCGTTTGCTCGTGTTGAAGATGTGCGCAAGACAATTACTCCTCAGCTACGTACTGACAAAGGCGACACTTCATTAGTTCTTATCGACCTAGGTAACGGTCAAAACCGTCTAGGTGCAACAGCACTTGCGCAGGTTTACAAGCAGCTTGGTGACAAGCCAGCAGACGTCGACAACGCAGCGCAGCTAAAAGGTTTCTACCAAGGCGTTCAAACTCTTGTAGCGAACGATCAAGTTGTGGCTTACCACGATAAGGGCGATGGCGGTCTGTTGGTTACACTTGCAGAGATGGCATTCGCCGGTCACTGTGGTGTTAAAGCGAACATTGAAGCACTGGGCGAAGACACACTAGCAGCACTATTCAATGAAGAGCTAGGTGCGGTACTTCAGGTGAAGAACCAAGACCTAGACGCTGTACTTTCAACATTAGCGGCGAACGGCCTTGAGGCATGTTCTCATGTTATTGGCACTGTTGAAGCATCGGATGAACTAGTGATTACTTCTGGTGAGACAGTAGTTCTTGAGCGTAACCGTACTGAACTACGCACTATCTGGGCTGAAACCACACATAAAATGCAAGCGCTACGTGACAACCCAGCGTGTGCAGACCAAGAGTTTGAAGCCAAAAAAGACAACTCTGACCCAGGTCTGAACGTTAAACTGAGCTTCGATGTAAATGAAGATATCGCCGCGCCATTTATTGCTAAAGGCGCAAAACCTAAAATGGCAATTCTGCGTGAGCAGGGCGTGAACTCTCATGTTGAAATGGCCGCAGCGTTTGACCGTGCAGGGTTTGAAGCGACCGATGTTCACATGAGCGATATCCTAACTGGGCAA
This sequence comes from Vibrio sinaloensis, assembly GCF_023195835.1. Lineage (NCBI taxonomy): Bacteria > Pseudomonadati > Pseudomonadota > Gammaproteobacteria > Vibrionales > Vibrionaceae > Vibrio > Vibrio sinaloensis. The sequence continues at coordinate 2,180,856 of NZ_CP096199.1, read as the reverse complement.
GCAGTGCTAGAAGAGTACCAAGGCCTAGTGGCTTGTGGTGGTTTCTCTTACGGTGACGTACTAGGTGCGGGTGAAGGTTGGGCGAAGTCAATCTTGTTCAACGAGCAAGCGCGTGACCAGTTCGAAGGCTTCTTTAAGCGTGAAGATACCTTCTCACTAGGTGTATGTAACGGCTGTCAGATGCTATCAAACCTGAAAGAGCTAATCCCAGGTGCAGAGCTATGGCCACGTTTCGTTCGCAATGAATCTGAGCGTTTTGAGGCTCGCTTTAGCCTAGTAGAAGTTCAGAAGTCTGACTCTGTATTCTTCGATGGTATGGCTGGGTCTCGTATGCCAATCGCCGTCTCTCACGGTGAAGGCCGCGTAGAGGTGCGTGATGCAGACCACTTAGCGGCGATTGAAGCATCAGGGACAGTAGCGGTTCGTTACGTGGATAACCACGGTAACGCGACGCAGCAATATCCGAACAACCCGAACGGTTCGCCAAACGCGATTACTGGCCTAACAACTCAAGATGGCCGTGTCACTATCATGATGCCGCACCCAGAGCGTGTATTCCGCACGGTGGCGAACTCATGGTCTCCAGAAGGTTGGGGTGAGAACGGCGCATGGATGCGTATGTTCCAAAACGCACGTAAGAATGTGGGTTAATGAGTTAGTTGCTAGTTGACTAGAATCTAGTCGCTAGAAAATTGAAAAGCGCAGATCGAAAGGTCTGCGCTTTTTATTAGTCTAGGGACTATTTTCTAGGAACTTGAAACTTTCTATGCTCTAATACCGCGCTTGCCAAGGGATGGCTAAATCCCTAAACAATCCCTTAGGAAATGAATATGTCGAACAATAAGAAATTTGCCATTCGCGTTAGTGAAAAACGCAACGGCTGGTGTGCTGAGATCACTCGCCAAGTGACCTCACGTAAAACCTCAGTATCTAAGCGTGAAACTGGCTTTGAAACTGAAGCTCAAGCGCAAGAGTGGGCAGAAAAAGAACTTGCTGGTTTCATTCAAAACCAAGCAGCGCGTAACGAGCGTAAAGGTGAAGCGCGTAAGGTTCGTATCGAACGTGAGGAGCGTCTTGCTCAAGAAGCCGCAGAAAAGAAGGCACGTCGTATTGAACAAGCTAAGTTAGCAGCAGCTCAAGCTGAAATCGACGACGAAGACGACTTCTTCAACGAAGAGTAATCATGCATTACCTGATTGAAAAAACCGCCAAATAGGCGGTTTTTTTGTCTCTGGGCTGGTTACCTAGTTAGCGAAATTGACCGGCTTCAGGTAAGAAGTCGAATCCAGCTTTTGCAAGCTTGGCTTCGAGAGCCGTCTTGTCGATATCAAAATATGCCGCTAACTTATCGAGATCGCCGGCAAAATCATCACGCAACTTCATATTGACGATACTCATAAGCATCACAGGATCCATTGACTCGAAGTTAGCTAGGTTCATTACTTATCCTCGAAATCTGAAATCAACAGGTTGGCTGCTGCAAATGCCGCTTTTTCGCGCGCTTCTTTAGGTAAAGATTCGTCAGCAGCAATATCATTTAACGCTCTCACTGCGCACGAAATCGCCTGGGGTACATAGGCTTGATCGCCACTTCCAATTTGCGCATAAAGTTCGCGCACCAACTCACAACAGCCGTAGACTTGCATGGGCTCTACTCCAATAAATGATAACTGCTCTCAAATATACACATACCAGTAAGGAAACTCAAAGCATCGACTTGTCCTAGCGCAAGGCTAGGCTCATGCTGCTGGTTTTCTAATCAAACTGATTGAGTTGTAAGTGAAGTTGCTCAATAACCTCTGGCTGCAATTTGAGCTGCTTTGCCAGTTCATTCAAATAGACTTATTCCATGGTGTTTTGCTCATCAATCACGATGAGTGAAGCGAGATAGATCTCGGCGGCTTGCTGTGGTTACCAATACAAACAATAAAGGCGAGCTAAGCTCGCCTTTGAGTGAATTTGAATCCACTGGTTACTCTTGCGCATAACCATGAATGCCGAGGCGCTGGCCATCAAGATAGGCCTCTTTGCCGTCCTTCATTTCCAAACGCTCTTCCACTAGCCATTTAACGACCATAGGATAGATGCGATGTTCTTGGTTCTGCACTCGCTCAGTCAGTGTTTCTACCGTATCTTCATCAAAAATAGGCACCTTAGCTTGAAGAATGACCGGGCCACCATCGAGTTGCTCGGTAACAAAGTGTACGCTGGTACCGTGTTCTTCATCACCAGCGTGAATCGCACGCTGATAGGTGTTCAGCCCCGGGTACTTAGGCAGCAAAGAAGGGTGGATATTGATCATGCGGCCCATATAGTGGCGCACAAACTCGCCGCTAAGGATGCGCATATAACCAGCAAGAACAATGACATCAGGCTGATATTCATCAATCTGCTTCATTAACTCATGGTCAAAAGCATCACGGGTATCGAAGCTTTTAGGATCAAGGAAGTGCGCCCCAGCTCCAGCCTTTTTGGCGCGCTCTAATGCGTACGCTTCAGCTTTGTTTGAAAAAACGGCTGTCACGCGGCCGCCAGTAATGCTGGTCTCACAAGCATCGATGATCGCCTGCAAGTTAGAGCCATTGCCTGATACTAGAACAACGATACTTTTCATACTTATTTGATCTCTACCTGTTCTTCGCCAGTTGCAGCGTTCGCGATTTCACCAATTACCCAAGCGTTTTCGCCTTCAGCGGTTAATAGCTCGACAGCGGCCTGTGCCTGATCTTTCGGTAGCGCAACGACAAGGCCAACACCACAGTTGAAGGTACGATACATTTCGTGGGTGGTTACGTTGCCTTTTTCTTGTAGCCATTTGAAAATGATTGGCCATTCCCAGCTGTTACCATCGACAACGGCTTTAGTGCCTTGTGGAAGAACGCGTGGAATGTTTTCCCAGAAACCACCACCGGTAATGTGAGAAATCGCGTGGATATCGTGTTTCTCAATCATTTTAAGTGCGGATTTGATGTAAATCTTAGTGGGTTCTAAAAGGTGTTCACCGATAGTGCGACCTGCGAGTTCTTCGCTCTTGTCTGCACCAGAAACTTCTAGGATCTTACGGATCAGTGAGTAGCCGTTTGAGTGTGGGCCGCTAGAGCCAACAGCGATAAGTGCGTCGCCTGCTGCCACTTTAGTGCCGTCAATCACGTCTTCTTTTTCTACCACACCGACACAAAAGCCAGCGACGTCGTAGTCTTCGCCTTCGTACATGCCTGGCATTTCGGCAGTTTCGCCGCCAATTAGGGCACAGCCTGCTTGAACACAACCGTCAGCGATACCTGATACCACATCTGCAGCAGTATCCACATCCAGTTTACCCGTCGCGTAGTAGTCGAGGAAGAATAGTGGCTCAGCGCCTTGAACGATGAGGTCATTCACACACATAGCAACAAGGTCGACGCCGATGGTGTCATGCTTTTTCATATCCAAAGCAAGACGTAGCTTAGTACCGACACCGTCAGTGCCTGATACCAATACGGGTTGCTTATATTTAGTTGGTAGCTCACACAATGCGCCGAAACCACCAATACCACCCATTACTTCTGGGCGACGTGTACGTTTTACAGCACCTTTGATACGGTCAACAAGCGCGTTGCCTGCATCGATATCAACGCCAGCGTCTTTATAGCTAAGAGAAGTGTTATCAGCACTCACAGGGAAGTCCTCTGTTTGAAGTTGGATATGAAAACGGCGCTATTCTACCAGTGGTTAAATATAAAGAGCAAACGTTTGCGCAACTTTTTTTGTTGCCGATAGAAGCGGAATTTTCTGACGAAATCGTTTATAATCTGCAGGTTTGTTTAAATTTTACCTGATATCCGGAGATGGAAATGAAAGTTGTTGAAGTAAAGCATCCTCTTGTTAAGCACAAACTGGGTCTAATGAGAGAAGGTGACATCAGCACCAAGCGCTTTCGTGAGCTAGCGACAGAAGTAGGCAGCTTGTTAACTTATGAAGCAACAGCAGACTTTGAAACGGAAAAAGTGACCATTGAAGGTTGGAACGGTCCTGTCGAAGTTGACCAAATTAAAGGTAAAAAAGTCACCGTTGTGCCTATTTTACGTGCTGGCCTAGGTATGATGGATGGGGTACTTGAGCACATGCCGAGTGCACGTATCAGTGTGGTAGGTATCTACCGTGACGAAGAAACGCTTGAGCCGGTACCTTACTTCAATAAACTGGCATCAAACATCGATGAACGTATCGCACTCGTGGTTGATCCTATGCTTGCGACTGGCGGCTCAATGATTGCAACTATTGATCTATTGAAAGAGAAGGGCTGTCAATCAATCAAGGTGCTTGTACTGGTTTCCGCTCCTGAAGGTATTGAAGCGCTAGAAAAAGCGCACCCAGATGTTGAGCTTTACACGGCGGCTATCGACGACAAGCTTAATGACAAAGGCTACATTGTCCCAGGTCTTGGTGATGCTGGTGACAAGATCTTCGGTACGCTATAAGCGACGATGTTAAGTTATTGAGAAGAGAGCCTTAGGGCTCTCTTTTTTTCGTCCTATGAAAATCGAGAACGCTGCGCTCCGAGACCGGACTTCGTCCTTCGAGAAGTTAGACCGGGCTGCGCCCTTCGAGAGGTGTTTGTGGTGATTAAGTCTAAATTTGCTGACAATGTGGTTTTCTGATTAAACTTAAATGTCTGAATTTAAAAGAAAAGGGTTGATACAAACTGTCAACCCTTCAAATTTTCTCGCTTCTCGCTTCTCGCTTCTCGCTTCTCGCTTCTCGCTTCTCGCTTCTCGCTTCTCGCTTCTCGCTTCTCGCTTCTCGCTTCTCGCTTCTCGCTTATTTTTTCAAACTCAACGTGCCGCCTTTGGGTTTTGCGGGTCGCTGCGTTTTATCTGCAGCCGGCTTATAGAAGGTTTTCCCTTTCGCTGACTTACCTTTCGACTCATTGTGTTTATCACCGCTGCGACCCTTTTTCGAATTTGGAGCGTGACGGAACTCGTCGGCGTTACGGCCTTTAAAGGTGCGCTGTTTTTGGTTGCGGCGAGCTGTTGATTGCTGATTTTCTTCACGACTATCAAATAGCTTGGCATCAGTCGCACGGCGGATACGTTGACCTTTCGCATCCACTTTTGATGCTTCTTCTGTGCCGCTTGAATCTTCACACATCGCCACGATCTCAGCCACTTCTGCGTCTGTTAAGTAGCGCCATTGACCGTTGGGAATACCATCAAGTGAGATGTTCATAATACGCACACGACGAAGTTTAAATACCTCATAGCCGAGCGCCTCACACATGCGGCGGATTTGACGGTTTAAGCCCTGAGTCAGCACAATGCGGAACGAATATTTTGTCTCTTTTTCTACTTTGCACGGCAGGGTAACGGTGTCTAGGATGTTAACGCCTGAAGACATCTGTTTAATGAAACTGTCGGTAATAGGTTTATCAACCCGTACCACATATTCTTTTTCGTGGTTGTTACCCGCGCGAAGGATCTTGTTGACGATATCGCCATCGTTGGTCAGGAAAATAAGTCCATCAGACGGTTTATCTAAACGGCCAATCGGGAAGATGCGTTTTTTGTGTCCGACGAAGTCGACTATGTTGCCTGGGATATCGCGCTCTGTGGTACAGGTGATACCGGTTGGCTTGTTTAATGCGATGTAAATAGGCTTATCACTCGCCGCTGCAATGGGTTTGTCGTCAACACGAACATCGTCACCCAACTGCACTTTGGTTCCCATTTCTGGAACTTTACCATTAATGGTTACTCGGCCTTGTTCGATTAAACGGTCTGCCTCGCGGCGCGAGCAAAAGCCGGTTTCACTGATAAATTTATTTAAGCGTTTAGCGGAATCTTGGGACATAGTTTGGCTACCTCAGTTACGTTTCACAACGGCGTTAAAAACAAAAAGCAGCCGTGGTGGCTGCAAGTAGTAAGTGTAACACTGGAGGACAATTTACCCCAAGCGCTTTTGGTGGCGCTCGCGGGTTTCAAGCTTTTTCTCGGCACTTTTACGCAGCATGACATAAACAGCTCCTGTACCACCGTGAAAGCGTTGCGCGCTATGTACGCATTGCACATCACGAATTTGTTGTAGCCACTGAGCAACGTAGCTTTTCATCAATGCGGGTGGATTAGAGCGCTCGCCACGTCCGTGGACAATGACCACAGTACGAATATCCATTTGGATGCACTGCTTGAGAAATTTGACTACTTCATCGCGCGCTTCTTTTAGGGTTCTTCTATGCAGATCTAAGCGAGCTTGAATAGGATATTTTCCAAGGCGTAACTTGCGATAGACGCCCTCTTGCACCCCATCACGCTTAAACTCAATCATATCTTCTGGCTTAAGCATTGGAGCGTGATCGATAGAGAGATATTCCGGGTCATCTTCCGTTAGCCAAATCGCGGCTTCGCGCTTCGCAAGTTGGGCATCCGTCACTTGATGCTGCTTTTTGTGCTCTGCTGTATCTTGGGCGAGGGGTTTTACATCGCCCATCATCTGCTGAAATAGAGCGAAGTCGTCGTCGTGAGACATAGCGACATCTCAAACTGGGGAAACAATATCGATATTATACCCATTAGGGTAAGAGTGTGATCAAGCTAGAAATAAAAAACCGAAGCAGACAAGCAATCTGCTTCGGTGCATAGCGAATAGGGCTAAGCGATTCTAGTGAGGAGATTTGTCGTTCGTCACTTTGTAGATAATGAAACCGCCATAGAACAGCATAAGACCTAAGGCGCCAAAGATCACAATCATCGAAGACAGACCTACCGCATTACCAAATAGGAGATCGAGCCAAAAGTCCATAGTTCCTCCATCGAGACAAAATGAGATGACGGGAATTAAGGTAAACTGCGGTTAAATATGCAACACTGATCTGGATCAATTGTTGTGAATACGTTGCGCATTTGTATTGATTGGTGTGTTTTTGCTCACACTTTGTCGCCCGTCGATGATGTTTTAGTCAAACGAACCGAAAGTGAGAAAAAGTTGCGTAAATGGCTTGCGTTCATATTTAGAATCCGTAATATACCACCTCGTTGACGGGCTGATAGCTCAGACACTAATCGGTGAATAGCGCAGCTTGGTAGCGCATCTGGTTTGGGACCAGAGGGTCGGGGGTTCGAATCCCTCTTCACCGACCACTTTCAGAAAGCCTGCTTCAATAGCAGGCTTTCTTCGTTTTCGGGAATGACTATTTGCTAGCATGGGATCTGAACCCAAGTGGGGTTCGCCTGATGTTCAAAGTATGTCTCTTCACCGACCACTTTTAGAAAACGGCTCTGATTAGTTTCAGGGCCTTTTTTACATCTGCGAACTAGTGATTCGACCGAGTGGGGTTCGCCTGATGTTCAAAGTATGTCTCTTCACCGACCATATTTAGAAAGCCTGCTTCAACAGCAGGCTTTGGTTATTTTCTGATTCAGTTGAATCGATGTGTGCGCTTTACGTTAGTACTTGAACTCACAACGCGTTGGTTGGCTTTGAGACAGCTGCTTGATGGTAAACCCTTCTCTTTCAAGCATTTTGAGTAAGCTTTGCTCACCGATAAGATGTAAGGTACCGACCACAATGAGGTATTGGCCTTTTCGTTTGGGCAGCCATTCTGGGGAAGCAAGCTTTTTTGCCCAGTCGAGATTACGCTCAGTCAAGAAAGCGTACTCAAACTCTTCCGACATAGAGGTTAACTGTGCGAACTCGTTGAGTTTGTCGATGTCTCCGTTTTTCCAACTGGTGATCAAGCAGCGCAGCGCGTTTTCTGAGTGGTCAAACTCTTCGAGTACGCTGACCAACATCTCTTGCCCACCCATGGGTTGACCAGTAAGAAGATCGATTTGGAACTGCATTGACTCTAAGCTTAGCGTCGGCACTTGCAACAGATCTGCTTTGACCATTAAGCGCACGTCCACGCCGTTTGCAGTTGAATAGCCCAAGTACTCTATTTGCTTCATTTGAATCGCCAAGGCGGCAGCCCAGGGCGGTGTGTTTAGCAAGTCACTACCATTTATTTCGAGTAAGTTAGCTAAGCCCAACAGCTCTTTCTGCTGCTGAGTGGTGAGTACGTCGCGGCTCGATAGGCGAGTGGTTGGATAGACCAGATCCCCCTTGTTACGGGTGTCGGTTTCAACGATCAATCCTTGGCTACTCTCTAGCTCGTCAAACAGACGCTTAGGCAATGGATACATCGACTCATCGCCGACATGAACTGAGCCGACAATAATGTACTTAAGTTTGCCTTTCTCAACTTGCCAGTAGAGCGGCTCTGCAGCGACTTGAGCGGTAATGAGCAGCAAGACGCTGAGTAAGAGTTGGCGCATAAGGTATCCTTCTGCTGTGTAAAAAACGTCGATTACCTAAATTCAACGAGGTTTGACGGAGAAAAAATTGCGGCTTATGTCACATTTACGCACCGCTTATGTCTTTTGATTTTATGCCAACAGAATCGATCGTGTGATCGTTAATCAATATTTCGCTAGATTACCGGGCAAAGGTGTGATTTTGTTCTCAGTAATCTCGTCAAAATAAGTCTGCCAATTTTAACGAGCATCTTAACTTAATGTTTTTATTGGTTTATTTCGAATGGTGAAATGTGAATTTTGAGAGTGATCACTTTTAGTAATTATTAATTTTACGACGCGAAATAACTCGAGCTATGTTTAAGCCATCTTGATTTTGACGCCTATTGTTTCGGGCCTCGTTCCACTTTTAAGGGTAAGTAAGATGTTTAAACACAGTCTCATCGCAACGTCTGTATTCGCTACATTGGCCGGATGCGCTTCATTCCAGTCAACTGAGCAAACTGTTGTCAATGCTTTGGCAGAGAATCTTGATGTCCAGTATCAGGTTGTCACTAATCATGGCGCGAATGAAGGTTTGGCTTGCCAGGAGTTGGGCGCTGAGTGGGCATCTTGTAATCAGGTCAACATGACCTTAGTCAATCAAGGAGAAGCCATTGACTCGAAAGATTGGGCGATCTACTTCCACAGCATTCGTTTGATTTTGGACGTCGACAATGATCAGTTCAAAATTTCTCGAGTAACCGGTGACCTACATAAGTTGGAACCCACCGACAAGTTTGAAGGTTTTGCTGCGGGCGAGGAAGTTGTCCTGCCTATGGTTGGAGAGTACTGGACGCTGTTTGAAACCGATTTCATGCCAGGCGCTTTTGTGACTGCGCCGAACGCAGAGCCTAAGATGATTGCATCTCTTAATACAGAAGACGTTGCTTCTTTCGTCACCGGCCTTGAGGGAAATAACCTAAAGCGTACCCCAGATGACAACAACGTATTTGCGAGCGCAGTGTCTCGCTTCGAGAAAAACCAAGACCTAACAAAACAGGATGTATCAACCACCTTACTTCCTACACCAATGTTTATTGAGGCGGGTGAGGGTAAAGTGAACATCGCTGGTGGTATTGCCTTGCCGGCAGAGGCGTTTGATGCGGCACAATTTGCAGCGATTCAAGCACGTGGCGAAGTGGTAGGTGTGGATGTTGCGGGTGAGCTTGCTGTAAGCATCGCCCTTGTTCCAGCAGACTTCACAGGGGAACTCGCAAAATCTGGTGCTTACGAAATGAGCATCAAAGGCGATGGTATTGCGATTAAAGCATTTGACCAAGCAGGTGCTTTCTACGCAGTACAATCTATCTTTGGCCTGATAGATAGCCAAAACGCGGAGTCTCTACCACAACTGTCGATCAAAGACGCGCCTCGTTTTGACTATCGCGGTGTGATGGTGGATGTGGCGCGCAACTTCCACTCTAAAGACGCTATTCTTGCGACGCTAGACCAGATGGCCGCGTACAAGATGAACAAATTGCACCTTCACCTTACCGATGATGAAGGTTGGCGTATTGAAATCCCAGGTCTACCAGAGCTGACTGAAGTCGGTGCCAAGCGTTGTTTTGATGTTGAAGAGAAAAGCTGTTTACTGCCTCAGCTTGGATCGGGTCCAACAACAGACAACTTTGGCTCTGGCTACTTCAGTAAAGCCGACTACGTGGACATTTTAAAATACGCTAAAGCACGTAACATCGAAGTGATTCCAGAAATCGATATGCCAGCGCATGCTCGTGCAGCTGTGGTTTCAATGGAAGCACGTTACGATCGTCTGATGGAAGAGGGCAAAGAAGCGGCAGCAAATGAGTACCGCTTGATGGACCCAATGGACCAATCTAACGTGACGACGGTTCAGTTCTACAACAAGCAAAGCTTTATCAACCCATGTATGGAGTCGTCGACTCGCTTTGTTGATAAAGTGATTTCTGAAGTAGCAGCAATGCACATCGAGGCGGGCGCACCGCTAACGACATGGCACTTCGGTGGTGATGAAGCGAAGAACATCAAGCTTGCGGCAGGTTTCCAAGACGTTAACGCCCAAGACAAAGTCAGCTGGAAAGGCACGATTGATCTGTCTAAACAAGATAAGCCGTTTGCACAGTCGCCACAATGTCAGACACTAATCACGGATGGTACAGTCAGTGACTTTGCTCACCTACCAAGCCACTTCGCAGAAGAAGTGTCTAAGATTGTGGCAGAGAAGGGCATTGCAAACTTCCAAGCTTGGCAAGATGGTTTGAAGTACAGCGAAGGTGAAAAGGCGTTTGCAACAGAGAGCACGCGTGTCAATTTCTGGGACGTACTCTACTGGGGCGGGACATCGTCGGTGTACGAATGGTCACAGAAGGGGTATGACGTAATTGTGTCGAACCCAGACTATGTATATATGGATATGCCTTACGAAGCTGACCCCAAGGAGCGTGGTTACTACTGGGCAACACGTGCAACGGATACGCGTAAGATGTTTGGTTTTGCCCCTGAAAACATGCCTCAGAACGCCGAAACGTCATTAGATCGTGATGGCAATGGCTTTACCGGTAAAGGTGAAATCGAAGCGAAACCTTTCTACGGTCTATCGGCACAGCTTTGGTCTGAGACAGTACGTAACGACGAGCAATACGAGTACATGGTATTCCCTCGCGTACTGGCAGCCGCTGAGCGTGCATGGCACCGTGCTGATTGGGAAAACGACTACAAAGTGGGTGTTGAATACTCGCAAAACTCTAACTTAGTAGATAAAGCGGCGCTAAACCAAGACTACAACCGCTTTGCCAATGTACTTGGTCAACGTGAACTGGCTAAGCTTGAAAAGTCAGGCATTGAATATCGTTTACCGGTACCGGGTGCGAAAGTCGCCGATGGCAAGCTAGTCATGAACGTTCAGTTCCCAGGAGTTGAGTTACAATACTCATTCGATGGTGAAAACTGGCTGCCATATGCGGACGACGCTCGCCCAGCGGTGAAAGGTGAAGTTTTTGTCCGCTCAGTCTCGGCGACGGGGGAGCGAGTGAGTCGAGTGACCAGTCTGAACTGATTCCATTGATTAGGTTAACGACCAAAACGCCTGGCCAACTGGCCGGGCGTTTTTATAACAGACTAGAGTTTAAGCAACCTGAGCTTGCTGTTGTTCCACTTGTACTGCATTACTGATGGGGGTTTCTGCACCATGCATCCAACGGACTAATGTATTTGAGAACATAAGCAGAATCACACCTGATACAGTGGCCGCAATAGCAATACCACCGAAAATAGGCATTGCGCCCAGCTCGCCGACGTGTGAGCCAATCAATCCCGCCACGTAGTTAGCAATGGCGTTGAAGCCAAACCAAGCGCCCATCATCAGCGACGCTAGACGCAACGGAGCGAGTTTGGTGACCAGTGACAGACCAATAGGCGACAGGCATAGCTCGCCTAGCGTGTGGAAGAAGAAGGCGCCAACGAGCCACAACATTGAGGTTTTTACTGCTGTGTCTCCGCCTTGTTCCATAACTGCGCCCACCATACATAGGAAGCCTAACGCAAGGAAGAATAGAGCAAGGGCAAATTTAACTGGAGAGTTTGGCTCTTTAGGCCCAAGTTTGACCCACAGCGCTGCGAGTACAGGTGCCAGAGTAATGATGAAGAACGGGTTCAATGACTGGAACCAGGCCGCTGGCACTTCAAAGTTGCCAATCATGCGGTCGGTGTACTGCTGCGTGTAGATGTTCATCAGGCCGCCCGCTTGTTCGAAACCGGCCCAGAAAACGATGACAAACAGCCCCATAACCAAGATAACTTTCAGACGATCAACTTCTTGCTTAGTAAGAGGCTGTTTTTGAGCTGATTGCTTGTTCTCAAGGTCACGCGTGGCCGCTGGAACCACACCAATGTCTCCAAGCCAAGATCTTGCCAGTGTCATCTGCATAACAAGGCTAATGAGCATACCGATCCCGGCAACAACAAAGCCCGCTTTCCAACCGAGTTCGTTGGTCACCGAGCCAGAGATGACACCTGCCAGTAGCGCACCAATATTGATCCCCATGTAGAAGATAGTAAACGCACCGTCTCGGCGGTTATCACCTTCTTGGTAAAGGTCACCGACCATAGTTGAAATGTTTGGTTTGAATAGCCCGTTACCTACGATTAGCAGTGCCAGACCAAGATAAAAACTGTGAGTAACGCTCATACCAATCATGTCGGCAGGCAGCGCCAAAGTAAATTGTCCGACTGCCATTAGGGCACCACCGATCAAAATGGATCGACGTTGGCCAAGGTAGTTGTCAGCCAGATAGCCACCAATCATAGGGGTTATATAAACCAGCCCAGTATAGATGCCGTAGAGGTCAAGGGCATCTTTGGTGGACCAGCCGAGACCGCCATTGAGGGTGGTGTCGGTAAGATAAAGCACAAGAATGGCGCGCATTGCATAGTAAGAGAAGCGCTCCCAAAGCTCAGTGCCAAACAGGAGGAACAGCCCGCGTGGGTGGCCGAAGAATTGTCGATGTTGGTTTGTCATAAGTTTTACTAATTTTGCATATTACAGATTTTAATTTTTAACTACATATACTCCTTAGGTTAATTATCTGCAAACTCTACCTAAATCAGGCTTAATGGCCTTTGTGGGCTTAAGTTTATGATTTACATAAATAAAAGTAGGGTGTTCGAAGGGCTGGCTTCGTGCTACAAACTTAGTTTGCAAAACTGAGGTGGCTTTTCTAAGTGGTTGCAGCCATCACTGATTTGGTGTGTTGGTATTTAAACTGCAATAAAAAAGGCACCGAAGTCGGTGCCTTTGTATCGAACTTTTGCTTAGTAAGCGTCGTTGTGTACGCTCTTAACTGCGCGGCCTGATGGGTCGGCCATGTTCTTGAATGACTCATCCCATTCAATTGCTTTAGCAGAAGAACAGGCTACTGATGGGCCACCAGGTACACACTCAGCCGCTGATGGGAGTGGGAACAGCTCTTCGAAGATTTCACGGTAAGCGTAGCCTTCTTTAGTGGTTGGGGTGTTGTACGGGAATCGGTATGCTGCCGTCTCCATTTGCTGATCTGTCACTTTCGCTTCAGCGACTTCTTTTAGCGTATCAATCCAGCTGTAGCCAACACCGTCCGAGAACTGCTCTTTCTGACGCCATGCGATAGATTCTGGTAGGTAATGCTCAAAACACTCACGAAGGATATGTTTTTCCATCTTACCGTTGCCACACATCTTGTCCTCTGGGTTGAGGCGCATTGCGACATCGATAAACTCTTTATCTAGGAAAGGTACACGACCCTCAACCCCCCAAGCAGCAAGAGATTTGTTGGCACGAGCACAGTCAAACATGTTGAGTGCCAGTAGCTTGCGCACTGTTTCTTCGTGGAACTCTTTTGCGTTCGGCGCTTTGTGGAAGTATAGGTAACCACCAAAAATCTCATCTGCACCTTCGCCAGAGAGTACCATCTTGATACCCATCGCCTTAATCTTGCGGCCCATTAGGAACATAGGGGTCGAGGCACGAATCGTGGTGACGTCGTAAGTTTCAATGTGGTAAATAACGTCGCGAATGGCATCCAGACCTTCTTGAATAGTGTAAGTCATCTCATGATGGACAGTACCGATCTGCTCGGCAACTTCTCGAGCGGCTTTAAGATCGGGAGCGCCTTCCAGACCAACCGCAAATGAGTGCAGTTGAGGCCACCAGGCTTCTGACTTCTCATCGTCTTCGATACGCATCGCCGCAAAGCGCTTAGCCACTGCTGACGTGATAGAAGAGTCCAGACCACCAGAAAGCAATACACCGTAAGGAACGTCTGTCATCAGTTGGCGTTTAACGGCGGCTTCCAGCGCTTCAGTCAGCTCTTCTTTGCTGGTTGAATTGCCTTGAACAGCAGCGTACTCGTTCCAGTCACGAATGTAGTAACGCTGTGGCTCTGAATCTGTTGAGCTGTAGTAACTACCCGGTGGAAACTCGCTGACCGTCTTACAAACAGGAACCAGTGCTTTCATTTCTGAAGCTACGTAGTAGTTACCGTGCTCATCATGGCCCTGGTAAAGTGGAATGATACCGATGTGGTCACGACCGACTAGGTATTGGTCCTTCTCTTCATCGTAAAGAACGAAAGCGAAGATGCCGTTGAGCTCTTCAAGCAGATCTGCGCCCATATCTTGGTATAGGGCTAGGATCACTTCACAGTCTGAATCCGTTTGGAAGTCGTATTTGCCCTCGTAACGAGCACGAATCTCTTTGTGGTTGTAGATTTCGCCGTTAACTGCAAGGATGTGTTTTTTATCAGGGCTGTAAAGAGGTTGAGCACCGCTGTTGAGGCCAACGATCGCCAGACGCTCGTGAGCAAGGATTGCTTTCTCTGAAGAGTAAATACCAGACCAGTCTGGGCCACGGTGGCGAAGCTTTTTAGACATTTCTAGCGCTACTGGGCGTAGCGCTTCTGCGTCACTTTTGATGTCTAAAATACCGAAAATCGAACACATACAACTTCCCTTTAAAATAAATTTAATCTGTTGAGTTCAATTTGCCATTTTGATTAAAAAAATCAACCGCCACTAATTAAAAAAGTGAACAAAGTGCCTTTGTGTTAAATTTCATCTAATTATTAATGTTGTTTGGTGAATGGTTTTTAACTGCGGTTGTTTTTTGTACGCTAGACTTAAGTAAGGCAGCGTTTGCGCTGCCTTAGTTTTGCTTATTGTTTGCTTATTGTTTGCTAAAGGTGGGCTGTAGCTGCTCACAGACATGGCGGGCGAAACCGCTACCTGCCTCATTATAGATGTTGAAGGCAGCATCGACTCCATTTTCAATCAGCGCATCAAGCTGATCTGGATATTCTGCGATCGCCGCAATCTGTCCTTGAAAGTTTCTGCGCCTCAGTTGCTCGAGCGCAATTTGATTTCCTTGGTGGTGAGGCATCGCCAGCAGTACCAGTTTAACGTTAGCGGTGTCTAGGATACGCTCCCAAAAGTCCGGGTCAGTGGCATCGCCGGCAATGACGTTGCGACCATGAGCTTTGTGTTGGTGGGCGGCATCATCGCGCACCTCGATACCTAAACTGATTTTTCCGTAGCGTTTACGTAGCTCATCATATGCGCCTGTACCGATGCGACCCATCCCCAGAATAAGCACCTGGGCGTGACCAGGGTTGATTAACTGATCGCGGGTATTGAGCTTTTCTGCTGCATGTTCGCGAAGCCAACGACCCGAGCGTTGATACAGTGCATGACCGTGACGGTTGATTGGCGCTGCCAAAATGAAAGAGATAGAAACAGCAATGGCTAACGCAACCATAATGTCGCTGCTCATCCAACCCATTTTGAAGGCAAGGCCGCCAACGATAAGCCCAAATTCACTAAAGTTAAACAGGCTCAATGACGCCAGTAATGAAGTCCGAACACGGAACTTAAAGGTGTTGAGCACCAAAAAGTACAAAATCCCTTTGAGTGGCAGCAGTAATAAGAACAGTAGCGCTAGGGCTAAACCGGAAAGCGTCGGCTCTGCAGACAGACCGATATTAAGGAAGAAGCAGACCAGAAACAGTTCTTTAAGGTTGAACAGCGATTTTGACAGCTCTGAGGCTTTTTTATGCCCGGCCAACAACATGCCTAAGATAAGCGCCCCAAGATCTGGTTTCATCCCGACCAGTTCAAACAGACCAGCACCGGCAACCAGCGCGAAAAAGATACCAAGCAATACCAGCATTTCACCGTGGCCTACCCAGTCGAGCATTTTGTAAAACAAGGGTCTGAGCAATGGCAGAGCAAACAGGGCTATTGCGTACCATTCTGGCAGTTTGCCTGTCGAAGCAGTGAGGAACACCACCGCGAAGATGTCCTGCATAACCAGTATGCCAATGGCGATGGTACCGTAAGTGGCGTTCATTTCGCCTTTTTCCTGCAGAGACTTGACGGCAAAAACGGTACTTGAGAAAGAGAGGGCGAAGCCAAGCAGCAAAATTTGGTCAATCGACATCGCCGCTAAAGAGGAAATACCGAGAAACTTAAAGCAAAGCAGGACAAGCGCGAATAGCGCGGTCGACAACAGGTTGTGAATGGTTGCTCCAGCCCAGATCTCTTTTGAAAGAAGCGTCTTTATCTCGAGTTTTAACCCGATAGTGAACAGAAGCAGAGTGACACCGAGGTCGGCTAACGTGATGATGGTGTCATTCGATTGGAAGCCAAACGCATGTAAACCAAATCCGGCCAGTAAGAAGCCGACAAGGGGAGGAAGGTTGCATTTTAGAGCAATAAAGCCTGCGATAAATGCCGCTGAAATTAAGATAAGTTCCATATTGGTGCTGTTTTGTCCTAAAAAAAACGGGCCACATAAGTGTAGCCCGTTATTCTAACTCAATTAGTTACTTACTGGTGCAGAAGATTAATCTTCTAACAATTTTTGTAACAAAACCCCGTTTAACATCGCACGCTTGATCATGGCAAATGCGCCAAGTGTGGGTTGCTTATCGATTTTAGATGCCACAATCGGTAATCCGCTGTGGAAAGTAGTCAATGATTGGTTTTCAACATTACGGCGAATGGCAGGAAACAGAATCTCTTCACATTGAGTAATGTCACCAGCGATGACTATTTTCTGCGGGTTAAACAAGTTAATGGTAATGGCAATAGCTTTGCCCAATTGGTTGCCGACTCGCACCAAACTTTGCTTAGCCAGCTCATCACCTAAGTTAGCGTGTTCACATACATCGCCAATATTGATGGTATCAAGTTCAGCCAGGCTAGATTCATAACCTTGCTGAATCAACTTGTTGACTCGCTCCACAATGGCAGGGTTTGCTGCGACGGTCTCTAAACAGCCAAAGTTGCCACATTGACACTGTTCGCCGAGAGGATCGATTTGAATATGACCAATTTCGCCAACGTTTCGGTTGTAGCCAAGAAATACCTGACCATTGACGATAATTCCCGCACCGGTACCGCGGTGGACACTGACCAGAATCGAATCTTGGCAATCCTGACTCGCGCCGAAGTAATGCTCAGCGAGAGCCATACCACGAACGTCGTTACCCACAAAGCACTGTACGTGGAAAGTGTTGTGAATTAAGTCTGACAGTTCGAGATTGTCGATGGAAATGTTTGGCATATATTCGACCACCCCGGTTTCTGGGTTAACCAGACCAGGTAGCGAGATACCAATGGCGATCAGCTGATTGATGATGGTTTGATTCGCTTGGATAAAGGCTTTGAGATGGGACAGCAAACCATCGATTAACTCTTCTTGAGTGGTGTAAAAAAACTCGGTGTAGTGTTCTGCGAGTTGTTTGCCACCTAAGTCGAACAAGCTAAATTGGATGTAGTCACGACCGATACGAATCGCGACAGAGTGGAAAGGCTCCACTTCTGTGGTCAGCGAGATGGCGCGCCGGCCACCGGTTGATGCTTGTTGCGCGACCTCTTTAATTAGGCCGCGCTCGAGGAGTTGGCGGGTGATTTTTGTAACACTGGCAGGTGCCAGTTGACTGACATCCGCGACTTGGATCCGTGAGATGGGACCTTGTTGGTCGATCAGTCTGTAAACTGCTGCACTATTTAGTTGTTTTACTAAATCTACGTTACCTATTTGTCCGCCATTCATGCTTAACTTTGCTCGTATTGTCCGTTAACAACCGTCGCCTGGACGTTGAAGTCACGATCAAACACGGTGAGGTTAGCGACAAAGCCTGGTTTAATTCGGCCAAGTTGCTGGTCAACACCTATTGCTTTTGCAGGGTAAAGAGTAGCCATGCGTAGTGCTTCGTCCAGAGCGATACCGACGTGCTCAACTGTATTTTGAACAGCCTCAATCATTGTGAGTGCTGAGCCGCCTAGTGTGCCGTTTTCATCAACACACTTACCATCTCGGTAATATACTTTCTTACCAACAAAAATAAAGTAATCCATGTCAGCGCCTGCAGGAGCTGTGGCATCGGTCACTAATACTAATTTTTCGCCCTTAATTTTGTGCGCGATTCGGATGTTGGCGTAGTCTACGTGGAAGCCGTCAGCGATGATGCCCGCATACACATCTGGTGTATCATAGATGGCTCCCACAACGCCCGGCTCGCGGCCGACCATTGGCGTCATGGCATTGAATAGGTGGGTGGCGAAAGTGATGCCCGCTTCAAAACCTTTACGTGCTTCTCTGTAGGTAGCGTTGGTGTGTCCGATAGACACCACGATGCCCGCATCTTTAAGGCGAGTGATGTGCGCAGAGTCGTTATGCTCAGGCGCAAGCGTCACTTTGGCAATTACATCTGCGTTCTCACACATAAAATCGATCATGCTGTCGTCAGATGGACGAATGTAGTCGACGCTGTGAATGCCTTTTTTCATCACGTTCAGGTATGGGCCCTCTAGGTGAAGACCAAGGGATTGGTTTTGGTATTTCGCATGGTATTCACGCGCAGCGGCGACAGATTGACGCATATCTTCATCAGAAGAGGTAATGAGCGTCGGTAAGAAGCTGGTACAGCCCGACTTAAGGTTAGCTAGGTGCATGGTCTGCATAGTTTCTGCACTGATTTCATCATTGAGCATCACGCCGCCACAGCCATTTAACTGCAGATCGATAAAACCGGGGCTGACATTGGCACCGTTGAGGTTGCGTACTTCCATTCCCTCTGCCAACTGGTCGGCAGGGCAGACTGATTGGATAAGACCGTTGTCAATGATAATGGCGTGTTCGGTTAAAACATCACTACCGGTAAATATCTTACAGTTAGTTAGCGCATACATGGTTAGCTAATCCTTATAGGTTAGATTCTTAATACTTTTGTCATCAAACTGAAGCGCTTCAATCACAACAATCTACTTTATTTGTGAGCTTCAATTAGATCGTAAAATATCTTTAGCAAACGAAAAATGGGTCGTTCTAAATTATCACAAATCTTTGCTGCTACTGGTGTGGCCAATGTATCTTGGTTGAATGATACCGTGGCGCTATGCCTGACCTGGCAACCCTAATAGCTATTATATATCAGATAAGAATACCTCGAATTCGACCGCTTCATTGCTATTTTTTTGTATTGTAAAATAAGTTTTATGATCTCGCTAGCAAAAAGCTCGGATATTGACAGATTCTGGTGATTATGATCACAAATGGTGAGGTTTTAATTTGCGGAGCAAAATTAATGTCATAAACTGAATGTGACTAAATTGAGCGACCAAAAAAAGTGGCTCAACCAAATACTAAAATCCTATAGGGGGAACTTAAGGTGAATATTCTTGGATATGCGCAAAAGTTAGGTAAAGCTCTTATGCTTCCTATCGCAACGCTTCCCGTTGCGGCGCTCTTACTACGTTTAGGTCAAGGAGACCTACTAGATATCCCATTCATGGCGCAAGCCGGTGGTGCTATCTTTGGTCAACTTCCACTACTATTCGGTCTAGGTATCGCGATCGGTCTTTCTAAAGACGGTCAAGGTGCTGCAGGCCTTGCTGGTGCGGTTGCGTACTTCGTACTGACAGCAACAGCTACCACAATCAACGCTGACATCAACATGTCATTCTTCGGCGGTATCATCGCTGGTATTATCGCTGGTCACTCATACAACGCTTTCCATGCAACTCGTCTTCCTGAGTGGTTAGCTTTCTTCTCAGGCAAGCGTCTAGTCCCTATCATGGCGGGTCTATTTGCTCTAGTCGCGGGTGCCATCGGTGGTGTGGTTTGGCCAAGCATTCAAGGTGGCCTTGATGCGCTTGCGCACGCAGTATCAACCTCTGGTGCTGTGGGTCAATTTGTTTACGGTACACTTAACCGTGCGCTTATCCCTGTTGGTCTTCACCACGTTCTTAACTCTTACTTCTGGTTCGGTATGGGTACGTGTCAAGAAGTTCTAGTCACTGGCGCACAAGCTGCTGGTAACGCACTTCCTGCACTACAACAGCTTTGTGTTGACCCAGCGCTAGCTAAGACTCTTGTTGCTGGTCAAACTCATACTTTCGAATTCGCTAACGCTGTAAACCCAGAAATCACTGCAACAGTAAAAGAAGTGACTGAAACTGTGAAATCGGGTGACCTACACCGTTACTTCGGCGGTGACAAGTCTGCTGGTGTATTCATGAACGGCTTCTTCCCTGTCATGATGTTCGGTCTACCAGGTGCTGCGCTTGCAATGTACTTTGCTGCTCCTGCTGAAAAACGTCATCAAGTTGGTGGTGCTCTATTCTCAGT
This sequence comes from Vibrio sinaloensis, assembly GCF_023195835.1. NCBI lineage: Bacteria > Pseudomonadati > Pseudomonadota > Gammaproteobacteria > Vibrionales > Vibrionaceae > Vibrio > Vibrio sinaloensis. Next base: position 2,160,405 of record NZ_CP096199.1, on the reverse strand, counting down.
GGCTTTCTGTTCATTCCTAACAGGTATCACAGAGCCTCTAGAGTTCATGTTTGTCTTCCTAGCACCTGCGCTATACGCAATGCACGCCGTCTTCACAGGTCTAGCTCTTGTGGTAGCGAACATGTTTGGCACGCTGCACGGCTTTGGTTTCTCTGCAGGTCTTATCGACTTCGTATTGAACTGGGGTCTAGCAACTAAACCAGTGACTCTACTGCTTATCGGTCTTGGCTTTGGTGCGCTTTACTTCTTCACCTTTACGTTCGCTATCCGTGCGTTCAACCTGAAATCACCAGGTCGTGAAGATGACGAAGATGCAACAGCTTCAGCACCAGCTGGTGAAGCGAAAAATGGTGACCTAGCTCGTCAATACCTAAAGGCACTAGGTGGTCACGACAACCTAACTTCAATCGATGCTTGTATCACTCGTCTACGTCTAACACTGAAAGATCGCTCTGTCGCTGACGAAGCCGTTCTTAAGAAGCTTGGCGCGAAAGGTGTGGTGAAACTAGGTGAAAACAACCTGCAAGTTATCCTTGGCCCTCTAGCGGAAATCGTTGCTGGCGAAATGAAAGCTATTGGCGCTAACGAAGACCTATCGGGTGTGAAATTGCCATAACCTAGACGATTCATCGTTTATCTAAAAAGCCTCCTCTGGAGGCTTTTTTTGTTTTGTCTGTTGTTTATTTAAACGATGCTTGCGCCCTTCGAAAGAAACCTGTTGTGCTTTTGCTCCATATCAATGGAAATCGCCAATTATTTACTAATAAACGCGCGGTTGTAGTTGTGTATTGGCGAGGAATTGTGGATCATTAGTCGCCATGTGCTCGGAGGTTTTATGTTAACTTCGAGCGGAATTTCTCTGACAATACTGAAATAATTGAGGTGCTATAGATGAGTGAAGCTGAGGCTCGTCCATCGAATTTCATTCGCCAAATCATCGATAAAGATTTAGCGGATGGTAAACACACAAGCGTGCATACTCGTTTCCCACCAGAACCTAACGGTTATCTGCATATTGGTCACGCTAAGTCAATTTGTTTGAACTTTGGTATTGCTCAGGACTATCAGGGTAAGTGTAATCTTCGTTTTGATGATACCAACCCTGAGAAAGAAGACGTTGAATACGTTGAGTCAATTAAGAATGATGTGAGCTGGCTGGGTTTTGAGTGGGATGGTGAGGTTTGTTACTCGTCAAACTACTTCGACAAGCTTTACGGCTACGCAGTGGAATTAATTAACAAAGGCTTAGCGTACGTTGAAGAGCTAAGTCCAGAGCAGATCCGTGAATACCGCGGTACACTGACCCAACCAGGTAAGCCTAGCCCATACCGTGACCGCTCTCCAGAAGAGAACTTAGCGCTGTTCGAGAAAATGCGCGATGGTGGTTTTGAAGAGGGCAAAGCCTGTTTGCGTGCCAAGATTGATCTTGCCTCATCCTTTATTGTGCTGCGCGATCCCGTCCTTTACCGTGTTCGTTTTGCAGAGCATCATCAAACGGGTGACAAATGGTGCATTTACCCGATGTACGATTTTACCCACTGTATTTCTGATGCGCTGGAAGGGATCACGCACTCGTTGTGTACATTGGAGTTCCAAGACAACCGTCGTCTTTACGACTGGGTGCTTGAGAACATCACTATCGACTGTCAGCCACGTCAATACGAGTTTAGCCGCCTAAATCTCGAATATACGGTGATGTCAAAGCGCAAGCTTAACCAGCTGGTGACCGAAAAATTGGTGAATGGCTGGGATGATCCACGTATGCCGACCATTTCAGGTCTACGACGTCGTGGCTTTACACCTGCTTCAATTCGTGAGTTCTGTAAACGTATTGGTGTGACTAAGCAAGACAACATGATTGAAATGAGCTCTCTTGAGTCTTGTATTCGCGATGATTTGAATGACAATGCACCACGTGCGATGGCTGTACTGGATCCGGTTAAAATCGTCATTGAAAACTACGATGCGGATAAGGTTGAGACCTTGACTCTAGCCAATCATCCTAACAAACCTGAAATGGGTGAGCGTGAAGTGCCATTTACTCGTGAAGTATGGATTGAGCGTGAAGATTTCCGTGAAGAAGCGAACAAAAAGTACAAGCGTTTAGTGCTTGGCAAAGAAGTTCGTTTACGTGGTGCGTATGTGATTAAAGCTGAGCGTATTGAGAAAGATGACGCTGGCAATATCACCACGATTTTCTGTAGTTACGATCCAGACACGTTGGGCAAAAATCCAGCTGATGGTCGTAAAGTTAAGGGCGTGATTCATTGGGTATCGGCTGACAAAGGCTTACCTGCGGAAGTTCGCTTGTACGACCGTTTGTTCACGGTTCCAAACCCAGCAGCAGCAGATAACTTTGCAGAAACGATCAACCCTGAATCACTGGTGACAGTGAAGGGTTTTGTTGAGCCGAGCTTAGCGAGTGCGCCTGCAGAAAAAGGATATCAGTTCGAGCGCATGGGTTACTTCTGTGCTGATGTTAAAGATTCAAAGCCGGAGGCTTTGGTCTTCAACCGCACTGTGGGTCTGCGTGATACCTGGGCCAAGATTGAATCTAAGTAATCTTGCTCACTCAAACGAAAATGCCAGCAGAAGCTGGCATTTTTTTCGCTCAATGAAAACGTGATAGCTCAATCAATAAAGGCGCTCAGTGAGCGCCTTTACATTATTTCGGTTTATGTGCATTTGGGTCGTCTTTACAACTTCCATCGCTGCATTTGCCATATAGGTACAAGCTGTGGTTTGTCAGTGTGACGTTGTACTTAGCGGCGATCTCTTTCTGGCGCTCTTCAATCAGGTCATCAGAAAACTCGATGACTTCACCGCAATCGAGACAGACCAAATGGTCGTGATGGTGTTGAGTAGAAAGTTCAAATACTGATTTACCACCTTCGAAGTGATGGCGTGTCACGATACCTGCATCATCAAATTGGTTTAATACTCGGTACACGGTAGCAAGACCGATCTCTTCTCCTAGATCAATCAGCTTCTTATATAAATCTTCAGCGCTAATATGTTGGCATTCTGGCTGCTGTAGTACTTCTAAAATCTTCAGTCTAGGTAGAGTGACCTTAAGACCAGCATCCTTGAGCGCTTGGTTGTTGTCTGACATATACTTTCCTGTTGATGATCTGCAGTAATTAACAGAATTCAATATTCCTATCATTATAGGGTAGTCGCCTCTAACAATAAACCACGAACTTCAAGGGGTTACTACTCTTTTTTTATAAACTAGTGTGACGTCACTGATATACGACATCGGACCAGTTACAATTGTGCAACATTTACAAAGTGATGGTTAGGGATCAAGGATGCACAAGTCATTGGCGAAAATCTATAAACCTGGTTTGGTGAAATTTGCGCTCAATATATGGCCACCGTTTTGGGGCGCAGGAATAAAAATTCTCTCTATTAGTGATGATTTCCGTGAGGTCAAGATGAGGCTAAAGCTGAGATGGTGGAATAAAAACGCCAATCGAACTCAATATGGTGGCAGTATCTTTTCATTAACGGATCCCACTTATTCACTGATGTTGATGGGGATTCTGGGTGAGCGCTATTATGTGTGGGATAAAGAGGCGAGTATTAACTTTATAAAGCCGGGTCAGAGTGACCTGTTTGCCGAGTTCTGTGTCACCGACGATCAACTGCAAAGCATACTTTCACAAACAGCAGAAGGCGATAAGTGTTTCCCTGAGTTCGTTATCTATGTCAAAGATTGCCAAGGGCAGGTCGTTTCTGAAGTGCAACGTAAGCTTTATGTGCGTAAAAAGCCTCAGTTCAGAGACGAAGAAGAGCAGCAAACGGCATAAAAAAACCTCCCATTAGGGAGGTTTCGATGTCGGATATGATTAGCCTTCTAACTCGGCAAGGCACATCTCATCATAAATCTGCTTACACCAGTTAGTGACGCGCTCTTCAGTCAACTCTGGTTGGCGATCTTCGTCGATACATAGACCAACAAACTGGCTGTCATCACCCTCAACCAGACCTTTCGACGCTTCAAACTCGTAACCTTCGGTTGAAGTGTAACCAAGGATAGTGCCGCCTTTCGCTTCAACGATATCGCGCACGGTACCCATCGCATCACAGAAGTACTCGGCATAATCTTCTTGGTCACCACAGCCAAAGATAGCGACTAGCTTGGTCGAGAAATCGATCTGCTCTAGTTCTGGGAAAAAGTCGTCCCAGTCACATTGTGCTTCACCGTAGTACCAAGTAGGGATACCAAGCAGCAAGAGATCAAAGTTGTCGATATCTTCTTTGCTACTCTTTGCTATATCTTGAACGTGAACCAGTTGTTTACCTAGTTGCTTTTGAATCATCTTTGCTACAGCTTCAGTGTTACCTGTATCGCTACCAAAGAAGATGCCTACACTTGCCATAGATTCGTTACCTTTCTTCAATTATGTTGTGGCTTGGCTATTCAGCCAATACCACCACCTTCCCAGCTCAACTGGATGATGCCTTTAGCAATAAAACCAGCGCAGCCAAGGAACAGGACTAACCATACAATGCGGCGACCGAAAGGGGGGACATTTCCCGCTTTTAATACATCTTTTATCGCCATACCTATTAGAAAAAAGATAGACGCAAAAAGCAGATCGAGACCAATAGACTCGAGCATGTTCATGTAGTCGTAAAGCATGGAATCCCTTTGTGCCAAATTACTTGCGCCGAACTATACCATTGTTGCTGGATAAAGTTAACGGCTTGAGCGCATCAGAGCGCTCATTCTGTTTTACGCAATAAATTTACGAATCGCTCGGAGAACTTCAGCTGGCTTTTCAGCATGCAGCCAGTGCCCGGTATTGGCGATAACATGGGCTTTAGCGCGGAGAAACTGCTTTTGTACCTCGGGCTGGTGTTGCGCGGTGAGGTAGTCGGAATCGCCCCCTTTAATAAAGAGGGTTTCAATTTGGCTTGAACTGATTGGCTCCCAACCTAGGATGTGCCAATAGTTGTCTGCCAAGCTAGCAACATTAAAACGCCACGTCAGATACTGATCTACCTTGTACAAGGATTTACTGAGAAATTGGCGAACGCCATCGAGCTCGATATGTTCTGCGAGCAAAGCTAGCGCGTGTTTACGTGTGGTCGGTTTGTGTTCGAGAACCGCTTGTAAACCTTTAAACACGTTATCATGTCGGTTTTGATTGTATTTGACTGGTGCCATATCGAGGACTAACAGCTTGCTGATTCTGGCTGCGGCGATGTCGGCGAGTTTCATCGCTACTTTGCCACCCATAGAGTGACCAATCACAATGGCATCATTGACGTCGAGGTGCTCGAGTAGCTGCTGAACATCCTTCGCCATCACCAGATAGTTATGCTCATCGCTGTGGAACGACTCGCCATGATTACGTAAATCGACACTAATGACACGATGGTCGGTTTTAAGATCTCTAGCCAACAGGCCGAGGTTATCTAAATTGCCAAATAATCCGTGGAGCAAAATAACTGAGCGGCCTTGCCCCTCGTCTTTGTAGTTGAGCAGTTGTGACATTTTTATTTATTCGTAACAGGTTAACCGTAGAGTCTGTGTAAAGATCTCGCTATAATCCCCAAGAGTTTAAACATAGAGATTGTGAAAAGCGAATGAAAACAATTGAGGTTGATGAGGATCTATACCGTTACATCGCAAGTCAAACCCAGCATATTGGTGAAAGTGCGTCAGACATTTTGCGTCGTCTATTGATGACTGATGCGACTGCGCCTATCGCTCAGCAGCCGGCTGTGACGCAAGCTAAGGGTATAGTGGTCAGTAAAGATGCAATTATGGAAGATAAGGTGGATGGTGTTAAAGCAATGCGTTCACTGCTGATCTCTGACGAGTTTGCGGGTTTGAAGAAAGCGATAGATCGCTTCATGCTCGTGCTGTCGACTTTGCACCGAATCGACCCAGCTAGCTTTTCTGAAGCCACTCAAGTGAAAGGTCGCAAACGCGTTTACTTTGCTGACAATGAGCAAACTCTCCTTGCCAGCGGTAATACGACGAAACCAAAAGCCATTCCTGGTTCTCCGTTTTGGGTTATTACCAACAACAACACCAGCCGCAAAAGACAGATGGTTGAGCAGTTGATGACAAGAATGAACTTCCCAGCCGATTTGATTGAGAAAGTCACTCACTCAATTTAAAAATTCTGATTGAAACCTCATAATGCGTCACTTAGTTGCCGTATTATGAGGTTTTTTGTTTTTGTAGTTTATAGAAAGGATGTCAACATGGCGATGCACCCACGAGCGGGACAAAAAGCTCAGCAACAAGACCTTCACAATATTCCAGCCCTAGTCGCTAACTATTTTCTTCTCCAGCCTGACCCAAAAAATCCAGCACACAAAGTTGAGTTCGGAACCTCCGGTCATCGTGGTACAGCGGATAAAGTCACTTTCAATGAAAATCACATCCTCGCGATCGCGCAGGCGGTAGCGGAAGTTCGCGCCGAAAAAGGGACTACCGGGCCGTTGTTTGTCGGTAAAGATACCCATGCATTGTCTGAACCCGCGTTTTCTACTGTGGTCGAAGTGTTGATCGCCAATGGCGTGCAAGTGATTGTGCAGCAGCATAATGGTTACACACCAACTCCGGGCATTTCGCACGCTATTTTGACCTACAATCAAGCGCATGAGGCAAAAGCCGATGGTATTGTGATTACCCCATCGCATAACCCACCGCAAGATGGCGGTATCAAATACAACCCGACTCATGGTGGTCCAGCCGAGGGTGAACTGACTCAAGCTATTCAAGATCGCGCCAATGCTTTAATTGCTGAAGGCCTGCAGGGTGTGAAACGCATGCCGTTAGCAGAGGCAAAAGCGTCTGAGTTATTCGTAGAAACCGATCTGGTTAAGCCATATATCGATGATCTAGTGAATGTCATCGATATCGAGGCGATTCAGAACGCTAAGCTGAAGATCGGTGTCGACCCATTAGGCGGGAGCGGCATTGATTACTGGCGTCAGATCGCCAAGACTTACAACCTAGACCTCACGCTAGTGAGTGAAGCTATCGATCCTTCTTTCCAGTTTATGTCTCTGGACAAAGATGGTGTCGTACGCATGGACTGCTCTTCTCCATACGCAATGGCCGGGTTATTGGCGCTGAAAGACGAGTACGACTTAGCGTTTGGTAATGACCCTGATTACGATCGCCACGGTATTGTGACGCCGAAAGGATTAATGAACCCGAACCACTTCTTAGCTGTGTGTATTGATTACCTATACCGCCATCGCGAGGGGTGGGGTAAAGAAGTTGCAGTGGGTAAAACACTCGTGTCTAGCGCCCTGATTGACCGTGTGGTCGCGGACCTAGGCCGAGAATTGTGTGAAGTGCCAGTCGGCTTTAAGTGGTTTGTTGATGGACTTTATCAAGGTCAATTCGGCTTCGGTGGTGAAGAGTCGGCGGGCGCTTCATTCCTGCGCAAAGATGGTACGCCTTGGTCAACGGACAAAGATGGCATCATCTTATGTTTGCTTGCCGCGGAAATCACAGCGGCAACCGGCAAGAACCCACAAGAGTACTATGAAGAGCTAGCGGCGAAACACGGAGCGTCGGAGTACAACCGTATTCAAGCTGTGGCAAATGGACCGCAAAAAGCTGTGCTGTCTAAGTTGTCTGCTGAAATGGTAACGGCTGAGACACTCGCAGGTGATGCGATTACTGCGCGCTTAACTCATGCACCAGGTAATGGCGCTGCGATTGGTGGACTTAAAGTGACCACTGAAAATGGCTGGTTTGCTGCGCGTCCATCGGGCACTGAAGATATCTACAAAATCTACTGTGAGAGCTTTAAAGGCGCCGAGCACTTGAAGCAAATTGAAGCTGAAGCACAAGAGATCGTAAATCAGGTATTCGCTAACGCAGGCCTGTAATTTAAGCGATGAACTGTTTTATCAAGGGCTGACAATTGTCAGCCCTTTTTTATACCTTTTAATTTGGCCAACTATCAGGCACAACAAACCAAAATTGACCCTCTTTGGTCTGAGCATGAACAAATCGTCCATTGGGTTTGTCGATTGGGGTATTGAACGCTTCCAAACCAATTGCCCAAAGCGGCTTTTCCAGTTCATACAGCGGTTCGCCAATCTTTTCCCACTGGCTCTGATAACACCAATAGCCCGTAATTTGGCTCGGGTTGATCGTAAGCCCTAGGCATTCTTTCGGCGTCGCCTCAGGTGAAAAAGGGTTGATGTAAAGACGCCCTTGAATCAGCAGACGCTCAGTGAGAGCAGAGTAGTGAGGATACTGTTGCAGGAACTCAGAGGAGGCGCTCATTTTTAGTTGATGAGAGAGCATCCGCTCAAGCTTTTTATCTAGCTGATCGTGGGCATTCGGTCCGTACCAAACGCCTTGATGAAGTAGATAAAATTTTATCGCGACCTCCCAGTGCTCTTGCCGCTGAGTTTCAAGGTTATCTAGGATGAGATCGATAGCCCCTAAGGTTTGTCCGGATGGGTTGTTAACTTGGATTTCTTCTTCCAGTAGGGAGTACTTTTCGCTATTGGAGAGTAGCTCAGTACACAGATGCTGGTAGATAAATCCGAGCCGCGGGTTACCTTGATAATCCATTTGCTGTAAAGGTCCGATAGCTAGCCCTTTGAGATCGACAAACGGCGGCGTGAGTGTAAATAGCGAAGGTGTCTCGTGGATCCAGTGATAAAAACGTTGTAAAGCGTTCATCCGTAAACCTATTTCTGTTTGAACGTCACTATTGTAGCTAGGTGCTGGTAAGGTTGCTATGGTTCGAATACACTTTGCAGATTAAGACAAAGCGCAATATTAGCAATCAGATGGAAGCGGTCATGAACAACTTACAATTAGAAAAGATCCTCAATGAGAAGCTCTCTCCACAGTTAATTAAAGACTACGCACCGAACGGTTTGCAGGTCGAAGGTACATCGACAATCAAGCACGTTGTCACTGGTGTGACGGCATCGCAAGCTTTGATTGACAAAGCGGTTCAACTCAATGCTGACGCGTTACTGGTTCATCATGGTTACTTCTGGAAAGGGGAACCTGAGCCTATTCGTGGTATGAAAGGTAAGCGTATTCGCACTTTAATTAAAAATGACATCAACCTCTATGGTTACCATTTACCTCTTGATATTCACCCACAGTTGGGCAACAACGCCGAACTAGCACGGTTACTCGATATTGAGGTTGAGGGTGGTATGGAAGGAAATGAGCAATCCGTCGCCATGTTTGGTCGCCTAAATAAGCCTGTTTCTGGCGCTGATTTTGCGGCCAAAATTAACTCGGTTTTGAATCGTGCGCCGCTGCATATTGCTCCTGAACAGGAGGACAAGCTGATTGAAACCGTCGGTTGGTGTACCGGTGGTGGCCAAGATTATATTGAATTGGCGGTGAAACTTGGCTTGGATGCGTTTGTCTCTGGTGAGATCTCGGAGCGCACCACTTACACCGCCCGTGAAATGGGCGTTCACTACTTTGCCGCAGGGCATCATGCAACCGAGCGCTATGGTGTTAAGGCGCTAGGAGAGTGGCTGACTCAAGAGCATGGTATCCAAGTGACTTTCATTGATATCGATAACCCGGTCTAGCGACAGGGCGGGTTGCCAGATATTAGGCCGCTTCGTTTTTCGATTAAATAAAAAGGGTTGATGTTTTCACATCAACCCTTTATCTATTCAGAAACTAGAAACTAGAAACTAGAAACTAGAAACTAGAAACTAGAAACTAGAAACTAGAAACTAGAAACTAGAAACTAGAAACTAGAAACTAGAAACTATCTCTCTTATTCGCGCTCATGCATTGGTGAGAATTCGCGTTGAACTTCACCTGTGTATAGCTGGCGAGGACGACCGATACGGTTTAGTGGGTCGCTGTGCATTTCGTTCCAATGCGCGATCCAACCAATAGTACGAGATAGAGCAAAGATAACCGTGAACATAGAGACAGGAATACCAATTGCTTTCAAGATGATACCTGAGTAGAAGTCTACGTTCGGGTAGAGTTTCTTAGACACGAAGTATTCGTCTGACAATGCGATACGCTCAAGCTCCATAGCAACGTCTAGCAGTGGATCTTGAATGTTGAGCTCTTTGAGTACGTCGTGACAAGTTTCACGCATTACTGTCGCACGTGGGTCGTAGTTCTTGTAGACGCGGTGACCAAAGCCCATTAGGCGGAATGGATCATCTTTGTCTTTGGCGCGCTCAATGTATTCAGGGATGTTTTCAACACTGCCGATCTCTTCAAGCATCTTCAAACAAGCTTCGTTGGCACCACCGTGCGCTGGTCCCCATAGAGAGGCGATACCTGCCGCGATACACGCGAACGGGTTGGCACCAGAAGAACCTGCAAGACGTACGGTTGATGTAGACGCGTTTTGCTCATGATCGGCATGGAGGGTGAAAATCTTATCCATTGCGCGAGCCACAACCGGATTGACCGCATATTCTTCACATGGGTTAGCAAACATCATGTGCAAGAAGTTTTCTGCGTAGCTGAGGTCGTTTCTTGGGTAGATAAACGGCTGACCGATTGAGTATTTGTAACACATTGCCGCTAGAGTCGGCATTTTCGACAGTAGTCGATAAGCGGTGATCTCGCGGTGGGTGTCGTTATTAATGTCGAGTGAATCGTGATAGAACGCGGCTAATGCGCCGACTACACCACACATTACGGCCATTGGGTGAGCGTCACGGCGGAAGCCGTGGAAGAAGCTTGCAATTTGCTCATGGACCATAGTGTGACGAGTAACGGTCGTCTTGAATTTCTCGTATTGTTCACGTGTTGGGGCTTCACCGTAAAGAAGAATGTAACAGACTTCTAAGTAATCAGCGTTATTCGCTAGCTGATCAATGGGGTAACCGCGGTGCAAAAGAATACCCTTGCCACCGTCGATATAGGTGATTTGAGATTCACAGGATGCAGTGGCAAGAAAACCTGGGTCAAAAGTGAAGTATCCGTTTGCTCCCAGTTTACGAACGTCAATTACAGGGGTACCAAGTGCACCTTCCATAATCGGCAGCTCGATAGGCGCTTGACCTTCAACATGAAGGGTAGCTTTCTTATCTGCCATAACAATCTCCTTTGTTTATTATTAATCCGTCCAGGATGTTTGTGTGACATTTTTGTACGTGTGTTCGTTATCAAAGTCAATTTTTCTCCTCTGATGTGTGCACTTGTTATGGTTTTTTGAACGTATAAGGTTAAAAATCTGGTCTGTGTAGCAAAAATTGTTACACCAATTGTATTAGAATGTTGCCAGCCGTATAGTGGCGCAGTAAATTTTGGTGAAAACCTTATAAATTCAAGGCTTGAAACAAATGTGAGGTGAAGTTTTAATCCTTGTTGTTAACAATTATTTTACAAAATACTTAGTCAATTGTTGCAAGTAATTGTTAAATAGATGTTAACTTTTGTAGGTTTGCAATCAAAATTCGTTCATAACTATAAATGCTCAATGGAGCTGAGTGAGCAAGCCCGTGAAAGAAAGAAAGTCAAGACCTGTTAATTTAGATTTACAGACCATTCGCTTTCCGATCACTGCAATCGCATCAATCTTACACCGTGTATCGGGTGTAATTACGTTTGTTGCTGTCGGAATTCTGCTTTGGTTGCTATCCATTTCATTATCTTCCCCAGTCGGTTACGCGCAAGCGGTCGACATCGTTGATGGCTTCTTTGTGAAGTTCATTCTATGGGGCATCCTAACGGCATTGGCCTATCACATTGCTGGTGGTATCCGTCATCTTCTGATGGATATGGGGCATTTTGAAGAGCTGGAATCTGGTGCAATGAGCGCTAAGGTTGCATTCGCAGCGACAGCCGTTCTGTCTTTATTGGCGGGGGTAATGGTATGGTAAAACACATTTCATCTTTTGGTCGTAATGGTGTCCACGATTTCCTATTGATTCGTGCAACCGCCATCATTATGACGCTTTACACGATATATTTGGTGAGCTTCTGTGCTTTCACCGACATCTCTTACGTATCTTGGACCCAGTTCTTCGGTGGCACCTTCACTAAAGTGTTCACTATGCTGGCGCTTGTCTCAGTCCTTATTCATGCCTGGATTGGCCTATGGCAAGTCCTGACTGACTACATTAAGTGCGCCAAGCTTCGTGGTGGCCTTCAGCTAGGCGTTATTGCTGTGCTTTTGGGTTACTTCTTCTCTGGTCTATTTATTTTGTGGGGTGCGTAAGTGTCTATTCCTGTTCGTGAATTCGATGCCGTAGTAATCGGCGCTGGTGGTGCAGGCATGCGCGCTGCACTACAAATCTCTGAGCAAGGCCTATCTTGTGCTTTGCTGTCTAAAGTGTTCCCAACTCGTTCTCACACTGTGTCTGCTCAAGGTGGTATTACCGTTGCTCTTGGTAACTCGCACAAAGACAACTGGCAGTGGCACATGTACGATACCGTCAAAGGTTCGGACTACATCGGTGACCAGAACGCGATTGAATACATGTGTAAAAACGGTCCTGAATCAGTCATTGAGCTTGAGAAAATGGGCCTACCTTTCTCTCGCTTTGATAATGGCTCGATTTATCAACGTCCGTTCGGTGGTCAATCGAAAGAGTTCGGTGGTGAGCAAGCAGCACGTACTGCCGCTGCTGCTGACCGTACTGGCCACGCACTACTTCACACGCTTTACCAACAAAACGTTAAGCACAAGACCACCATCTTCTCTGAATGGTACGCACTGGATTTGGTGAAGAACCAAGATGGCGCGATCATGGGCTGTACGGCAATTTGTATGGAAACAGGTGAAATCTGTTACTTCAAATCGAAAGCGACCATCCTAGCAACCGGTGGCGCTGGTCGTATCTACGCTTCAACCACAAACGCACACATTAACACCGGTGACGGTGTGGGCATGGCGCTGCGTGCTGGCGTTCCAATGCAAGATATGGAAATGTGGCAGTTCCACCCAACCGGTATCGCGGGCGCGGGTGTACTAGTTACAGAAGGCTGTCGTGGTGAAGGTGGTTACCTATTGAACAAAGACGGTGAGCGCTTTATGGAGCGTTACGCACCGAACGCTAAAGACCTTGCTGGCCGTGATGTCGTTGCGCGTTCAATGATGATCGAAATCCGTGAAGGACGTGGTTGTGACGGCCCATGGGGTCCACATATCAAGCTTAAACTCGATCACTTGGGTAAAGATGTTCTTGAGTCTCGTCTGCCGGGTATCTGTGAGCTTTCTCGTACGTTCGCACACGTTGACCCAGTCAAAGAGCCAATTCCTGTTATCCCAACCTGTCACTACATGATGGGCGGCGTTCCAACTCAGGTATCTGGCCAAGCAATCAAACAATTGGCAGACGGTAGTGAAGCGGAAGTTCAAGGCCTATTTGCTTGTGGTGAAATCGCATCTGTATCGGTCCATGGTGCTAACCGCCTTGGTGGTAACTCACTGCTTGACTTGGTGGTGTTTGGCCGTGCGACAGGCTTGCACCTTGGTGAAACCTTGGCAGCGCAAGTTGAGGCTCGTCCAGCGACTGAATCTGACATCGAAGCGTCACTGGCGCGTACCATGCGCTGGGAAAACAGCACTAGCGGTGAAGACCCAGTAGAAATCCGTAAAGATCTTCAGCGCTGCATGCAAAACAGCTTCTCGGTATTCCGTGAAGGCGATGCAATGGCGACCGGCTTGGAAGAGTTGAAAGTGATCCGTGAGCGTCTTAAAGAAGCACATCTTGCTGACAAATCTTCTGAGTTCAATACCCAGCGCATTGAGTGCTTGGAGTTAGACAACTTGATGGAAACGGCGTTCTCGACAGCAGTTGCGGCTAACTATCGTACTGAAAGTCGTGGTGCTCATGCCCGCTTTGACTACCCAGAGCGTGACGATGAGAACTGGCTATGCCACTCGATTTACAACCCGGAAACTGAAGCGATGAGCAAGCGTGATGTCAACATGACGCCAGTGCATCGTGAAGCATTCCCGCCGAAAGTACGTACATACTAGGGGAGGACTAAACTATGAAACTAAACTTCTCTTTGTACCGTTACAATCCGGATGTTGATAGCAAGCCATACATGAAAGACTACACACTTGAGGTGGATGAAGGGTCAGACATGATGGTGTTAGATGCACTGATTTTGCTCAAAGAGCAAGACCCAACCATTTCATTCCGACGTTCATGTCGTGAGGGTGTTTGTGGCTCAGACGGCCTAAACATGAACGGAAAAAATGGTTTGGCGTGTATTACCCCGCTATCAGCGTTGACCGGTGACAAGATTGTTATCCGTCCATTGCCTGGTTTACCAGTGGTTCGCGATCTAATCGTTGACATGACACAGTTCTACGATAACTATGCGAAAGTTAAGCCTTTCTTGATTGATGATGGTGCGTTGCCACCTTCACGCGAGAACCTACAATCGCCAGAAGATCGTGCTCATCTCGATGGTCTGTACGAATGTATTATGTGTGCGTGTTGTACAACATCGTGTCCATCATTCTGGTGGAATCCAGACAAATTTATCGGTCCTGCAGGTCTATTAGCGGCTTATCGTTGGTTAATTGATAGCCGCGACACTGCGACAGACGAACGCTTGTCAAATCTTGATGACGCATTTAGCGTTTTCCGTTGCCACGGCATCATGAATTGTGTAAGTGTCTGTCCTAAGGGACTAAATCCGACTAAAGCGATTGGTCATATCAAGACGATGTTGGTTAACCGCTCGGTGTAATGACTCGTGACCTGATTAGGCAGCAGCGGTAAAACCTGCTTTACCGCTCCGTCTGATGATACAGGTGGAGTTATAGAATAGAAAATTGCCGGCCCATACTGGGTCGGCTCTTAATAGCTCGGCGAAAGACCGCAGCAAACGTGAAAACTACTGGTTAAGGGAAAATATGCACAACGGCGTGATGAAGGCGTGGCTCGAGTCTTCACACTTGGCTGGCGCCAATGCAACGTATGTAGAGGACCTCTACGAACTGTATCTAAGTGATCCCGATCTGGTAAGTGAGGAGTGGAAACGTGTTTTTGAGGGCTTACCCAAGCCATCAGATGAGGTAGTTGAACAACCTCATTCACGTGTCCGTGACTACTTCCGACGACTCGCTCAAGAAACGAAGCATTACAATGTCCAAGTTAGTGATCCTGATGTCGACGCTAAACAGGTAAAAGTACTTCAGTTAATCAATGCTTACCGCTTCCGTGGTCATGAAGCGGCACAGCTTGACCCTCTAGGCCTATGGCAACGTCCTCAAGTGGCGGAGCTAGATCCTACATTCCACAATCTCACTCAAGACGATCTTGAAGAAACTTTCAATGTTGGTTCATTTGCTATTGGCAAAGAAACCATGAAGCTGAAAGATATTCACTCTTCACTGCAAAAAATCTACTGTGGCTCTATCGGTGCTGAGTACATGCACATGACAGACACTGAACAGAAGCGTTGGATTCAACAACGTCTCGAATCAGTCGTTGGTCAGCCGTCGTTCAGTAAAGAAGAAAAACGAGAATTCCTAGAAGAGTTAACCGCAGCAGAAGGTCTTGAGCGTTATCTCGGGGCGAAATTCCCTGGTGCGAAGCGTTTCTCATTGGAAGGTGGTGATGCACTGATCCCAATGACGAAAGAGTTGATTCGCCATGCGGGTAAGAGTGGTATGCGCGAGGTTGTGATTGGCATGGCGCACCGTGGCCGCCTGAACATGCTGGTCAACGTACTGGGTAAGAAACCTCAAGACTTGTTCGATGAGTTTGCGGGTAAGCACGACGAAACCTGGGGTACAGGTGACGTTAAATATCACCAAGGCTTCTCTGCTGACTTTGCCACACCAGGTGGTGACGTCCATTTAGCGCTGGCATTTAACCCTTCGCACTTAGAAATCGTTAACCCTGTTGTTATCGGCTCGGTGCGCGCGCGTCAAGACCGATTAGGCGACAAAGAGGGCACAACGGTTCTTCCGATTACCATCCACGGCGACTCAGCGATTGCTGGTCAAGGGGTGGTACAGGAAACCTTTAACATGTCACAAGCGCGTGGCTTCCGTGTCGGCGGCACCGTACGTATTGTGGTCAATAACCAGGTCGGTTTTACTACCTCGAACCCACAAGATACGCGTTCGACTATGTACTGTACCGATATCGCTAAGATGGTGCAGGCGCCAATTTTCCACGTGAATGCCGATGACCCAGAAGCGGTTGCTTTCGTTACTCGCATCGCACTGGATTACCGCAACGAGTTTAAACGTGACGTGGTGATTGATCTGGTTTGTTACCGTCGTCATGGTCACAACGAAGCGGATGAACCTAACGCAACTCAGCCATTGATGTATCAGAAAATCAAGAAGCACCCAACGCCACGTAAGATTTACGCAGACGTACTTATGGAGCGTGGTGACTTCGGCATTGATACCGCAACTCAAATGGTCAATGAGTACCGCGATGCACTCGACCGCGGTGAAGTTGTGGTAAAAGAGTGGCGTCCAATGGCGTTGCACTCTGTGGATTGGTCTCCTTACCTAGGTCACGATTGGGACGTAGAGTGGAAGAGCCAGTTTGACAAAGAGCGCTTGGTTGAGCTTGGCCACCGCATTTGTCAGTACCCAGAAAGCCACAAGCTACAAAGCCGCGTAAACAAGCTATACAACGACCGTATGGCAATGTTGAGCGGAGAGAAAGCAATCGACTGGGGGATGGCGGAAACCCTAGCCTACGCCACTCTGGTTGATGACGGCAAACGTATCCGTATTTCAGGTCAAGATTCAGGCCGAGGTACTTTCTTCCACCGTCACTCTGTACTGCACAATCAAAATGATGCCAGTACTTATGTTCCATTAGCGAATGTTCACGATAAGCAAGGACCGTTCGAAGTGTTCGATTCGGTACTGTCCGAAGAGGCGGTACTCGCGTTTGAGTATGGCTATGCGACCGCTGAGCCAGGTGGTTTAACCATTTGGGAAGCGCAGTTTGGTGATTTTGCCAACGGTGCACAGGTAGTAATTGACCAATTTATCTCATCTGGTGAGCAGAAGTGGGCGCGTTTATGTGGCTTAACCATGCTGTTACCACACGGTTATGAAGGTCAGGGTCCAGAACACTCGTCTGCACGCCTTGAGCGCTACCTTCAGCTATGTGCTGAGCAAAACATGCAAGTGGTTGTTCCTTCAACACCGGCTCAGGTTTACCACATGATCCGTCGTCAGGTTGTCAGACCGATGCGTCGTCCTCTCGTGGTGATGTCACCTAAATCTCTGCTGCGTCATCCGCTTTGTACTTCAACCATCGAAGAATTGGCAGAAGGCACTTTCCAAGCAGCGATTGGTGAGATTGACAACCTAGACCCTGCTATGGTGAAACGCGTCGTGTTCTGTTCTGGTAAGGTTTACTTCGATCTTCTAGAGCAGCGACGTAACAATGAGCAAGATGACGTGGCTATCGTTCGTATCGAGCAGCTTTACCCATTCCCGATGGATGAGGTAAAAGCCGTCATCGAGCAATACACCAATGTTGAAGATTTTGTCTGGTGTCAGGAAGAGCCTCAAAACCAAGGCGCTTGGTACTGTAGCCAACATAACTTCCGCGCTGCGATTCCAGCAGGTGCCGTTCTAAATTACGCTGGTCGTCCAGCGTCTGCATCACCTGCGGTTGGTTATATGTCAGTACACTTGAAACAACAAAAAGCGTTGATTGAAGACGCTCTTACCCTGAATACAGAAACTTCGAACTAAGAACTAGAAGTTAAAGGAAGAAACAGATATGACAATTGAAATTCTGGTTCCAGATTTACCTGAATCAGTTGCTGACGCAACAGTCGCAACATGGCATAAGCAACCTGGTGATGCAGTTGAGCGTGACGAGGTTCTTGTAGATATCGAAACGGATAAAGTGGTGCTTGAAGTGCCTGCTCCTGAAGCAGGTGTTCTGGAAGCGATCCTCGAAGAAGAAGGGGCGACCGTTCTTTCAAAACAGCTACTGGCGAAGCTGAAGCCTGGCGCTGTTGCTGGTGAACCAACAACAGACACGACTGAAGAGTCACAAGCGTCTCCTGATAAGCGTCATAAAGCTTCTCTAACTGAAGAGAGCAACGATGCTCTTAGCCCAGCGGTACGTCGCCTGCTTGCAGAGCATGGTCTTGAAGCGAGTCAAGTAAAAGGCTCTGGTGTAGGTGGCCGCATCACTCGCGAAGATATCGAAGCGCATCTAGCTAACGCAAAAGCAGCGCCTAAAGTGGAAGCTCCTGCCGCGGTTGAAGCGCCAGCAGCGGCTCGTAGCCAAAAACGTGTACCAATGACTCGCCTACGTAAGACGGTTGCTAATCGTCTGCTAGAAGCGAAGAACAACACGGCAATGCTGACCACATTCAACGAAGTTAACATGAAGCCAATCATGGATCTTCGTAAGCAGTACAAAGACCAGTTCGAAGAGCGTCATGGTATCCGTCTAGGCTTCATGTCTTTCTACGTGAAAGCGGTAACGGAAGCACTAAAACGTTACCCAGAAGTCAACGCTTCTATAGATGGTGATGATATCGTTTACCACAACTACTTCGATATCAGCATGGCAGTTTCTACGCCACGTGGTCTGGTCACGCCAGTGCTTAAAGACTGTGACACTCTAGGTTTTGCTGATATCGAAAAAGGCATCAAAGAGCTCGCAATCAAGGGTCGCGATGGCAAGCTAACAGTAGACGAGCTAATGGGTGGCAACTTCACTATTACTAACGGCGGTGTATTTGGTTCACTCATGTCCACGCCAATCATCAACCCACCACAATCTGCGATTCTTGGTATGCACAAGATCCAAGAGCGTCCAATGGCGGTTGATGGCAAAGTAGAAATTCTACCAATGATGTACTTGGCGCTCTCTTACGACCATCGTCTGATCGATGGCCGTGAATCAGTAGGCTTCCTTGTAACCATCAAAGAGCTGCTAGAAGATCCAGCGCGTCTGCTATTAGACGTTTAATATCGCTAAAACGTCTAGTTGGCTGAGCTGACTAGACGTTCGATAGTTTCAATGGCTAGACTAGCTCAACTGTCTGGCCTTCACCTAAATCTTTGTTTTACCAACATTGATTTATTTGAGAAGACCCTACAGACGTTTTGCAGGTCTCTGCAGCGTTATGGAAATAATAATCCCTTAAGGGAACATAAACGGAATATCAAAAATGAATTTGCATGAATATCAAGCCAAACAGCTGTTTGCAGAATTCGGTTTGCCTGTACCGGAAGGTTATGCGTGTGATACGCCACAAGAAGCGTTCGAAGCTGCTGGTCGTATCTCAACGGAGAAGAAAGTCGTTAAATGTCAGGTTCACGCTGGTGGACGTGGTAAAGCGGGTGGTGTTGAGCTGCACGATACTAAAGATGGCGTTAAAGAGTTTGCACAAAAGTGGCTAGGTAAAAACCTGGTCACTTACCAAACAGACGCAAATGGTCAGCCTGTAACTAAAATCCTAGTTGAAGAAGCATCAAACATTGCTAACGAACTTTACCTAGGTGCAGTTGTTGACCGTGCAACTCGTAAAGTTGTATTCATGGCATCTACTGAAGGTGGTGTTGAAATCGAGAAAGTTGCAGAAGAAACGCCAGAGTTGATTCATAAAGCAGCTATCGATCCACTAGTAGGCCCTCAAGCTTATCAAGGCCGCGAGCTAGCATTCAAGCTAGGTCTTGAAGGCGACCAAATCAAACAATTTGTTAAGATCTTCATGGGTCTTGGCAACATGTTCTCTCAGTACGACCTTGCGCTACTAGAGATCAACCCGCTTGTCATCACTGGCGAAGGCAACCTGCTATGTCTAGACGGTAAGATCAACATCGACTCTAACGCGATGTACCGTCAGCCTAAGCTACGCGAGATGCACGATCCTTCGCAAGAAGATGAGCGTGAAGCGCATGCAGCGCAGTGGGAACTGAACTACGTAGCGCTAGACGGCAACGTTGGCTGTATGGTTAACGGTGCAGGTCTGGCAATGGGTACGATGGATATCGTAAACCTACACGGCGGCAAACCAGCAAACTTCCTTGACGTAGGTGGCGGCGCGACTAAAGAACGTGTAGCAGAAGCATTCAAGATCATCCTATCTGATGACAATGTAAAAGCAGTGCTCGTCAACATCTTCGGTGGTATCGTGCGTTGTGACATGATCGCTGAAGGTATTATCGGTGCGGTTAAAGAGGTCGGTGTAAACGTCCCTGTTGTTGTTCGTCTAGAAGGTACTAACGCGGATCTAGGTCGCGAAGTTCTTGCTAATTCTGATGTTGATATCATTGCAGCTGAGTCGTTAACCGACGCAGCTCAGAAAGTTGTTGCTGCTGCGGAGGGCAAATAATGTCTGTACTAATTAATAAAGACACCAAAGTAATCTGTCAGGGTTTTACTGGTGGTCAGGGTACTTTCCACTCTGAGCAAGCTATCGCATACGGTACACAGATGGTCGGTGGTGTTTCTCCGGGCAAAGGTGGTCAAACTCACCTAGGTCTTCCAGTGTTCAACACAGTACGTGAAGCAGTCGAAGCAACAGGCGCGACTGCAACCGTTATCTACGTACCAGCACCTTTCTGTAAAGATGCCATCCTAGAAGCGATTGATGCAGGCATCGAGCTAATCGTGACTATCACTGAAGGTATCCCTACAACAGATATGATCGACGTTAAAGTGAAGCTAGAAGAAACTGGCGTTCGCATGATCGGTCCTAACTGTCCAGGTCTTATCACTCCAGATGAGTGTAAGATTGGTATCATGCCTGGTCACATCCACAAGAAAGGTAAAGTGGGTATCGTTTCACGCTCAGGTACACTAACGTACGAAGCAGTTAAACAAACAACTGACGAAGGTTTCGGCCAATCGACTTGTGTAGGTATCGGTGGTGACCCAATCCCTGGTTCAAACTTCATCGACATCTTGAAGCTATTCCAAGAAGACCCTGAAACTGAAGCTATCGTGATGATTGGTGAAATCGGTGGTACTGCGGAAGAAGAAGCGGCAGCATTCATTAAAGAGAACGTCACTAAGCCAGTCGTTTCTTACATTGCGGGTGTGACAGCTCCTCCAGGTAAGCGTATGGGCCACGCTGGCGCAATCATCTCTGGTGGTAAAGGTACCGCTGAAGATAAGTTCGCTGCACTAGAAGCGGCAGGCGTTAAGACTGTTAAGTCTCTTGCTGACATCGGCAAAGGTCTACGTGAAATCACGGGTTGGTAATCTAACCACTTCAAATAAGAAAGGCTTGGCATAACGCCAAGCCTTTTTGTTGTTCTGCTCTCCAAATATTGGTCATTCCATAGAGCAACGAAGGAGAGCGTGTAGAGCATCTCTATTTCTCTAACTTTTCCTCAAGCGCAATCAACCTTGCCGTTAGATCCTTCACTTGCTTTTCTAACTGTTCAATTCGGTCTGTATCAGCGACCTCTTGTTTTGCTGCAACTTCAACTTTAGGCACACGATTCGAGCTCTTCCAACTCTTTAGAGTCGTGATCAGTGCAGGCATAGGCACCGGCGTGGATAATCGCGCTTTAACCAGAGCAACGGTCGGCTCTTTTCCTTCTGCGTGTAACCGTTCAAGGACATCTTTTAGCTCTTGGCTAACATCTTGAGTAAGCATAATACCTCCATTCTGCGAACATCACTTATCATACGGTGAGCGTCGATTATTGACTAATGGAAAATTAAGAAATGGCTTGTGCGAGATATCTTACATCGCGTGTAGGACAAACGGTAATTCTGATTGAGCTTTAAGATGTCAAACAGGGTTAAGTTTATGAATTATATGCGTTAATTGTGTTGTTTAAAACTTGTTACAGCATTTTATTTGTTGCCAAGCATTGCACCCATTCGATAAAAGCGTAAATTACAAGGTGTCGGAAGGATGCTGACACGGAACAGGAACTACCACGGATTGGGATACTTCAGGATGAAGATTGGTTGACGAGGATAGTCAATCAAGCATGGAGCGAAAGGAACATTGCACGGAAGCGATCATCGACAGGAAGTGGATGACTAAGGAAAGCAATGGACACCTCAAGAGTGAGGAAGGACAGTATCAGGAAGATACCAAGGACACCGCTCAAGGAACAAGTGATGTGTGCTTACTAGGAAAGTGAGCGATCAGGACGATTAGGACACCGCTAGGAAGGCGAAGTAAGGATTTGGACTGAAGGACTCAGTCGCTATTAAGGAAGATGCATGGAGCACTTTTAGTAGCCGGACTGCTGCGAGTAAGACTATAGCCCCGACACTCACGTGTCGGGGCTTTCTTAGATCTGCCCTTTACCAAAAAAATAATATTGATATAGGCCAATCAACATTATATTGGCCGCCCTCAGTTGGTTTACTTTTCGGCTTTGTTTTCAAGACATTTTTTGCTGTTAACAAGGATGTGTCATGACCATTGTGACTCGCCGTTCGTTATTAGTGCCGTATAACGAATCATTACAATCAGAATTTTTGCTGCTTAACTGCTGCGCGATTAATCGTGCGCAGATGAACGGTGCACAAACCGTTTCTTCGGCAAAACAGTTGTTTGATAAAGCGCTCAATGACCGCAATACCTATGCGATGGCTGTGCTAGATAGCCAAAGTCGAGAATACATGGGGCATGTGTTTATTTGCGACTTAGACAGTGAACCCGAATTGGGTTTTATCTTCGATAAAGACTATTGGGGAAGAGGGCTGGCAAGTGAAGTGCTACTGGCGTTTTTCCCCAAGGCGGTGCGCGATTTGAACTTAACAAGGGTGACGGCAACGGCGAATGTCGATCATCAGCCATCGATTCGAATTTTGTCCAAGCTGGGTTTCGAGTTGCGGGCTTTGAAACAGGATACATTCGGCCCTTACAACGAGTATCTGTTTACATCCGATGTGGCGGTAAATCAACCTTCATTAGCTGAAAACCCTGCATGATGATGGTGCCTTGATAGCAGTCATCACCCAGTGCAGAAAACTCAAACTGATAAACAGAATGCCAACGCCAGACACCGTCTGGCGTTTTGAGTTTGTGACCTTTGAGCGCGACGCTGATGAGTTGTAAGTCGAGTTGGTTACACTTGTTGATTGCAATGTTTTTTGCGGTCTCGGCTTGACGGCGTTGCTGCCAAAACATCATACAAACAACGCAAAGTGCCAGAATCGCAATCAGGTCATTGATCATCGTTAAGCCTTAGTTGCTTGTTGTAGGCTAACAAGTGCCTGAGCGAGCTCTGGAGATGGACTTGAGTGCAACAGAGGAAGCAGCACCATGCGCAGCTCCGGTAGCATCACTAGGTCAGCAAACAGTTGATTAAAGAGAGCTTGGTTGCCGGTTTGAGCTAAGCGCAATAAAAACTGCTCTGCCGTATTCGCGTCACTCAGCCAGTGCCAACAACGACCAGCGATACCAATTAAAATCTCTTGGTGGCTAAGTCGTGCGCTCGCCAATATCCGTTCGACGATTGGCTTGGTGACACTCTGCTCTGCGCCAGCCAAAGCGCGCGTTAAAGCCGAGAGCAAAAACAGGTCTGGGGTGGCACTGTCAATTTGCTCCAGCGCCAAATCGGCCACTTTCTCTGCCAGTTTTGTTGGCAAGTCGGTATGCTCCAGAGCGCCCAACAGTGCATAGAGGGGCTCATTAGGTAGGTACTTAAGCGCTTTACGTACATTGACGCCATTTTGCTCCTGACCCAGACGGGCACAAATATCCGTGACACCTTGCAGGCCAACCGTATGCCATTTATCCCACTCTAGGCCACCAGAAAAATAGTGTTGGGCATGTTCATAATATTGGCTGCATGGCAAATTTAGCTTGGCGCGAACCTGACTATGAAACACCGCCATCTTGTCCTCTGCGGGTTTGAACGTGTATGGGTTATTCGCCAGCTTCTGCTGTTGGTCCTCGGTCATCTCTTGATTGATGCGCGTTCCCATCGCTTCAATCACATATTTTAGAAAGTGACCGATAGAGGCTTGTTTGAGCAGGCCACGTTCATCTAGGTCAAACTTAAGAAACCAAATCCATGGTTGCTGGCTTTCATTCCAATAAGCAATCGCGATGTGAGCTTTGCGCTGCAGAGGATAGGGGTAGGGTAGTAGCCCTTGCTCCGCGTCGGCGAAGGTTTTAGCGTCGATCGTTTTAATCCGTCGTCCGAGATCAAACACTTGGTACTGGCATTGGCTGTTGGTCAGCAACTGAGTAAGGGTATGAATGGTTTCCATCGAAGAATTGTCCTAACTTTCTTTCCTCTATAAATGGTACTCTTAGGGCCATTTTCAAGGTCCAATAAAACATTAATGACGAATCAGCAACAATTAGTCGAGTTGATCGACGTTTTAGAACAACAGATGCGCATCCATCAGTGTTGGCAGTTATCTCCACCTGATGCACAAGCACTCGCCAGCCAACAACCTTTTGCCGTAGATACACTGACGCCAAGCGAATGGCTACAGTGGATTTTTGTTGCTCGAATGCGTGCCTTGATTGAGCAGCAGCAACCACTACCCACAGGCTTTGCTATGTGCGCTTATTTTGAAGAGAGTTGGAAGCAGCAACCAGAGCTGCTGCCTATAGTCGAAACGATTCGTCAAATTGACGAGGTGTGCAGCCATGCTTGAGATCGTTTACCAAGATGATGACTTTATCGCCGTCAACAAGCCTGCTGGCATGCTGGTGCACCGCAGTTGGCTAGATAAACATGAAACTCAGTTTGTGATGCAAACATTGCGCGATCAAATTGGCCAGCATGTATTTCCGCTGCATCGTTTGGATAGGCCGACGTCAGGCGTGCTCATGTTTGCCCTGTCGAGTGAGGTAGCGTCACAAGTGATGCCCATGTTTGCCAATCATGAGATGGAGAAAACCTATCACGCGATTGTACGCGGGTGGATCGAGCAGGCAGATCGGCTGGACTATCCGCTCAAAGTAGAACTGGACAAAATTGCTGACAAACATGCCAGCCAAGAAAAAGAAGCGCAACAGGCGGTGACGGACTATACGCCGCTGGCTAAAGTTGAAGTGCCGCACTCAACCGGTAAGTTTGCCACGACTCGCTACGGCTTGATGGAATTGAAACCGCTCACTGGACGTAAGCACCAACTTCGCCGTCATATGGCGCACTTGAGGCACCCGATTGTTGGCGATACCTCTCATGGTGATGGCAAGCACAACAAACTTTTTCGCGAGGTCTATGACTCGCATCGACTACTACTGCACGCTTCTCGCCTTGAGTTTGTGCATCCGTTCAGTGGCGACAAGGTGGTTATCAAAGCGGGCGTGGATCAAACATGGCAACGTTTGTGTGCTGAGTTTAACTGGACGATGCCTGATTAGGCGCACAAAAAAGCCCTCCTGCGAGGGCTTTATTGATTTACAGCGAAACTCTATTTAGCAAGATACTGACGGATAGCATGTTCAATCCCTTCAGCATCAAGCCCTAGCTCTTGGTGTAGCTCTTGCTGAGTCCCCTGAGGTATAAAGCGATCAGGTAAGCCCAAGTTAAGCACTGGTTTTAAGATTTTTTCTTGCATTAAGTACTCAATGACACCAGCGCCAGCACCGCCTGCAATCGCGTTCTCTTCAAGGGTGACAAGCACATCGTGCTCGCCAGCGAGCTGTTTAATCAGCGCCTCATCAAGGGGCTTAACAAAGCGCATATCAGCAACGGTGGCATCTAATTGCTCTGCCGCTTCGAGCGCACTAGAAAGAAAAGTACCAAAGTTTAGAATCGCGACTTTTTGTCCTTGGCGAACCAAGCGACCTTTACCTATTTCTAAAGCCGTAAAGTCTTTGTTGACCTCTATGCCAGTACCACTACCGCGAGGGTAACGCACCGCAGACGGGCCATCATGTTTGTGGCCAGTGTAGAGCATTTGACGACACTCATTTTCGTCGCTTGGCGCCATGATCACCATGTTCGGGATGCAGCGCATAAAGCTAAGGTCAAACGCGCCTTGGTGCGTCTGGCCATCGGCGCCAACCAAACCGGCTCGGTCAATGGCAAACATGACTGGCAGGTTCATAATGGCCACATCGTGAATCAACTGGTCGTAGCCGCGTTGCAGGAAGGTTGAGTAGATAGCAACGATAGGATGGTTGCCAGCAATCGCCATGCCCGTCGCGAGTGTGACGGCGTGTTGCTCAGCAATCGCAACATCAAAATATTGGTTCGGGTACTCTTTGGAAAAGCGCACCATCCCAGAGCCTTCACGCATGGCAGGCGTGATCGCCATCAGCTTAGGATCCTGGGCGGCCATATCACATAAGAAATCGCCAAAAATATTAGAAAAACTTGGCTTACCGCCGCTGCTCTTCGGCAATGAGTTATGGCTTGGATCAAACTTAGGCACACCATGGTAACCGATGGGGTCTTTCTCCGCTGGCTCGTAGCCTTTGCCTTTTTTGGTCATGATGTGCAAGAACTGAGGCCCTTTAAGCTCACGCATGTTTTTCAGGGTTTTGACCAGTTCATTGACATCATGGCCGTCAATCGGGCCGATGTAGTTGAAACCTAACTCTTCAAACAGAGTGCCAGGGACAACCATGCCCTTTAGGTGCTCCTCGGTGCGGCGAACCAACTCTTTGATCGGCGGCACGCCAGAAAGGACCCGCTTGCCACCTTCGCGAATTGAAGTGTAGAAGTTACCAGACAACAACTGGGCTAGATGGTTATTAAGCGCGCCGACATTCTCAGAAATCGACATCTCATTATCGTTGAGGATCACCAGCATATCAGGGTGAACATCACCAGCATGGTTCATCGCTTCAAACGCCATTCCGGCGGTGATGGCGCCATCGCCAATCACGCTGACCACTTTGCGATTCTTCGCTTCTTGAGTTGCGCTAATTGCCATCCCTAGTGCGGCGCTGATTGAGGTCGATGAGTGCCCAACCGATAAGGTGTCGTATTCACTCTCTTCACGCCAAGGAAAAGGGTGTAGACCATCTTTTTGACGTATGGTCGGCATCTGATCGCGACGGCCAGTCAGAATCTTGTGTGGGTAAGCCTGATGACCGACATCCCAAACAAGTTGGTCGAACGGCGTGTTGTAGACGTAATGCAGAGCAACGGTGAGTTCAACGGTGCCTAAGCCTGACGCTAGGTGACCGCTGGACTGGCTAACAGAGTTGAGCAAATAGGTGCGTAATTCGTCACACAGTTTTGGCAGCACTTCCTTTGGAAGGCTGCGTAGCTCCTGCGGAGTGTCTGCTAGAGCCAGTGTTGGATACTTTGAAATATCAAGAGTCATAGTTTTGCGCGCTTATAGTGTTAGTTCTTGCGCTCGATGACATATCGGGCGAACTCTTCGAGTAACTCTGTATTGTATGGGATTGCTTGCAATGCTTGAAGCGCTTCATCTAACAGAGTGTGAGCTTTGTTAATCGCACCCTCTAAACCAAGTAGACTTGGGTAGGTGCTTTTGTTTAATTCTTGGTCAGAGCCTTGTGGCTTACCTAAAGTTTCGGTGTCACCGATGATATCCAGAATGTCATCTTGAACCTGGAATGCCAATCCGATGGCATCGGCGTACTTATCTAGGTGTGGCATCACTTCGACACCTTTTTCACCACTGGCCAACGCGCCGAGGCGAATTGCGGCTTTGATCAATGCACCGGTTTTATTGCGATGGATGAGCTTCAGCTCATCCAGTGTCACCTGACGATTTTCCGCAGCAAGGTCGAGCGCCTGACCCATACACATGCCGTTGGCACCCGATGCGTCTGCCAGTACCTTCACCATACTTATACGCTGGTTTTCGGCGCTTGAGTGCAATGGTCCTTCCGCCAAAATCGTAAAAGCGAGGGTCTGCAAAGCATCCCCAGTAAGGATCGCCGTTGCTTCGTCAAATTGAATATGACAAGTGGGTTGACCACGGCGCAGCTCATCATCATCCATAGCGGGCAGGTCGTCATGGATTAACGAGTAGGCGTGAATGCATTCTACGGCAGAGGCGGGGGTGTCGAGATCATCCAGCGTGCAGCCAAGCATTTGCCCAGTGATATAGACCAGAAAAGGGCGAGCGCGCTTCCCACCCAACAACAAGCCATAACGCATAGCCTCGACCAGCGGTAGATGTTGGTGTGGTAGTGATTGTAGCCACAGCTCTAACTGAGCGTTGTTTCGTTGTTGAAGTGAGGTCAGTGCCTCATGCATAACAGACATAGGTGCGATCCGTTAATCCGTCGTAGTGTCAAAGCTGCTAAGAGGGGCGTCATCATCATTTTGCAACAGAATACTGACACGCTGTTCCGCATCACTTAGCTTTGCTTGACCAGCACGTGCGAGTGAAATGCCTCGCTCAAATTTCTTCAGTGCATCATCTAGCGCTAAATCACCATTTTCGAGGTTTTCGACAATCTTATCGAGTTCTTCGATGGTCGCCTCAAAAGTCATGTTTTCTGGTTTTTTGCTCGCCATAGCTGTTCTACCTAGATAAAGATGGACGAAAGTTACCTTAGCGGATAATGATGGTCAAATTTAACCGAGTAAATTTGTCAGAAAAATCGAGATAAAGCGGTCTGGAATAGGACATAACCAACAGGTAACGCTAAAGTCTAGTAATGTGTCTTGTGCCAAACATCTATATTTATGTGAATGTGGTATCAATAAAATACTAAAGATCTGAAGATGTTGCCGATATAATTTGAGAGAAGCTTATAGATAGCATGAGGAGTGCTTTGTGGATTTAGCGACGCTGCTAGGACTGATTGGCGGAATGGCTTTCGTTATCATGGCGATGATACTTGGCGGAAGCATCATGATGTTTGTCGACGTAACGTCGATACTTATCGTGGTTGGCGGCTCGACGTTCGTGGTGCTGATGAAGTTCACAATGGGGCAATTTTTTGGTGCCGCCAAAATCGCCGGCAAAGCCTTTATGTTCAAGTCTGATGAGCCGGAAGATTTAATCGCCAAAGTGGTTGAAATGGCGGATGCCGCGCGTAAAGGCGGTTTCCTCGCCCTAGAGGAGATGGAAATCTCCAACAGTTTTATGCAAAAAGGCATTGATTTGCTGGTGGACGGTCACGACGCAGACGTAGTACGTGCCGCGCTGCAAAAAGATATCGCCTTGACCGACGAGCGCCATGAGTTTGGTGGTGCGGTTTTTCGCGCCTTTGGTGACGTAGCCCCAGCGATGGGGATGATAGGTACCCTAGTGGGTCTTGTTGCCATGCTTTCTAACATGGACGATCCTAAAGCCATCGGTCCGGCCATGGCGGTAGCACTTTTGACCACCTTATATGGTGCCATTCTATCAAACATGGTGTTTTTCCCGATTGCGGACAAACTATCGCTGCGCCGTGAGCAAGAAAAACTGAATCGTCGTCTGATTATGGACGGTGTACTGGCGATTCAAGATGGCCAGAACCCTCGCGTTATCGACAGCTATCTGAAGAACTACCTCAATGAAGGTAAACGCGCCCTCGATGTAGATAACGAGTAAGGAAGCGAGATGGAAGAAGAGAACGATTGCAAATGTCCACCACCAGGGCTGCCCTTGTGGATGGGGACGTTTGCTGACTTGATGTCTCTACTGATGTGTTTCTTCGTGTTGCTGCTGTCGTTTTCTGAGATGGACGTGCTTAAGTTTAAGCAGATTGCCGGCTCGATGAAGTTTGCCTTCGGTGTGCAAAATCGATTGGAAGTCAAAGATATCCCCAAAGGGACCAGTATCATCGCCCAAGAGTTCAGACCTGGGCGCCCTGAGCCAACTCCGATCGATGTGATCATGCAGCAAACCATAGATATCACCCAGCAAACGCTTGAGTTTCATGAAGGTGAATCAGACCGTGCTGGGGGGACTCAGCGCGACCAAGGTAAGTTGACCGGCGGTCAATCACCAGAAACGTCAACCCAAAACAACCAAAACTCCGAATCCGACAATCAGCAGCAACAGGCCGCACAAATGTCTGAAGAGCTTGAAACTGTGATGGAGAGTATTAAAAAGGCGTTGGAGCGAGAGATCGAACAAGGTGCGGTTGAGGTCGAGAATCTTGGCCAGCAAATTGACATTCGGATTCGCGAAAAAGGCGCTTTCCCAGAAGGCTCGGCATTCTTACAACCTAAGTTCCGTCCCTTGGTTCGTCAAATCGCAGACTTGGTTAAAGACATTCCTGGCATCGTGCGTGTATCGGGCCATACGGATAACCAACGACTAGACTCACAGCTCTATCGCTCCAATTGGGATCTATCCGCCCAACGTGCGGTCTCGGTGGCACAAGAGATGGAGAAGGTACGCGGCTTTAATCATGAGCGTCTTCGTGTACGTGGTATGGCCGATACCGAACCACTCGGCCCGAATGACACCGAAGCGCAGCGCTCGCGTAACCGTCGAGTCGAGATAAGCATTATGCAAGGTGAGCCACTACTGAGCGACGAAGTGCCGGTGTTGCCATCGCCTTAACCTCAGTGAAAACGACCCACAAAAAAGACGAGCTTAAACGCTCGTCTTTTTTATGGTCATTGCTTCATGTATAATCTTGCGCCCTTAGAGGCAGCTTAACTTCAGCGCAAGCTGCTAAGCTCAATAATGTAGTGACATCTGCCAAACTGTAACTTGTGAAGTGAATTATGAAATTTATCGTCAAGCCCCATCCAGAAATTTTTGTAAAAAGTGAGTCTGTGCGTAAGCGCTTCACAAAGATTCTTGAATGTAATATCCGCAACATCATTAAGAGTCGTGCAGAGTCTGTCGCTGTATTTAACCGTCGCGATCATATTGAGGTCACCTCTGAGTCCGATCAATATCGCGAAGCCGTGCTTGAGGTGCTGACGCACACTCCAGGTATACACCACGTACTGGAAGTGCAGCAATCTCAGTTCACTGACTTGCACGACATCTTTGAGCAAGTTCTTGAGCTTAACCGAGCTCGTCTTGAGGGTAAGACCTTTGTTGTGCGCGCTAAGCGCCGCGGAAAGCACGACTTTACCTCGATTGAGCTCGAGCGTTACGTCGGTGGTGGTATCAATCAAGCGATTGAGAGTGCTCGTGTTAAACTGCGCAACCCAGATGAAACCGTCGCGCTAGAGGTGGTTAACGAAACGCTGAACCTAGTGATCGCTCGCCATAAAGGCCTTGGTGGTTTTCCTCTGGGAACTCAAGAAGATGTGCTTAGCCTTATTTCTGGCGGGTTTGACTCAGGCGTTTCCAGCTACCTGCACATTAAACGCGGCTCAAAAGTGCATTACTGTTTCTTTAACCTAGGTGGCCCTGCTCATGAGATCGGAGTTAAGCAGGTGTCTTACTATTTATGGAACAAGTACGGCTCGTCAGCCAAAGTTCGCTTCATTTCGGTCGACTTTGAACCTGTAGTGGCTGAGATCTTAGAGAAGATCGATGATGGGCAAATGGGCGTTGTGCTCAAGCGTATGTTTATGCGCGCAGCGGGTATGATTGCCGAGAAATTTGGTATTCAAGCGTTGGTGACGGGTGAGGCATTAGGCCAGGTCTCTAGCCAGACGCTGACCAATTTGCGTCACATTGACGGTGTGACTGACACACTTATCCTGCGTCCGCTGATTAACTGGGACAAAGAAGACATCATTAACTTAGCGCGTGATATTGGTACCGAAGACTTTGCTAAGACCATGCCTGAGTACTGCGGTGTCATTTCGAAAAAGCCGACCGTGAAGGCGGTGAAGGCCAAACTTGAAGCAGAAGAAGAGAAGTTCGATTTCTCCGTTCTTGAGCAAGTGGTTTACGATGCGCGTTTAATGGATATTCGTGACATTGCCAAAGAGACCGAACAGGCTGCCCCTGAAGTCGAACAGGTGCAAGCGGTTGAAGAGCATGCGGTGGTCCTCGATATTCGCAGTGCCGAAGAAGAAGATGAAAACCCACTTGAGATAGAAGGCGTGGAAGTGAAGCACATTCCTTTCTTCAAGCTTGGGACTCAGTTCGGCGACCTAGATCAGTCAAAAACTTATCTACTCTATTGTGACCGTGGTGTGATGAGCCGCCTGCAGGCGCTGTATCTGCAAGAACAAGGCTTTAATAATGTTAAGGTTTATCGCCCTTAACTTAGGATAATTTATCCACTTTGGTATAAAGCGCAAATCGTTGGTTCGGTTTGCGCTTTTTTATTGCACTAGATTCTGCTGAACGCGGAACATAAAAAAACACCGCCTATTAAGGCGGTGCTAAAAAATTTGACAGACAGGTCAAAATAAATACAGGAAGTATATGTTTCGTTTCTTCATGAAACAAAACTGGTAGAAACCTACCGAACTCGAAATACGAGTTTGCAAACACAACATCGCAAAGAGTGGTCAATTGATTCCAACGGAATCAAGCCGTTCTGACTTCTCTTTGCGGGGTGAAATATAGAATTTCTCTGGTCCTCAAGCAACGGACATTTTATAATGTTTCAGATAAAAAAAACTAATCCAATGTATAGAGGGCGACTATGTCCAGAAGATTGCCTCCGTTGAACTCTTTAAAAGTGTTCGAAGCCGCGGCGCGTCATTTGAGCTTTACTCGTGCAGCTGAGGAGTTATTTGTCACTCAAGCTGCTGTTAGCCATCAGATCAAAGCACTCGAAGAATTTCTCGGTTTGAAGCTGTTTAGGCGCCGAAATCGTTCTTTATTACTGACCGAGGAGGGGCAAAGCTACTTTCTCGATATCAAAGATATTTTCTCTTCACTAGCAGAAGCCACTGACAAAGTTCTAGAACGTAGTGAAAAAGGCGCGTTAACCATCAGTTTGCCGCCTAGTTTTGCTATCCAGTGGTTAGTGCCACGTTTGGCCGACTTTAATCAGCAAGAGCCTGATATTGATGTGCGAATTAAAGCCGTTGATATGGATGAAGGTTCGTTGACCGATGATGTCGATGTGGCTATTTACTATGGTCGCGGAAACTGGCCAGGGCTAAGAGCCGATAAACTCTACCAAGAATTTTTAATTCCACTTTGTTCACCCTCGTTACTTTTAGGTAACAAACCATTAGAAACTCTAAGTGACCTCAAGCAGCACACTTTGCTGCATGACACCTCGCGCAAAGATTGGAAGCAGTTTGCCAAACAAAATGGCATCGACGGCCTCAACGTGAATCACGGCCCTATTTTTAGCCACTCCACCATGGTGTTACAAGCCGCCGCCCACGGACAAGGCGTAGCATTAGGTAATAACGTTCTTGCCCAGCCAGAGCTGGAAGCAGGGCGATTGATTGCGCCATTTGATGAAGTGTTGCTATCGAAAAATGCGTTCTACGTGGTGTGTCATGAAAAGCAAGCGGATATGGGGCGTATTGCCACTTTCCGTGATTGGATGTTAGCCAAAGCGCAAAGTGAGCAAGAGGAGTTACTCGATGAGTGATTACTTAATTGATGGTCAGCCTGATCAACCGGTATTTGTCTTTGCGCATGGCGCCGGAGCGGGGATGGATCATGCGTTTATGCAGGCGGTCGCGTCTGGGCTGGCGAACAAGGGGATTCAAGTCGTGCGCTTTAATTTCCCTTACATGGTGAAACGCAGCGAAGATGGCAAAAAGCGACCACCAGATCGCGCGCCGAAACTACTCGAAGCTTACACTGAGGTGATTGAGCACTTCGCTCAGCGCGGTCCGATTGTGATCGGTGGTAAGTCAATGGGCGGACGGATGGCGAGCTTGCTTGCCGACCACCCAAGTGTGGCGGGCGTGGCGTGTTTGGGCTTCCCTTTCCACCCGCCGGGTAAGCCTGAAAACTACAAAGGCGACCATTTAGCTCGGTTGACCAAACCTTGCCTTATTCTCCAGGGCGAGCGAGATACATTCGGCAAGCGTGAGGAGTTCACCGAGTTTGAGCTCTCGCAGCAGGTCACTACGTCGTTTTTACCTGACGGCGACCACAGCTTCAAACCACGTAAAGCTTCGGGGCACACCGAGGCGGAGAATATTGAACGAGCCGTCGAGCAGTTAGCCGCGTTCATTGATGAGGTTTACCATGGTGCAAAGTAAAACCCTGTTAGCCATGGGCGGGGTTTTCGCCGCTACTGGCGTTGCGCTCGGTGCTTTTGCCGCTCACGGACTAAAGAAAGTCTTGTCGCCTTACTTCATTGAGGTATTTAACACCGCGGTTTTGTATCAAATGCTGCATGCTATTGCGTTGGTCTTGTGTGGCATAGTGCTGCTAATAAAACTGCCGGCTAAGGCGGAAAAATATTTCGCCCTCGCGGCAATTTGCTTTATCATCGGCATCCTTTGTTTTAGCGGCAGCCTCTACGCACTTGCGTTAACCGGAATTAAGTGGTTTGGACCCATCACGCCATTGGGCGGTGTGAGTTTTATGGCGGGTTGGGGGCTGTTTGTCTATGCAGCATTGCAAGTTAAAGAGGTGAAACAGTGAAACAGTTAATGCTCTACTGCCGTAGCGGATTTGAAAAAGAGTGTGCAGGAGAAATTCAAGATCGCGCCACTCAACTCGAAGTGTTTGGTTTCCCTCGTCTCAAAAAGAACAGTGGCTTCGTCATTTTCGAATGTTACCAAGACGGTGATGCTGAAAAGCTGGTCAAGGATCTTGACTTCAAATCGCTGATATTTGCTCGCCAGATGTTTGCTGTTGCAACCGAAATCGAGGAACTGCCACGCGAAGACCGAATCTCGCCGATTTTGCAGCAGTTGTCGCAAGTAGAGGCGATGCCGCGCTGTGGTGATTTGCGTATTGAAACGCCAGACACCAACGAAGCTAAAGAGTTGCTCAAGTTCTGTCGCAAGTTCACTGTGCCTATGCGTCAAGCCCTGCGTGGCAAAGGCATTTTGTTTGCCAAAGAGAGCCCGAAAAAACCGGTGCTGCATATCTGTTTTGTTGCGCCTGGTCACTGCTTTATAGGTTACTCGCTCACCAGTAATAACTCACAGTTCTTCATGGGTATCCCACGCCTGAAGTTCCCTGCCGATGCGCCGAGCCGATCGACGCTAAAGCTCGAAGAAGCCTTTCATGTGTTCATTCCACGTGAAGAGTGGGACCAACG
This sequence comes from Vibrio sinaloensis, assembly GCF_023195835.1. Taxonomy (NCBI): domain Bacteria; kingdom Pseudomonadati; phylum Pseudomonadota; class Gammaproteobacteria; order Vibrionales; family Vibrionaceae; genus Vibrio; species Vibrio sinaloensis. The sequence goes on along the minus strand of NZ_CP096199.1, from coordinate 2,125,559 downwards.
TTTGGCTCCGGGAATGTGGGGCGTTGACCTAGGGGCGTGTCCTGGTGGTTGGACGTACCAATTGGTGAAACGTTCGATGTTTGTTCACTCGGTGGACAATGGACTGATGGCCGACAGCTTGATGGAGACGGGCCAGGTAAAGCATCATCAAGAAGATGGCTTTAAGTTTGAGCCTGCGCGCAAAAACGTCACTTGGTTGGTGTGCGATATGATTGAAAAGCCTTCTCGCGTTGCTCAGTTAATGGGCGAGTGGATTATCAGTGGCTGGGCCAAAGAGGCGATTTTTAACCTTAAGCTGCCGATGAAAGGTCGCTACGATGAAGTGTTAGAAGATATTGAAAACCTCAAAATTTTCCTTCGTGAGCACGATGTAAAGTTTAAGCTGCAAGCGAAGCATCTTTATCATGACCGCGAAGAGATAACGGTACATATTCAGTGCTTATCGAACATCTCACCGAGATAACAATCGAGACCGGACTTCGTCCTGCGAGAGTTCAGAACGGACTGCGTCCTTGGAGATGCTAGTGCGCTTCGCTCCGAGATCGGACTTCGAGAGGAGTTTGTGATGAGCGAGTCGAAAGTTGCTGGCAGTATTGGCTAATATTTAAGTTTAATTGTTTGAATTTAAAAGAAAAGGATTGACGCCCTGTGTCAATCCTTTAAGAATTTCTCGCTTCTCGCTTCTCGCTTCTCGCTTCTCGCTTCTCGCTTCTCGCTTCTCGCTTCTCGCTTCTCGCTTCTCGCTTCTCGCTTCTCGCTTCTCGCTTCTCGCTTCTCGCTCTACTCATTCGCCCCGGTAAAGCGGATATCTTGCAGGTTAAATCCGAGCTCGATATCGGTTTTGAGCGCCGCAATTTGCTTGCAACGTCTTGCTGAGTCGATATGCTCGTCCAACTTGGTTCGATATTTGGTCGGCAAATTGTCACTGGAGTAAGCCTGTTCAATATCCTCAAACTGATTGAGGATCTCCTTGGCCGCTTTTGGCCCTATACCGGGAACCCCGGGCACTTGGCTCGAACTGACTCCGGTTAACCCCCAATAGTCTGCTAGCTGGCTCGGTTTTACCCCAAACTCCTTGTCAATAAAAGGCTCATCTAACCAACGGTGCTGAAAGTAGTCGCGGATCTGCAAAGTGGGCGACAACAGTTGGCAATAGCCTTTGTCGGTAGAAACTATGGTGACCTTTTGGTTGTGGCTAGCGACTTTCATAGCCAGAGTGGCCACTAAATCATCCGCTTCATCGCCATCTGAAAGCAGGGAGTCGATGCCCATCTTCCACCACGCATCTTGAATTGCATCGAGCCCATTTAACAAAGGCTCTGGCATTGGCTTACGGTTTTGTTTGTATTCGGGCAAGATCTCAGCCCGCCAGCCTCTCTCCTGCAAGTGGTGATCAAACACCGCGATAATATGGGTCGGCTGCGCTTCATTAATGATGCGATTTAGAGTGCGTGAAGTGGTAGCGATGGTACGGTCTATATCGGTTGGATCAGGCTGCGCGGAGTGGACTCGGCGAATCAAATTTAACGCGTCAATAATGACCAAGTGAATAGACATAACAAGCAAAAAAATAAGGGCATCAAGCCCTTATTGTATCGAATGAACAGCGTTTTATCACTAGGTTTTGATTTGATAACAAGGCTCGTAAGCGGTACCACCTGGTAACTTCATACGATCTTGAGCAACAAAGTCTTTGAGTAACTTGTCCATTTTCGCCATTAAGCTGCGATCACCATCGAGTTGGTATGGACCGTGTTTTTCGATCTCGCAAATTCCTTCCGACTTCACATTACCAGCGACGATACCTGAAAAGGCTCGGCGCAGTGCAGCGGCCAGTGCTTCTGGTGGCTGATCTAAATGCAAGTCTAAGCTAGCCATATTCTCGTGCGTTGGTTCAAACGGCATTTGGAACTCAGGCTCAATATTGAGCGACCAGCTAAAGCTGTAGGCATCGCCATTTTCTTTGCGATGTTGACGAATATCGACCATGCCTTGCTTCATGATTTGCGCCACTTTCGCTGGGTCATCAATGACGATTTGGTAATGCTGCTGGGCTTGTTCACCCAAGGTGTCTGCGATAAATCGGTCAATCGAGCGGAAGTACTCTTCACTCTCTTTCGGACCGGTCAAAACGATTTTAAGCGGCTGATCTCTGTTTTCTGGGTGCATCATGATGCCGAGAATATACAACAGCTCTTCGGCCGTCCCAGCGCCGCCAGGGAAAATAACAATGCCATGAGCCATGCGCACGAAGGCCTCCAAACGTTTTTCGATGTCGGGCATGATGACCAGCTCGTTGACGATTGGGTTAGGCGGCTCAGCGGCAATAATGGATGGCTCTGTTAAGCCAAGGTAACGTTGGTCATAGTAGCGCTGCTTGGCATGACCGATGGCCGCGCCTTTCATTGGCCCTTCCATCGCACCCGGTCCACAGCCAGTACAGATGTTCATTTCGCGCAGACCCAGTTCATTGCCAACTTCTCGAGTGTACTGATACTCAGTGGCATTGATAGAGTGTCCGCCCCAGCAGACCACGAGGTTAGGTTCTATTCCTGGGGTGAGGGCACCCGCATTGCGTAAAATGCCGAATACTAGGTTAGTGATATGGGCAGGGTTAGTTAAATTTAAGCGCTGGTTGTCAGCGAGATGCATGTTGACGTACACGATGTCACGCAGTACCGAGAACAGGTGCTCTTGAATCCCTTTGATGATTTCGCCATCGACAAAAGCGTGTTCGGGGGCATTGATCAATTCAAGCTTAATTCCGCGCTCGCGGCGCATGACATTGACGTCGAAGTCTTGATATTTATCGAGTAGCTCTTTGGAGTTATCGGTATGTGCGCCTGAGTTGAGCACGGCGAGGGTACAATTTCGGTAAAGCTGATACAAGTCGCTGGTAGCGGTTTTCTTAAGACGCTCAACTTCAAGTTGAGAGAGTAAGTCCATACTACCAGCCGGACTGATATGAGTGATCATAAAGACCTCCTAGGCGATGTGCATAAGCTTGGCTCACCGCTGTGATTATTATCGTTATACGTCGCTCTTGGCTGTTTAGCTTTGAGTTAACATAACTCAAGTTTAGCAGTTGTTACGAGATAATAAAGGTAACTGATTGATATATATAGATCAATAAGCAAGATTGAGTGATAACAAGGGGAGGTGTGAGAGCTTAGCGCCAAACCAGTTGGCTGCTACCGAGCGCTTTGGCTTCGTTTAGGCACAGATTGAGGCGTTCAAGGATCTCTTCTGGTGTGTCGGAGTCTTTAAATGCGGTACTGGCAGCGGATAAAGTGATGCTCAGATGGCGGTCGCGGAACTTAAATGGCAATTGGGCCACTTGCTTCTGGATAGTCTGAATCACATTGAACGCGTCGTTGTCACTGATTTCTGGAAGCAGCAGAATAAATTCTTCACCAGAGAAGCGGGCGACGGTATCGGTTTCTTGCAGCTGTTTCTTGATCGTGCGAGCAATAATTTTAAGCGCCTTATCTCCGGCAGTATAGCCAAAGCTATCGTTAATGGATTTAAAACCATCAATATCAAGAATCACCACTCGAAGCGTGTGTTGGGCACGAATCCAACGCCTGTACTCGAGTTCGAGACGGTCGCCAAATGCGGCGCGATTGTACACTTTAGTCAGTGGGTCGAGCAGCATTCGCTGGGCTTGATCTTCCAAGCGGCGTCGATAGTCTTGCGTCACTTCATACAGGGCTTCGAGCTGGTTTTTGCCGTAGCTCATGCGATCGAGCAAAGCTTGTTCACGCTGTTCGGCATGCTTTAGCCGCTCGGAAAGAGAACTGATCTGACTGAGAAGAGGATTGACTTGCTGTTTCAGTTCATCGAGTGATTTGGCGTTCGAAACTTTATTTTGTGTGCTATCAAGTAGCTCAACCAACTCACCATTCATCTCTTGTCGATGTTCAAAATAGCTTTGTGATTGCTGGACGTTTTGCGCTGAACTCTTAAGCGATGACGAAAGGCTGGCATTGACTTGCTCAAGGAACTGCTCTGAGGTTTTACGCTCATAGTTGGTCCCCTCGATAACCAGTTTGAGTGTTTGTAAAGTCAGTTCGAGTAGCACATGGCTATTGACGCCAATCAGCAGTTTGGCACGAATATCAGCCAGCAACTCACCCGATTCGCCTTCGAAGTCGAGTTCAGTAATTAAGTGTTGCAGTTCATCGGACAGTCTCAGTAGCAGTTCTCGGTCAGAGCTATTGGCGATTTGATTGATGGTGTGTTCGGGGTTGGAGGTGATAATTTTAACAGAACGTTCATAAAGGCTGAGAAGGCGCATCGCTTGTTCGGCTTTAGGATGCTTTAAGCCATTAGAATAGCTCAGCAAATCACGCAGATCGCGTTTGATTTTTGCTGGCAATCCCGTCAGCCGCAATAAGGTTTCGCCGCTGTGCTTGATTTGAGAATCGAGATGTTCTGTTTGTTTATCCATAGCCAAGCCTTGTTGTTTAAGCAAACGCTCCAATACCGCAAGTTTTGGTATGAGAGTACTGACGTCTTGTTGCTGCTCGATAGCTTGCTTTAGTTCTATTAACCCTGCGTTTAATCTTGGGTTTTCGCTTTTATAGGCGCTACTTAGCGACGCAATGATGCGCTGTAGGACCTTCTGTTCTCTTTTAAATTTGAACGAGGTATCCCGCTGTGTCAATCGAACTTGTTCCAATTGAGATTTCAGCTTGTGAAGCTGTGACTGAAGATCTTGCTCAAGAACGCCCATGAATAAACTTAAGGAGGAATCTACTGCTACTTAGTAATCTGTCGATAATATCAAATAAATCGAGGCCGTCACGAGTTTGTGAGTTCGATTGCCGAGCTTTTACTCATCTTTTAATAGTTTTTTGATGCTGTCCTCATTCTTGAAAGAAGAGTGAACTTTAATTAAGCCCTGATTAATCGAGTGTTTGCATGCTTTGCGGATATTTCCGGTTGCCAAACTAGCGGCCGGGGCGTTCTCAATCGCACGTAAATAGACCCATTGGCTCGAATGCTCTTTCATACTCAGTGTTCGAGCTGTACTGGTCGACATTAGGAGTACATCGATCAGTTCTTTGTCATTGACCGCGGTATAGGCGCGTGGCAAAAACGGATAATCGGCCATGCCAATGCGAATGATGCGATTAATACGTCGATCCGGTTCGAACTCCAAGATCCATTGTTGGATTTTTTCGAACAACTGCTCGGGCTGCGTGTTTTGCTCACTATTGGGTTCAATATAGAGCAAGTTGGCATCGGAGAAGTGGTAAATACGCGCAGGGTGTTGAACACGTTGTTTGAGAAAATCGCCGAACGCACGCTCAAGTTTAAGTCCCTCTTGATAACCATGTTGCAGATACATGTTACGCAAGAAGGGCACATCAATCATGACGAAACGTAGCCGATCGTTGAGTGGTTCGTGGATAAGCTCACCCACATGCCACTTTTCAAACTTGTGATTGCTCTCTTCCAATGAGGCTGGCAGCCGGGCATTTAGCATGCGTAAGTTCTTTAACCCTGAGCGAGAATGGGTATAGAGATCTTCATTGAGTGCATCCAGCTCTTCATTTTGCAGGCCGATGACGTGCCCTCGGCGCAGCAGGAACAAAAAAAGAATCGCACATAAAATGAACAGAGTCAGAGTGATATTCTGAAACTTACGATAGTCGGTTTGCGTCTGATCCAGTTCTTGTTTCTGGCTATTTAGATGTAGAGTCTGTTCGACAAACTCTTTTTGCTGACGAAACGCATCTTCACTGAGTAAGTCGGTTTGTTGCTGTTCAATGGCGGCCAACGAGTTGTAGTGCTTTAAGCTCTCTAAAGCTCGTTGGTATTGGTTGTCCATTTCATAGCCTAAATAGAGCAGTTGATAAGCGAACTTTTCTATATTGATGTCTTGCTGGTTTTGCGCGATCTCCAGCGCCCGTTCAGCCGCCGCAATGGCTTGTTTGGGGCGGCGCTGAAAACGGGCCAGTTCAGCTTCCAGTAATAGGGCGTGGGATTGCGAACGTGGAATGTCTGCGTATTGCAGCAGCTCTTGCGCGCGCTCTAGGTATTGTTCAGCCAGCGGGTAGTTGACCAGTTTAAGGTAGGTAGAAGCTAGTGCAATGTGCAGATCGATAATATTTTCGATGTTGTTGTGCAGCCGATCATGGTCCATGGCATTGAAGTAATGAACCAAGGCTAAATTGTACTTACCCTGTTGGTAGTAGATGTCGCCCATGCTTTTTAGAATCGGAGGAAGGGCGGGCGAACCTTGATAATTATCGTAGTAGTCCGCCGCTTGAGAGTAATGGTTGTTGGCTTTATCAAGAACCTTACGCTCAAAAAAGAGCTGACCTAACAAGCGGTTTACCTGAGCCAGTTGGTTGGCGGAGTCTTTTTCTATCGCTTTCCAATAGCTGATCAGAAGCTCTGACAGGGCGCGATTGTACTGTTTATTGGCCAGTAGATGCTGGCCTACTGTGGTGTGATAGTCGATAAATATCGCGGTCGATTCTGTGCTATCGACATACGCTTTGGCCTCTGCATATAACTGGTCGGCACGGCTGATATCGCCTTCGCGAGAGGCGATTTGCGCTTGAAACATCAAGATTCGATAGCCAAGGCCACGAACCAATTGTTGTGGATTGTCTATGGCAGCAAAGCGCTGTTCTAACTGGCTGAGTTTAGTTCGCGCTTTGCTGTGGTCTTGGTCTATCAGCCAGATCAGCTGCGTCTCTTCCAACACGACACTAATCAGCAGGTAAGGAAGATTGTAGCGTTCAGCGATACTGCGTGCGTCACGCAAGTGCTTAAGGGCTTGTGGTGTGTTGCCCAAGTTGTACTCGGCTTGAGCAAGAATACGCAAAGCGTCTATGGTGCTACCGGGAGTGCGAATACGGCTGTCTGCATCATCGCGCGACATCGCTGCCGGACTTTGCTCTGTATTGTCAGACAGGGTGCGCTGTTCTAAGTAGTCGTTGACTAACTGTTTCGCCTGATGGGGAACCACATCGACCAAATTGTTGGCTTCATTTAAACTTGCAGAGGCGTAGATGGTATTGGCCATCGACGGCAAAGCAAGCAATAATAGCCAAGCGCACAGCCATCGCTTCCAGCATACATTCACCATAGACCGCTTTCCTTATTGTCGTGCCATACGTTGATTATGGTTTGGCTGGTGGTTGATGTTCGAGCGGTAAGGGTTGATGTCTAGCCCGCCACGTCGGGTGTATCTGGCATATACAGTCAACGACTGAGGTTGGCAGAAATGCATCAGGTCAGTGAAAATGCGCTCCACGCACTGTTCGTGAAATTCATTATGCTCACGGAATGAGACCAAATAGCGCAGCAGGGCTTCACGATCTATTTGCTGGCCCGTGTATTGGATTTCGACGCTGCCCCAGTCCGGTTGGTTGGTGATTAAGCAGTTTGATTTCAATAAATGGCTGTGCAGACTTTCGCTCACCACCTCGCCTTTGGCCGCACCAGACAATAGATTGCGGTCAAAATCGTAGCTGGTGATCTCGATATCTTGATTGTCGATACACTCACCTTCCATCGAGACAATCACCGTATCTGTGTAATCCTCTACGCCACGAAGCGTAACATCAACACTCTCTCCAGCGCAGCGAGACAGATCTTTGATTAAAGTTTGCTCAACTTGGTCCCAGCTTGCAAAACGGGTTTGGTTGAAGCTGTTTAAGTAGAGCTTGAATGACTTCGATTCGATCAGGTTGGCGCTGGTGGCTGGGATAGAGACTTCGCCGACGGCCACTTGCGGCAGTCCTTTTTTATTCAGCCACGATAGCTCATACAGAGTCCAAATATCACAACCGTTAAAAGGCAGCGTCTCACCCAGCTCTAAGTCGTCTCGATTTAGGCTGCGTGGTACAGGTTGCAGTAAGCTCGGGTCGTATTGATTGGCGTATTCAGTCTTCTGTCCAAGGGTTAGGCCAGTTAGCTCTTTCGCATCAGAATATTTGCTCATACTTTTGTTCGTTTTCTATTAGAATGGCGAGAATTTTACGCAATCCTGCGGTCAAAAGCGAATATTGATGTTGGAGAATCTAATGGCTGATAATGCCTTACAAGCGTTGCGATCATTCAGTGAAAAATACCGTCAAGCCCATCTTGAAGCGTTAGGGCACTTACCAACCAGCACAGAGTTGGTCGACTTGGTCTCGCCATGTGTGGAGCGAAAAACTGCGCAACATGTTGAGTGGCAAGCGTGCCCGCGAGAGGTGTTTGCAGATTTTACCAATGTTGAAAACGGTATTGAGCTGACTTTGCACGACGACATCAAAACCTTTTACGGTGCCCAATACAGTGCGGATATGGAAGCCACTTGGCAAGGTAATCCGTTGACTCTTCTGCAAGTGTGGAGCGATGAAGATTTTGTCCGTTTACAAGAAAATATCTTAGGGCATCTAGTGACTCAGCGCCGTTTGAAGTTAAAGCCAACGGTGTTTATTGCCGCCACCGATACTGAGCTGGATGTCATTTCGATTTGTAACCTCACTGGCAACGTGATTCTAGAGCGTCTGGGTACCGATAAGCGCGACATTCTGGCTCAAGATCTGGCCGAGTTTTTAACACAAATTGAAGTTGTGGTTGAGTAATGCACGTCGTTGAATTGCAGTTTGAATGCTTTGACAACACCACTGTCTCGGCGGTAGACAAAGCGATTAATGGCTTGATGGATGCTTTACGGTATAACGGCCAAGTGCTCGGGCGTGAGTTCCCGATTGTGATGGGAGAAGGCGAGTTTTTTGTGCGGGTCGTGTGCCCTGAGCAAGACAGCTTGCATCCCAATTATCACTCCGATTTTGTCAAAGTATGTTTGAACCGTCTCTCTGATGCCAGTTTACTCGCGCCGAAAATGCGTCTGTTGGGCCGTGATTTGAACTCTGAGCAAGCAGCAGAAGAGGAGTCACCAAGCTGGCAAGTGCTTTATACCACCTATGTGCATACTTGTTCTCCACTGCGAAGTGGCGATACCCTGTTACCTATCCCCCTGTATCGCAATCAACCGACGTTAAACGGCGACCACAAGGCAGTGATCAAATGGCAAACTGAGTGGCAAGCGTGTGATGAAATCCAGATGGCGGGCGGATGTCGCGCCGAACATGCCGCGCTGCATGAAATATGTGATGCGGACAGTGTGCTGTTTAAGCGTGGTTGGGATTTGCGTGGCCGAATTGAGTATCTGACCAAGATTCCGACTTACTATTATCAGTACCGAGTGGGCGGTCAGAGCCTTGCGGATGAGAGAGCCCGAAAGTGCCCTAAGTGCGGTGGAGAGTGGCTACTCGATCAGCCACTACATGATATCTTTCACTTTAAATGCGACACCTGCCGACTGGTGTCCAACATTTCTTGGGATCACTTAAAGTGATCTGAGCCAGGCAAACGCAAAAGACCCGCTCAATGCAGGTCTTTATCTTTCTGGTTTTGTTCGTCTTTTTCACTGTTTTCAGTGGGAGGGGACTTTTTATCCATCTGACCAAATTTCATATTGGCCGTGTACTTAAGCGCGGCGATGTTACCGATGACAACGCTGAGTACAATAAAACTAATCACCCACGGGTTTGTCAGTAGTTCCATCACAGCCCTTATCGAGAGATATTGCTAATAAACTGATTGTAGATCTTTTCTAGCAGGACTGACACTGTTTGCTTGCCTAAAATAGGCAGAGTCGTCAGTTGTTGCTGGAGAATGTCGAGATTCAGTTGCTGCAAACAGCGCTCGGCCGTGATGCGATGGCTAATGTGCCAAGGCTCCACCGCGACACCGCCTAAATCTTCGGCGTAAGGACAGAAAAAGCCAAACTGACCAAGATTTGCCTTTAACCAGTCATAGAACTCGCGTTGATGGCCAGTGAGATATTCCCATGGTTCGAGTTTCAGTGAGGTATCGTGCGGTAGGCGGTCGCGGGCAAACACATCAAAGTCAGTACCCCAGTGATGGCGACTTGCGCCAGGGAGCGCAGACCAGCGCAATACGGCAAACACCAGCTGCTCTTCACTCAATGAGTGAATGTCTAACGGCTGGCTGTCATTATCGAGAACCGCGCTTTGTCCTGATAGTTTATTGTTCCAGATCCGCAGCTGACGCTCGAAATCACGAAAGCCACTGGCGATGTTTAAATCAAACCCCGCTTGGGCTGCTGCCTGCTTGAGCGCCAACAACTCTTGGCTCACTTGAGGGTGAACCAAGAAGCTTTTTTGTCCGACCATGGTCTCGATTAAGTGGTCGGTCCTTTGTCCGGTCAGTTGCTCGGGTGTCATGGTTAAACCAGCAGGTTTTCCAACGTCTGTTGGTACATTTGGGTGAGCTTTTCCAAGTCAGCAACACTGACACATTCGTTAACTTTGTGAATGGTGGCGTTGACTGGCCCCAGCTCAACGACTTGCCCTCCCATTCGAGCGATAAAACGACCGTCTGAGGTGCCACCCGTGGTGAGCAGGGCGGGCTTGGTTTGGTTGACTCTATCAACCGCGTCTACCACTGCATCTAACAGCGCGCCAGTGTCGGTTAAGAATGGGTCGCCGTTGAATGTCCACTTGAGCTGGTAATCTAAGTCGTGTTTGTCGAGCGTCTCTGTTACGCGTTGAACAATCACTTCGTTGTTTAACTCAGTACTAAAACGAAGATTGAACTGGACGTTAAACTCACCTGGGATCACATTGGACGCGCCGGTACCCGCATGAAGGTTAGGAATTTGGAAACTGGTCGGTGGAAAATAGTCGTTGCCTTGGTCCCATTCGGTGGTCGCCAACTCGTGAATGGCCAGCAGCGATTGGTGGACTGGGTTTTTCGCCAAGTGCGGATACGCCACATGACCTTGAATGCCCTTAACCGTAAGATCGCCGGTGATTGAGCCACGGCGACCGTTTTTTACCACGTCACCGACCACTTCGGTACTCGATGGCTCACCGACAATACACATGTCGATGTTCTCTCCGCGCGCCATCAAGGTTTCAACCACACGCACAGTCCCATTGATAAATGGGCCTTCCTCATCGGAGGTAATTAAGAAGCCAATAGAGCCTTTGTGATCAGGATGCGCCGCAATAAACTGCTCGACGGCCACCACCATACTGGCCAGTGAACCTTTCATGTCTGCGGCGCCGCGACCATACAACAGGCCATCTTTTATCGTTGGCTCGAATGGGGCTGTATGCCAATGATCTAGGTTGCCCGCAGGAACAACGTCAGTGTGGCCAGCAAACGCAAACAGCGGCGATTCTGTACCACGGCGGGCCCAGAAGTTAGTGGTATCTTCAAATACCATGACTTCCACTTCAAAGCCGAGCGCTTTAAGTCGGTCAATCATCACCTCTTGGCAACCGGCATCTTCAGGTGTCACTGATTGACGGCTGATTAAATCTTTTGCGAGAGCCAGAGTAGGGCTGTCTGTCATCCTTGAAATCCTTACTAAATATTATGAAAAAATGGTGGCGTATTGGTCGGCCTTAAAGCCGATGTGGTAGTCATCGCCGACAACCAAAATAGGGCGTTTTATCATGGCTGGTTGTTCCACCAACAGTGCAATGGCATTGGTTTCATTGAGCGCTTCTTTTTGCTCTGCGCTCAATTGACGATAGGTGGTGCCACGTTTGTTGAGTACATTCTCCCAACCAAGTTGCTGACAGAACTGCTTGACCAAGGCGGTGTCGATTCCTTGCTTGCGGTAATCGTGAAATTGGTATTCCACTCCCTCTGCTTCGAGCCACTTTTTGGCCTTTTTAATCGTGTCGCAGTTAGCAATGCCATACATGGTGATTGTCATAGTAAAACCTTTGGAAGTGACTTTTGTAATGTTGTTTGACGCATCCTAGCAGGAAGTGTACGGCGAGACAAAAGTGTGATGGATATATTTCAATGAGTAAAAAAAAGCCGCTTTGGTGGTGAGCGATCGTAGAGTTTTTGATCAAACGCAACACATGACAGTGCAAAACAGAAATAATGACTCTAGAAATTTATAGGAGGTATCAATGGAGTTGAGTCCTGTTTTTGCGAGGCGCTTGTATCTTGCCCTGCTAGTGGAAAACTTAGACAGGCCAAATGTGCCTAAACTCATCGAGCAAACAGGTTGGCCACGCCGCACTATTCAAGACGTGATTAAAGCCCTGCCCGGTATTGGCATTGAGCTAATGTTTGTTCAAGATGGACGCCGCCATAATGACGGTTATTATCAACTGTCAGATTGGGGACCGTTCGACAGCCAATGGGTCATAGAGAGGCAATCTGACATTGCCGCCAGTTTGGGCTTTCAGGCATAAAAATGGAATCCAAATTCAAAAAACCTAGCACCTGGTGGCTAGGTTTTTTTGTATCTTTAGTCTGCGTCGGTACAAGAATAGGCGCTGATGTGCAGCAAACACAGTGATTTATTGTTGGCTGACATAGGCGATAAATCCCAGCCAACTTATCATGAGTAATCCCCAGGCGATTTTGGCGCTATTCGACGACGTTGGAGTGACGGATTCTGACGATGTCGATGGGGGAGAGGGCTCTCCTACCGTTGACGGCGCTTGTTTGGCTTTCTGCGCTTTTTTCTTGGCTTTATCTGCTGCTCGAGCGCGCTCTTTTTGTTGCTTCTTATACAGTGCGATGCCTTTTTCAATCCCTTGAGCGATTAAGCGAGTTTGTTCTTTGGTTTGTCCTGGCTTTTGTGTTGCCTTGGCGATTTTAAGCGCCTCTTGTTGAGTCTCTAAGGAGGGAACGTTTTTATTCTTCATTGAGATAGGTCTGGCTGGATCAAAGATACGCTTATCGTAACACGTTATAGTAAAGTGGAAAGGGAGTGCATAAGGGATAGCAATGAAACGAGCGTTTATCGCAAGCGTGTTGGTTATGTTGCCGACGTACGTGTGGTTGCAAGGGGACAAACCGCCAGCGTTACAAACCGACGTGGCACCGACCCACCATGAGTGGATGAACTCAATCCAGCAGCAGCTAACTCAAGATCCGAATCAAGCCGAGTTATGGTTTCAACTCGGGCACGGGTATCTCAATCAACAAGATTTCTCTTCTGCGTTGACTTGCTTTGATTATGCGCTGCGCTTGAGTGACACACCAACCGCCAATCAGCTGGCAGCAAAAGCAACGTCGCTCTACTATCTAAGTAATCAAACCATGACAACTGAGGTTCAGCAACTGTTAAAACAGGCATTGGATAGAGACCCCTATAACTGGACAGCTCTGGCCTTGATCGCCGGTGATCATTTTATCAGTTTGCGGTATCAAGAGGCGATTGATGCTTGGACCTTGATGTTAGATAACGCTGGCCCCAGTCAGGATAGAGTCGGGGTAATTCAATCTCTAAATCAAGCTAAGTCGCTGGTTTCAAATGCCCAATAACAAACCGGCGCATTGAGCGCCGGTTTGGGTTTGTGGTGATTAGTAGTTTGACTCCCGTTGCTTCGCTTGCTCTTCCCAGTCTGGGACCACGGTTTTTAGGAACTCTGCTTTTTCGGCCTTCATTTGCTCCATGTCCATACCAAGCGCTTGCTGTGCGGCTGCTTTGGTTGAAATATCAGGTAGCTCAATTGGGTCAGTGATACCTTTTTTCGCCAATAGGCGCACGAGTTTTGTTCTCGCGTCGGCTGCTTTATCGACAGCGGTTCCTAGTACTTCAAGCGCGACTTCTGGTGCGTGCATATGAACACCGTGCGAAGCGATTGCGTAGTCCCAGCGCCATTGAGCGTGACGAATATCCTGTAAAATATCGCTCATCTCCTCTTGTGTAGCGCCTGCGTCCCAAGCGGCGCCAGCTTCAAAATGGGCTGCAACGATTTGTTTTTCCGCGGTCAGTTTCATGTTGAGCACCTGAGCCTTACGGGTTGAGACGACTTCTCTTAACTGGTCTTTGGACTGGGTATGACAGTTGGCACAGGTATCTTCAAAACGGTCGAAAGGATTGCCGACTTTGTGGTCTGTATATACGCTGCCGTCTTCCTTGGTGACTTTAGGCATGTGACAATCGACACAGACCACTTTGTTTTTTCCATGGATGCCATCACGCCACGTTTCGTACCCCGGGTGCTGGGCTTTGAGCATCGGGGCTTTAGAGACTTTGTGCGTCCAGTCTGCGAAGCCTAGCGCATCATAGTATTTCTCCATGTCATCGACAGTGGTCCCCATATCCCAAGGAAATTTGACCGACTTGTTTGGTCCAGTGAAGTAATACTCAACATGACACTGACCACAGACAGACGCTTGTTGATCAAGTCGAGATTGTTGGTCAAATGGCTTGTTAATCGCTTTAAAAGCTCGGTCTACATAGGGTTTGGCAAGTGCCAAGGCTGGCTCGCCATTTTTAAAGGCTTGGCTTCGAGTATCGTGACAGTCTGCACAGCCAATAGGATTCGCAATTTCAGCCCCTAGTCGCGCCCACTTGCCTTGAAAGTATCCATCTTCACCACGTTCATCGATCACGCGGCCTACATCCGGGCTTTTACAGCTCCAGCAAGCCATCGGCATTGGGCCTGAGTTTTCGTCTTGCGGTGCACCTGTACGCAACGTTTGACGAACATCGTCAAGCGCATAAAAGTGGCCGCGAGCCTTGTTGTAATCCTTGGCGAAACCATAGCCAGCCCACATGATGACCATGTTAGGGTCTTCCGCTAATGCGTCTTCGATGTGTTCACTTTCAGAGGTCGCCTTCCAAGAATGGTATTGATCGGGGTGCTGCTGCTGGTACGCGTCATTGCGTGGGTCGATCAGTGTATTTGGCTCAGTTGCAGCAAAGCTCAGTGCGCTGGCTAGGGCGCCTGCTACTATTGCTAACACTGCGGTGGACTTTGTTATCCAATGCAATTTGTTCACAGTGATATCTCCATATTCTGTTTTTATTAGCAGCGTTGTGAACTGGCTAGATTCCAAACTAAGAATTGGAGAAACTGAATCCAATTGTAGTAAATAGAAACAAATAGAGTAGCGTTGTGGTTAGCCTTTATTGTTCTAGATCAATTTTGAATAGTGATCGAGTTCATGTTGATTTATATATACCCCTTAAGGGGTAGGGTTGGGCTCTAAATTAAATAATGAAACTTATTATCATCAGAGGCTTAGCGGATTTTTATCGTTTTTATTTAGGGTGACAGAGGTCGAAAAATAATCACAATTCTCTACCTATATGGGACGAGGGGAGTACTATTTAATCGATAGCGTTGTGGCTTTTCCAAAATAAGAATTGATCTCGTTTGATCGGATTATACCGATCAATGGGTTTTAATTTTTCCCGTCAAAATCATTTATTGTTAAAACCAGTAAATTAGGGCGGGTACAAGGAAGGAATAATATGGGCAATATTAAGTTGGCCATAGTCATAATGCTAAAATCCCTTTTTGCGTTGTGCCTCTATGGTTATTCTCTTCATGCCGTTGCCGATACTTCAACATTGCAGTCTGAAGGCACATCAGCTCGCCATGAAGTTACGCTTTTCCGTGACAAGGACTACAAGTGTATCCAGTGTCATAAAGACGCCAAAAAAACATTGATGGGGTCTCATGGGGAAGAAGCACACAAGATACTCGGCCGTGAAGTCAACTGTACCGAATGTCACAACAACATAGGTCCGGATCACCGCGAAGGTGCGCCATTAGTGACTAAGTACTCAAGTGCACAGTCACAACCGGGTACTGAAAAACAGTTCCTCGATCCACAAGCCATTCTCAAAGCGAACAGTCAATGTACGGATTGCCATCAACCCAAGTATCTGCGAGATGATAGTTGGACCCACGATGTGCATGCCAAAAACCTAACCTGTTCGAACTGTCATGACGTTCACGCTAGTAAAACCAAGGTGTTAGGGCTTGAGCGTAAACAACGGATCAAGATGTGCGTCGACTGCCATTCAGATTTCAACCAGCAAAAAGAGGAGAAGTAGTATGAGTTGCTCGAGACGAAACTTCTTAACTGGTGCAGGGGCGGTCATTTTCACCACAGGAACCGCAGGTGTCTCGGTGTTTAACAGCCGAAAAACGCTCGCCAATGTCGAGGCAGATGGGACCAAGTTATATGGTATGGTCCACGACGAAACCGCCTGTATAGGATGTACTGCTTGTACTGATGCCTGTCGCGAAGTGAACAAGGTGCCGCAAGGGGTATCGCGCCTAGAGATCATTCGCAGTGAACCTCAAGGAGAGTTTCCCAATGTTGATTACCGTTTTACTCGCAAATCTTGCCAACATTGTGAAAACCCACCCTGTGTCTATGTCTGTCCAACAGGCGCGGCCTACAAAGATGAAAAAACAGGCATTGTTGACGTCCACAAAGAGAAATGTGTTGGTTGTGGCTACTGTTTAGCTGCTTGCCCATACCAAGTACGATTCTTCAACCCAGAAGACCATTCGGCCGACAAGTGTAATTTTTGTCGCGATACTAATTTGGCCGCTGGCAAGCAACCTGCTTGTGTCGAATCTTGTCCAACAAAAGCGCTGATTTTTGGCGATCTTAATGATCCAAACGGCGAGATAAACCAGGTTCTGCAAACGGAAGTGGTTTATCGCGACAAAGTGCATTTAGGTACTAAACCTAAATTGTACAAAGTGCCTCATCAAAAAGGGGAGATCTAATCATGACTGGTTTTGAAAACGCTTTTCAGTTTGACTCTTTGGTGTGGGACTGGATTATCGCTGTTTATCTATTTCTCGCCGGTATGTCCGCTGGAGCGGTGATGATTGCTTTGTATCTAAAGCGTAATGTCATTCAAGGCGATCCCGCAACTAATGGCATTATCAAAGCGATGGCTTGGCTTGCCCCGTTTGGCATTGTGTCTGGTTTAACGATCTTGATTTTCCATCTCACTAAACCACTAGAGTTTTGGAAAATCATGATTTATTACAACCCAAGTTCAGTCATGTCGATGGGGGTGATTTTATTCCAAGTGTATATGCTAGTGCTGTTTGTTTGGATTGGTGTGCTATTCCGTCACGCGATCATTCAGTTCTGTGAAGGGTTATTGCCGAACAAACTGTTGGATTTTGTAGATGGTTTGTTACTCAAATCGGGTAAGTTTACCAATGCGATTGAACTGTTCTTGGGTTTCCTAGCGATTGTGCTCGCTGCCTACACAGGGTTTCTACTTTCGGCATTGAAAACCTATCCAATGCTCAACAACCCAGTACTACCGATACTATTTTTATTCTCAAGCCTCTCTTCTGGCGCCGCCGCATGTTTAATGTTCGGTATTTTGCTGTTTAAAGAGTCCGCGTCTAGTCCGAGTGTGGCGTGGGTGCACAAGTTCGAGCGACCGGTAGTGATGTTTGAGTTGTTCGTGCTGGTGACCTTCTTCACTGGGTTGATTTTTAGCGGTGGTCAGAATGAAGCGGCTGCTTGGAACGCGATAGGTGGCGGATTTTGGTCTAACTGGTTTTGGTTTGGTGTTGTACTGATTGGCATGATATTACCGCTCACGTTGAACGCGGTGACTCCTCAACAGACGCGTCACAATAGTGGCTATATTCTAGTCGTAACCACGTTGAGCTTGGTCGGAGTGTTAATGCTGCGTACCTTCATTCTTTATGCTGGACAGATGACGGTCGTTTAACCATGGTTGGGGAGTTAGGCCATCTTGCTTTAATTTGGGTTGCGGTTTCGAGCACGATCACAAGCGTGATCTACGCATGGCAAAAGTGGCACCAGCAGCAATATCCTGGCTCTCTATCCATTGTGGCAAAACTCAACGCAGTCGCTGCACTGCTGAGTTTAGTGGCATTGGGCTACTTGTTTACTTTCGATCAGTTTCATTTTTATTACGTAGCGGCGCATTCCAATTCTGCGTTGCCTCTATTATTTAAAGTCGCGGCAGTATGGGGTGGCCATGAAGGCTCGATGCTGTTTTGGGTCTTTACCTTGGCTCTTTGGTCGGCTTTGATCAGCCAGATAGGAAACATGCCGTGCGCATATCGACAAGACGTGTTATGGCTGATGGGCCTGCTGGTAGCCGCTTTTGCTTGGTTTACACTCCTCACTTCTAATCCGTTTCTCTATTCAGAACAATGGTTGGAACAGGGCAGGGATCTCAATCCGATGTTGCAAGATATCGGCTTGATCTTTCATCCTCCGCTTCTCTATCTCGGATACATTGGCTTTTCGACCGTGTTGACTTTTGCCATAGCCGCCTTGATGCAATCTGAAGTAGAGGAGGCTTGGGTGGCGTTGGCAAGACCATGGGCCACCTTAGCGTGGATGTTTTTGACGCTCGGCATCTTGGTTGGGTCTTGGTGGGCATACAATGAACTCGGTTGGGGTGGCTGGTGGTTTTGGGATCCGGTTGAAAATGCTTCACTGTTGCCATGGCTCACCGGTACCGCGCTCATGCACAGTCTATTGGCTGCCGACAAACATAAACAACAAACGCACACGGCTCTGGCTTTGGCATTGGTGACGTTTAGTTTGAGTATTCTTGGCACTTTTGTTGTTCGCTCGGGCGTGCTGACATCTGTCCATGCGTTTGCAGTAGATCCTGGCAAAGGTGTGGCCCTGCTAGCCATTTTAGCCGTGGTGTTGCTAACGGGTTTTGGTCTGCTACTTGTTCGCTCCGAAAGCGTGCTATCTCATCGTGTTCAGTCGCTCTTTGGAAGGGGTTACTTGGCAGTGTTGGCCGTTGGTCTGCTTTCGATTGCCAGCTTTACTGTGATTCTTGGTACTTTCTATCCCATGGGGTACCAACTGATTACGAGAGGATCGATTTCGGTCGGCGCCCCCTACTTTAACACCCTATTTATGCCGCTTTCGATTATCGCGTTAATGCTACTTGGAATCGCTCCTGTGTTGAAATGGCATCAGGGGAGTGAGGTCAACAGGAACAAAGCTTTGCTCGGTTTTGTTATCAGTACTCTGCTTGGTGTTGTGTGTTATTGGCTTCAAGTTGAGGTCATCTCTTTGGCTGTGGCAGCAGTGTGGGCGTTGGCAATGTGGGTGGCACTGAGTCATTTATGGTTGTCGTTTAGAGTCGGCAAGCTGACCTTTATGATCGCCGCGCATATCGGCTTTGCGATAAGCTGTGTGGGTGCAGTGATGAACGCAGAACACTCATACGAATTGAACAAAAAAATGGCCGCGGGTACACGAGTTGAAATCCCCGATGGCTGGTTAACTTACCGCACTACCGATTGGGTGATTGGCCCCAATTACACTGCTGAGCAAGGCGTGATTGATTTAGTACATCAGGGTCGTCACTACCAACTCACTCCAGAACGCCGCTATTATCCAGTACGTGTGATGAACATGAGTGAGCCTGCGATCAAATCATTTTGGCATGGCGACTACTATCTGACTTTGGCTAGTAAGGTCGACCAGCACTCCTATGCAGTCAAGATACAATATAAGTCGTATATCAGTTGGATATGGGGAGGAGGTCTACTGGCAATGATCGGTGGTCTGCTTTCATTCACGTTCAGACCACGAGAAAAGGTAAGGCATGGTGCTTGCGAGCAAGTTTAGATTGGTGTTACTCATGGTCGGCGTGCTGTGTTTTGTTGCCTTGTTGGTTGCAGGCTTGAACTCGCAAACCAGTGAGGCAGGCGCGATACCTGTGGTGCGCCAGTTTCCTAGCATGGCTGTTGAACAGCTGGAACCTGCACGTGAGGTTAACAGCCTGCAGCTGTTTGATGCTCCATATCAACTGGTTAATGTTTGGGCATCGTGGTGTTCAGTCTGCCGTCAAGAGCATGCTTTTCTGATTCAACTTGCACAAAATAACGTGCCTATCATTGGTTTGAACTATCGAGACCGGGCATCAAGCGCACGTCAGTATCTGGCCAAACTAGGTACGCCTTATCATCGGACCTTGTTTGACCCGGATGGTCGTTTGGCCTTGGACTTGGGGGTGGTGGGGACACCTGAAACCTATCTTGTTAGTCAATCTGGACAGATTGTCTATAAGCATCTTGGTGTGATGAATGAGACGGTATGGCAAAAGCACTTCGCGCGATATTTTTCGCTAGGAGAGAAAAGATGACCTCAAGTCGAGTCAAACGTTATTGGGTATGTTGGTTGTTGTGTATTTGGTCATCATACTCTGTTGCCAATGAGCCATCATTGTTTGTTGCTGCCAGTGCCGAGCCGCAAGTTCGTGTTGAATTATTTGAGTTTCAATCCCTCGATAAGCAAAAACAGGCGATTGAGCTTGCGAAATCCCTCCGTTGTCCTCAGTGTCAAAATCAAAACTTAGTTGAGTCCAACTCACCCATCGCAAAAGATTTGCGCTTAATTGTTTACCAAATGATTGACCAAGGCAGCAGCGAGAAACAAGTCATCGATTTTATGACACAACGTTATGGTGAGTTTGTCCGCTACAAGCCTGAATTTAATCCAAGCAATGCGTTACTTTGGCTATTACCGCTCGCATTGCTGCTAGTGTTCGTTGTGCTTTCTGCCCGTCGAATCAGGCGCAACTAATCCCTCTATTTTGTTGACCACCAAGCTAAAAATTTGATCAACAATTGCGTATTTAGGGTAAAGTGACCAGACCCTAACGAGTAAAGAAAGTTTAATGCGCTACGCAATCGAACAATATGACAAGCATGGTTATTTGAAAGCGCCAAAGCTATTGTGGTTAGGATGGCTGTTACTGGCCAAAGCTTGGGTGGTGTTTGTGGTCGCAGGAGCCAGCCGCGAAAGTGGCAGCAAAATACTGGCGATCATCTATCCCGACCAGAGCATGCTTTACTTGGGCTTAGCCATGGGCGTACCAAGCATACTATTAATGTGGTTATTTGGTCTGCGCGGGCCTGAGCGGCGTGCAATTAATCGTCTTGTTGAGTGGGGCCGTCCGATTACACTCGTCACTGCCTGTGCGCAACTGTCGCAATCGGCCTATCATGTCTACTTGACCCATGGCGCTTTCAGCTGGGCCAATGGTGTGGTGATGTTGCTGCTGCTGTGGTTTATTCTCTACACCATGAATAGTCGCAGTGTCAGAGACAGTTTTATTTCACCGCCAATCGAGTGACAACGCAAGCGATGATCGGCATCAATATACGGATTGCCAAACCTAATACACTGAGCCAAAACAATAAATGAGGAGTAATCATGTCACAGTTTCAAAGCGCCATTCTCCCAGAAGCTGGCCCTTTTGCGCACTATACCTTGCTCAAGGTGACTCAAAACCCACATCAGGTTCTAGAACAACTGCAGGCACTGCCTGCCTTAGTGGATGAGCTGAATGGTCAGCAGCCAGGAGCAGAGTTGACGGTATCTATCGCCTTTAGCAAAGCGTTTTGGCAACAGTTCGAACAAGCCATGCCCAGTGAGTTGATTGATTTCCCTACCTTAGGTGATGGCGAGGTCGTGGCTCCGAGCACTGAGGTAGATGTGCTCATTCATTGTCACTCGAATCGTCACGATTTACATTTTTATTTGCTGCGCAAGTTGATGGAAAGCGTCAGTGAGAGCGTAGCAGTGGTGGATGAAACTTACGGCTACCGCTACCTAGACTCTCGTGACTTAACCGACTTTGTCGATGGTACCGAGAACCCTAAAGCCGAGCAGAGACAGCAGGTGGCGATGGTAGCTGAAGGAGAGTTTGCCGGAGGCAGCTATGTTATGGTGCAGCGTTTTGTGCACAATTTGCCTGCCTGGAATCGCCTTAACGTCTCTGCACAAGAGAAAGTCATTGGCCGCACTAAGCCAGACTCGATTGAACTTGACGATGTACCTGCCGCGTCGCACGTTGGGCGCGTAGATATTAAACAAGAAGGCAAAGGGCTCAAGATTGTTCGCCACAGTTTGCCATACGGCAGTGTCTCTGGAGAGCATGGTCTGCTGTTTATTGCGTATTGCCACACCCTGCACAACTTCACCGCGATGCTCGAGAGTATGTATGGTGTGACCGATGGCAAAACCGATCAGTTACTGCGTTTCACTAAAGCGGTGACAGGGGCCTACTTCTTTGCCCCTTCAGCGCCGATGTTGCAGGCATTAAAACTGAAATAACGAACGCATTGTTAGTCATTTATATTTATGCCGAGCCTGAGTGCTCGGCTTTTTTGTATTTGTGATTAAAGTAATCGCGTTGATGCCGATAAAGAGGGTAACCCTTTGGAGGATCGTTTTATCTATGGCTATTACTGTAAATACCAATGTTTCGGCAATGACTGCGCAGCGACACTTGAGCAATGCGACCGACTTGTTGAATCAATCTCTGGAGAGACTCTCTTCTGGGAATCGGATTAACAGCGCCAAAGATGATGCAGCGGGGCTGCAGATCTCGAATCGTCTTGAGTCGCAAATGAGTGGTCTTGATGTCGCCATGAGAAATGCAAACGACGGCATTTCAATCATGCAGACTGCGGAAGGGGCGATGCAAGAGAGTACTAATATTCTTCAACGAATGCGCGATCTCTCCTTGCAGTCTGCCAATGGTGCCAATAGCCGGGCAGAGCGTGATGCATTACAAGAAGAAATGGCGGCTTTAAACGATGAATTGAACAGAATTGCCGAAACCACCTCTTTTGGTGGTCGAAAACTGCTCAATGGTTCGTTTGCATCCTCTTCTTTTCAGATTGGCGCGAGCTCAGGCGAAGCGGTGCAAGTGTCATTGAAAAACATGCGTTCAGACAGTCTGGATATGGGTGGCTTTAGCTATGTGGCAGCAAACGCGGCAGACAGCGATTGGCAAGTGAGCCAAGACAACCGGATGCTGATGATGCAGTACACCAATGCTCAAGGCCAGCAAGAGACGATCAAGATTGAAGCTAAAGTTGGGGACGACATCGAAGAGTTGGCGACCTACATCAATGGCCAAACCGATAAGGTCTCAGCTTCGGTCAATCAAGATGGCCAGCTGCAAATCTTTATGGCCGGTAAGGAAACGTCGGGGACACTCTCTTTTTCTGGCAGCTTGGCCAATGCGCTGAATATGAATCTAGAGGGGTACGAAGCGGTTGATAATCTGAACATTTCAGATGTTGGCGGTGCGCAGCGAGCAGTGTCTGTTATCGATACTGCACTTAAGTATGTCGACAGTCACCGCGCCGAGCTTGGGGCGATGCAAAACCGCTTTAACCATGCGATCACCAACCTGTCTAATGTCAATGAGAACTTGTCTGCTTCCAATAGCCGTATCAAAGACACCGACTACGCCAAAGAGACGACGCAACTGGTCAAACAGCAAATTCTACAGCAAGTCAGCACTTCGATTTTGGCTCAAGCCAAGCAACAGCCGAACCTGGCCTTAACTTTATTAGGTTAATTCTCAAAAAAGAGAAAGGTATCGACAAGCGTCGGCAAAGCTTTAGCAAAAAAATCGCTTTTTTAATGATTTTTATTTGTTGGTCACGCTTTCTCTTCTAAACCAATTTTTTTCAAAAAATTCTCAAAAAAATACTCAAGGTTTCGAAAATCGTGCCGTTAATAAAAGTAACTTTTGAGAGAACTAGCTTGGTTTTCCGAGACGTCGGAAACCGGAAACATCGGAAAATCAAACGGAGAAATCACCATGGCAGTGAATGTAAATACTAACGTAGCAGCAATGACAGCACAGCGTTACCTAAACAGCGCGAGCAACGCTCAACAAGCTTCAATGGAGCGTTTGTCATCTGGCTTTAAGATCAACAGTGCAAAAGACGATGCAGCGGGTCTACAAATTTCGAACCGCTTGAACGTGCAAAGCCGCGGTCTTGACGTTGCAGTGCGTAACGCGAACGACGGTATCTCTATCGCGCAGACTGCTGAAGGTGCGATGAACGAGACAACTAACATTCTTCAACGTATGCGTGACCTATCGCTACAATCCGCAAACGGTTCAAACTCTAAGTCTGAGCGTGTGGCGATTCAAGAAGAAGTGACAGCACTGAACGATGAACTGAACCGTATCGCAGAAACAACCTCTTTCGGTGGTAACAAACTGCTTAACGGTACGTTCTCGACTAAGTCTTTCCAAATCGGTGCAGACAATGGTGAGGCGGTAATGCTTTCACTTAACGATATGCGCTCTGACAACGTAGGCATGGGTGGTACAAGCTACCAAGCAGCGGAAGGCAAAGACAAAAACTGGACAGTGTCTGCAGGTTCTAACGACCTAGCGATCACTTTGACTGACAAAAACGGTCAAGAGCAAACCATCAATATCAATGCTAAAGAAGGCGACGACATTGAAGAGCTAGCCACTTACATCAACGGTCAAACAGATATGGTGAAAGCCTCTGTCAACGAAGATGGTCAGCTACAAGTGTTTGCTGGTGCGAACAAAGTTGATGGCGCAGTCTCATTCGCTGGTGGTCTAGCAGGTGAGTTGAACATGGGTGAAGGTAAAGCAGTCACTGTAGATACCATCGATGTCACGTCTGTGGGTGGTGCTCAAGAGTCTGTGGCTATCGTTGATGCAGCGCTACAATACGTAGACAGCCACCGCGCGGAGCTGGGTGCATTCCAAAACCGCTTCAACCACGCAATCAACAACTTAGACAACATCAACGAGAATGTGAACGCATCGAAGAGCCGTATCAAAGATACCGACTTCGCGAAAGAGACAACGGCATTGACCAAGTCGCAAATCCTTTCTCAAGCGTCAAGTTCTATCCTTGCGCAAGCCAAACAGGCGCCAAACTCAGCATTGAGCCTACTTGGTTAATCAAAACCCTAAGAAAAAAATCCAGCTTCGGCTGGATTTTTTTGTTTTTAATAACTGATTGATTTTTATTGCAATATTGAGGCTTGAGTAAAAAAGTTGCGAAAAAGTTTAATTTTTCTCTAAAGGTATTTCTCTAGGGGCCGTTACAGGACTGAGAGAAATGAGATGTGTTGATGCGAGGTGAGAGACGCAGAGGCACATCGCCCCAAATGCCTAAGGAGATCAAATATGGCAATTAACGTAAACACGAACGTGTCTGCGATGACTGCTCAGCGCTACCTTAACGGTGCGACTGATGGCATGCAGAAATCGATGGAGCGTCTATCTTCGGGTTACAAAATCAACAGTGCCCGAGATGATGCTGCAGGCCTCCAAATCTCGAATCGCTTAAACTCACAAAGCCGTGGTTTAGACATGGCGGTAAAAAATGCCAACGATGGTATTTCTATCGCTCAAACCGCTGAGGGTGCGATGAATGAAACCACCAACATCCTGCAACGTATGCGCGACTTGGCGTTGCAATCTTCTAACGGCTCTAACTCTCGTTCCGAACGTATTGCTATCCAAGAGGAAGTGACTGCGTTAAATGACGAGCTCAACCGTATTGCTGAAACCACATCGTTTGGTGGTAACAAACTACTTAACGGCACCTTCGGCAGCCAATCTTTCCAAATTGGTGCCAGTTCGGGTGAGGCGGTTCAGCTTTCTATGGGGAACATGCGTTCTGACACCATGGAGATGGGCGGTAAGGCGTACATTGCGCAAGAAGGCAAATCACCAGACTGGACAGTCTCTGAAGGCACGACAGACCTGACTCTAAGCTATACTGATGTACATGGTGAGGCGAAAGAGTTAACGATCAATGCCAAAGCTGGCGACGATATGGAGCAGCTTGCTACCTACATTAACGGTCAAAGTGATGACGTTAAGGCTTCTGTTGGCGAAGAGGGCAAACTTCAGCTGTTTGCAGCCTCAAACAAGGTTGCGACAGAGGTGGCGATCGGTGGTGGACTTGGCGGTGAAATCGGTTTCGGTGCAGCGCAAGATAGAACCGTGGCAGATGTTGATGTGACATCGGTAGCAGGCTCGCAACTTGCAGTGTCTGTCATTGATGGTGCGTTAAAAACGGTCGACAGTCAGCGCGCTGAGTTAGGTGCATTCCAAAACCGTTTTGGGCACGCAATCAGCAACCTGGACAACATCAACGAGAACGTGAATGCGTCTCGTAGCCGAATCGTGGATACTGACTACGCGAAAGAAACCACCGCGATGACTAAATCGCAGATTCTTCAGCAGGCCAGTACCTCTGTTCTAGCGCAAGCTAAGCAGTCTCCGTCGGCAGCTCTTAGCTTATTAGGTTAATCGATAGGTTCGATTGGAGCTTATTGGTACAACGTTATGTTGTGACCTGCTAAGGTGGAAGGGAGATCGTTATGGAAATACCATCCTACACATCGAACATCCAGCCTTATGGCTCAGAAAGTGGCACTAAACTTGCTTCAAAGTACGATGGTGTACAGCAAGTTTCCTCACCAAAGGAACAGGTCTCTACTGCGGAGATAAGCGAGAAAGCAACTCAGACCGTTGAAAAAGCGATAGAAGCCTCGAAAGAGCGTGAAAAGCTAAATCGGGAAGA
This sequence comes from Vibrio sinaloensis, assembly GCF_023195835.1. NCBI lineage: Bacteria > Pseudomonadati > Pseudomonadota > Gammaproteobacteria > Vibrionales > Vibrionaceae > Vibrio > Vibrio sinaloensis. Next base: position 2,099,361 of record NZ_CP096199.1, on the reverse strand, counting down.
GCGCGAAAGGATCGTACAACAGATGAATGATTTCATCTCGTCGATCAACAAGGGCTTATCATTTCGCGTCGACGAAGAGTCGGGCAGAGATGTTGTGACAATTTATGAGGCGGATACTGGCGATATTATTCGACAGATTCCCGATGAGGAAATGTTGGAGATCCTAAGACGACTGCGAGAGCAAACGGCTCGTTACTCGTCTGGACTGGTCAACCAAATGGTGTAATCGTACTTGGAGTGAATGAATGAGTTTTGGGCCAATAGGCATGAATTCTGGCATGGATATCAATTCTATGGTCAGCAAAATTGTTGATGCGGAGCGTGTTCCTAAACAGCAACGCATTGACAATGAGCGGACTGAAATTGATTCCAGTATCAGTGCCTATGGACGACTCAGAGAGTCGCTGGATACGATGAAAAACTTAATGGCAAGCTTTCGACAAGAGAAAGCTTTTGCCGCGAGAACCGTGGAATCTACCGATGAAGCGGTCGTGTCCGCGACAGCAACCACTGAAGCTATCGCTGGTCGATATGCTATCGATGTGTTGCAGCTTGCCCAAAGTCATAAAATTGCGTCTGATGTTCTACCAGAAGACGCGAAATTTGGCCCGGGCAAGCTGCAGATTTCACTTGGCAGCAAAGACTTTTCCGTCAATATTCAAGATAACTCGAAACTGATCGACATTGTTCGAGGTATCAATAACAGCAAATCAAATCCAGGGGTTCGCGCCGCTGTCATCAATGACGTCGACGGCCCTCGTCTCATCGTTGCTTCTAATGTGTCAGGGTCAGACAACGACATCTCTGTGCGTGTTGAGGCTCAGCCAGGCGACGCACTCAAAAATCTAGAATACAAAACACTGGAGCAACGAGTAAAAGATCTCGAGCGCGCGCGCGCCGCGGCTCAAGAACTGATCGCTCCTTTAAATCCCGCTGAGAAAAAAGTTGCCGATAAGATCGCGCAGAAAATCATCGATGCGGCAAAGGTTGTCGATCAAGAAATCGCTCAAACGTCAAAACAGGCGGCAATGGATGTCGATCCGAATGCCGCTAAAGACGCAACGCCGGGCAACGATATTTCAAATGCCGCTACCGCGGCCGCCGCGAAAGCGGGTATTGAAGCCAACAAATACCTTAAACCTTCAGAAAGAATTCCTGGCTGGACCGAGACGGCATCGGGCACCTTGTTAGACTCGTACTGGGAACCAGAACCGGAGCTTGACGGGAAAGCGCTGGAAAAAGCGCCGGATGTGCCGGGGTGGACCAATACAGCGTCGGGTACATTAACGGACTCTTATGTCACGCCAAAAGAAGCGCAAGCTAAGCTAGAGGCTGCTAAAGCCCGTCTCGAACAGCAAGTGGCAAAAGAGCAGGAGATACTCGCTAAGCGTGTTGAATCTGGTGAGCTGACTCCTGAGCAAGCGAAACAGCTTGAGCGGGCAAAACTGCCGCCCGAGGAGCGAGAGTACCTGGATCGAATCGATCAAGCTCAACGCGATCTCGAAGCGGCGCAGCAGTCGTTTGACACATATCGCGGCATGACTGAAGTGCAATCGGCGCAAGATGCCAAAGTGTTGCTCGATGGCGTCGCGCAGCTTTCCAGTAGCAACAATATTATTGAAGACGCCATTGATGGCGTTGACTTAACTCTCAAAGGCCGTTCCGAACCAGGTAAAGCCCCGTCTGAGATTGATATCGAATATGACCGTCAAGGTGTACGTGAAGACATTGAACAGTTTGTCGCAGCGTACAATCAGTTCTATCGAGTCAGTAAAGAGCTGTCTGGGGTCGACCCTCGCACCGGGATGGCGGGGCCATTGGCGGGTGATAGTATCGTCCGCAGCGCAGACTCCCGACTAAAAGCGGTGTTTTCTCAACGAGTAGAGCCCGCACCGGAAGATCTTAAAACCTTGACTGAGTTTGGTATTACTACGACTCGTCAAGGGGATCTGGAAATCAACTACGATATGCTCGATAAGCAGCTCAACAACAACTTCAATAAGCTGGCCGATTTCTTTGGCGGCAACCAAGGCTTTGCGAAAAAGGTTGAGGATGCGATACAGGGTTTAACCGGCGTCACCGGGTCGATTCGAAACCGCGAGCGTAGTATGGTGGAGCGTAACTACCGTCTTCAAGATGATCAGGCGGCACTGGATCGCCGTATGGACAACTTAGAAAAGCGTACTCACGCCAAATTTACGGCGATGCAGGATGCAACGAGTAAAATGCAATCACAGCTGGCGGGAATGATGAATGCCCTTGGATAAGGAGATTGCGGGTCAACTTGATGCTTTGAGTGATGTAGATCACGAAATTGAGCTCGCTTTGGCCGCAACGGAGCTAAGCGTTGAAGATATCGCGCGCCTAGTCGATATAAGGGAACAGATATTGCAAAGTTTACTGGAAGCGCTACAGGCGCATCCAGAGCTGAGTTGCTCACAACAGTGGCAAGATGCCGTTCAACGAACGCAAACTGTTGTGGCGACGATGCAGGATAAGACTGCTGAATTTGGTCAAGCGTTACAGAAATACCGTCATGGTAAACGTTCGGTTCAGCAGTATCAGAAGTTTTTATAAATTAAGAGGTTTGTTATGCGTGGTTCACTACAGGCTTACAAGAAGGTATCGGTTGATAGCCAGCTCAGTGCGGCCTCCCCGCATAAAATTGTTCAAATGCTAATGGCTGGGGCCATCGAACGTTTGATTCAAGGCAAAGCGGCGATGCTTGCAGGGAACATTCCTGTCAAAGGTGAGCGTCTTGGCAAAGCGCTCGATATTGTGATCAGTCTTCGCAGCTGCCTGTCGATGGATGATGGTGGTGATATCGCTCAAAATCTTGATCAGTTATACGAGTTCATGATTACTCAAATTACCGAAGCGAATCACCAAAATGATCCACAACCGATCGACGACGTGATAGAAATTATTCGTGAAATAAAATCTGCATGGGATCAAATTCCAAGCGAATACCATAATTTGACCGCCGCGGATGTGGGCTTATAAGTAAAACCTAATAAAGTGGTTAATTATTGAACTGTGGGGCTTTTTAGTCACGGATCGCTTTTGGGCTAACATCACATCAAGCAATCGCTTGGTTGCCATATTTTTTTTATCAAATAGAATAGAAGCCACTAACTAGCCTAGTGGCTTTTTTTGTTGCTGAATTTTTATCCATTGTCTAGCGAGCTTTCTCAACTATAGTTATCTGTAACGCTAGAAACATAAACCAGCCACAACGTTGAATAATAAAGGCAAACTATCTCACCTATGCAAGGTTTAGCAAAACTACTTGTGATTGAAGATGATGCACAAGCTCGTACCAATCTCAGTACTATTTTAGAATTTGTTGGAGAACAATGTGAGGCGGTCTGCTCGGATCAGCTGGCCAGTATCGATTGGTCGCAAGTATGGGCTGGATGTATCCTGGGTTCCCTTAATGGCGAGCAGCTTCCTGTCGAATTGAGCCAACAACTCGCCCAAGCCAACCATATTCCTTTGTTGATTGCGGGTAAGCATTCTTATCCTGTTGAAGAGCTGACAAACTATGTCGGTGATCTTGAGTACCCTCTTAACTATCCGCAATTAAGTGAAGCGCTCCGTCATTGTAAGGATTTCCTTGGCCGCAAAGGGGTCAATGTCCTTTCCTCTTCACGTAAAAATACCCTGTTTCGCAGTTTGGTGGGGCAGAGTCTTGGCATTAAAGATGTTCGCCATCTTATCGAACAGGTGTCTGGTACCGAAGCCAATGTTCTTATCCTTGGTGAATCAGGAACGGGTAAAGAGGTTGTGGCACGCAATATCCATTATCATTCCGCGCGCCGCAATGGTCCATTTGTACCAATCAACTGTGGAGCGATACCTGCGGATTTGCTTGAAAGTGAACTGTTTGGTCACGAAAAAGGGGCGTTTACTGGGGCGATCACCTCGCGTAAAGGGCGCTTTGAGTTGGCCGAAGGTGGCACACTGTTTTTGGATGAAATTGGCGATATGCCAATGCCGATGCAAGTGAAGCTGCTGCGTGTGTTGCAAGAGCGCTGTTTTGAACGCGTCGGGGGTAATACCACTATTCGTGTCAACGTACGCGTGATTGCGGCGACTCACCGAAATCTTGAGTCTATGATTGACGACGAATCATTCCGTGAAGACTTATACTACCGACTGAATGTGTTCCCGATAGAGATGCCGGCACTGCGTGAGCGTAAAGAAGACATTCCGCTGCTGCTTCAAGAGTTGATGACCAGAATGGAGTCGGAAGGGGCACAGCCAATCTGCTTTACACCTCGCTCGATAAACTCCCTAATGGAGCACGAGTGGCCGGGCAACGTCCGTGAACTGGCCAACCTAGTTGAGCGGATGATCATTCTTTATCCCAACAGTCTGGTTGATGTGAATCATTTACCGACTAAGTATCGTTATAGTGATATTCCTGAATTCCAGCCTGAGTATCACAGCCGCGAATCGGTTGAAGAACAAGAGCGTGACGCTCTGCAAGACATCTTCTCTGAGGATTTCAGTTTTGAGTCGAATGACGTATTTGAGCAACATGAAAATGCGCCGCAAAGCCTGCCTCCTGAAGGGGTTAACTTGAAAGAGATGTTAGCCGAGTTGGAAGTGAATATGATCAATCAAGCATTAGACGCCCAAGGGGGCGTGGTGGCGCGGGCCGCTGATATGTTGGGTATGCGTCGTACCACTTTGGTTGAGAAGATGCGCAAGTACAATTTGCAGCGGTAAGTGTTCAAATATTGACTGTCAATTTACCGACTTAAGATTAAGTGATTGAAAAATAACAACAATAGCCTGGCGTGCTTTTTGCATTACAGGCTATTGTAGTTTTTAAGGCAGAAATACGTCATGCATTCAACACCACCTACAGATAACCCAACACCACTCGGTACTCTGGAGCAACAAGTCGAACGTTACCAACAGGTATTGGATGTGATGCCTGCTGGCGTTATTTTGCTTGATACTCAGGGCACGGTGCAGGAAGCTAACCCAGAAGCACAGCGTTTGTTGGAGTTGCCTCTGGTGGGAGACAAATGGTTTGAAGTCATTCAACAAGCGTTTGCGCCGCGTGAAGACGATGGCCATGAGATTTCCCTGCGCAATGGGCGAAAAGTTCGTTTGGCTATCTCTGCATCAACCACAGGGCAGTTAATTCTGATCACTGACCTGACAGAAACTCGATTGTTGCAATCTCGGATCAGTGACTTGCAGCGCTTGTCTTCGCTCGGACGTATGGTAGCGTCACTCGCTCACCAAGTGCGCACCCCTTTGTCGAGTGCGATGTTGTATGCCTCAAACCTCGCTGCGCCCAATTTGCCCGCCGCAACCAAAGACCGCTTTCAAACCAAGTTGATGGATCGCTTGCACGATCTTGAAAAACAGGTCAACGACATGCTGTTGTTTGCCAAAGGAGGCGATAACAAAGTGGTTAAGCCTTTCACCGTCGAGGCGTTGATTGCTGAGTTCTCTCCGATGATTGAAACCGCCTTAAAAACCAACCAAATTGATTATCACCTCGAAGTCGAACAGGAGCAGACACAACTGCTTGGTAATGCCAATGCGATTGCTTCTGCACTGAGCAATTTGGTGATGAATGCAATTCAAATCGCCGGTAAAGGGTCGCAACTGGACGTGTTTTGTCGTCCGGTCAATGGCGAGCTGCGAATTTCGGTCCAAGATAGCGGACCTGGCGTACCACCTGAGTTGCAAAACAAAATTATGGAACCTTTCTTCACCACTCGTTCTCAAGGCACGGGGCTGGGACTCGCGGTCGTACAAATGGTATGTCGCGCCCATGAAGGTAGGTTAGAACTGATTTCAGAACAGGGAGAAGGGGCGTGCTTTACTATGTGCCTACCGCTAGAACGTCGCCCTGATGTTGAACAAGAACCAATCACTGGAGAATGACAATGGCTCAAAGTAAGGTCCTAATAGTAGAAGATGATGAAGGTCTACGTGAGGCTCTGGTCGATACATTAGCGCTGGCGGGTTACGAGTGGCTCGAAGCTGATAGCGCTGAAGATGCCTTAGTCAAACTCAAATCAAACAGTGTCGACATTGTTGTTTCTGACGTGCAAATGGCAGGTATGGGCGGCTTAGCTCTGCTGCGCAGCATTAAGCAACATTGGCCTAACTTACCTGTATTGCTGATGACGGCGTACGCCAACATCGAAGATGCGGTATCAGCGATGAAAGATGGAGCGATTGACTACATGGCCAAGCCGTTTGCGCCAGAAGTGTTGCTTAATATGGTCAGCCGCTATGCCCCAGTAAAATCCGATGATAACGGCGACGCGGTCGTGGCCGATGAAAAAAGTATTAAGTTATTGGCGCTGGCCGACAAAGTTGCCAAAACCGATGCCAGTGTGATGGTGTTGGGTCCAAGCGGTTCGGGAAAAGAGGTGATGTCTCGCTACATCCACAACGCATCGAATCGCAAAGATGGACCATTTGTGGCGATCAACTGTGCTGCCATTCCTGACAACATGCTCGAAGCGACCCTGTTTGGCTACGAAAAAGGGGCGTTCACGGGAGCGGTACAAGCGTGCCCAGGTAAGTTCGAGCAAGCGCAAGGGGGGACCATTTTGTTGGACGAAATCAGCGAAATGGACCTGAACCTACAAGCAAAATTATTGCGCGTTTTGCAAGAGCGTGAGGTTGAGCGCTTAGGCAGTAGAAAAAGCGTTAAGCTTGATGTGCGGGTATTGGCGACCAGTAACCGCGATCTTAAGCAGTACGTTCAAGAAGGCAATTTCCGCGAAGATTTATACTACCGACTCAATGTTTTCCCAATTACATGGCCGGCGCTGAGTGAGCGTCAGGGTGATATCGAACCATTGGCTAATCACTTAGTTGAGCGCCATTGCCAAAAACTGGGTCTACCCGTTCCGACGCTATCACCACAAGCGGTGGCTAAACTTTTGGCGTATCCATGGCCAGGTAACGTTCGCGAGCTCGACAATGTGGTACAGCGCGCGTTGATCCTCAGTGAAAATGGCCACATTGAGGCCGGACATATCCTACTTGAAGGACTGGATTGGCAAGACGCCTCAGGCTTACAAGTGGCGGTAGAAAACAGCGACAGCGCCGTGGCGCCTGACGTTAAGCCAATCGCAGAAGCGACAAAAAATGTGACCTCAGGCAGTGGCCTTGGCGGTGAGCTCAGAGACCAAGAATTTGCCATCATCCTCGAAACGCTAGAGGAGTGTAATGGTCGCCGCAAAGAGATGGCCGAAAAACTCGGCATAAGTCCACGAACTTTGCGCTACAAGTTAGCAAAAATGCGTGATGCTGGGATTGATATTCCAAACTAACGTGTTATTTTCCCTATCAACCGACGTGGCACGAGGATTGCAGCGTCATAAGTCCAGCACATGAATATGTCAAAGAGTTGACAACCGAGGTTTTGATGAGAGTTGATGGTTTTCAAAGTGAAATGCAAGCAATGATGTTCGAAGCAAGCGGTACTAAACCAGCGGCGACAGGACAAGCTGTCGGTGCCGACTTTGGTCAGCTGCTCAACAATGCCATCAATAACGTCAATAGTCTTTCAAAAACCTCGAGTGATCTGCAAATGCGTTTTGATCGCGGTGATGCCGATGTCTCTCTTTCTGACGTGATGATCGCGAGAAACAAATCCAGTGTCGCTTTTGAAGCAACAATTCAAGTACGCAACAAGCTGGTGGAAGCGTACAAAGAATTGATGAACATGCCGGTTTAAGTAGTTAGGTAAAGTCTGTGGCAGAGCAAAATCAATCAACGGATCTGGCAGTTGCCGATGGCGGCGCAGATAGCGCAATGCTGGCAACAACCGATCTCGACACCAATGTCCAGAATCCTGATCTGGACGAAAAGAGCAGTTCGAAGTTTGACATGGCCGTCGGTGATCTCGACTTGCTGCGTCAAGTGGTATTGGTTCTGTCTATCTCCATCTGTGTTGCGCTTATTGTAATGCTGTTTTTCTGGGTTAAAGAGCCAGAGATGCGCCCATTGGGTGCCTATGAAACAGAAGAGCTGATCCCTATTCTTGACTACCTTGACCAGCAAAAACTCGAATACAAACTTGATGGCAACACCATTTTGGTCCCTGCCAGTGATTACAACAGCCTGAAACTCGACATGGTGCGTGCAGGCTTGAATCAGGAGCGACAAGCCGGCGACGAAATTCTGTTGCAAGATATGGGATTCGGTGTGTCTCAGCGTCTAGAGCAAGAACGCTTGAAGTTGAGCCGTGAGCGCCAGTTGTCGAAAGCAATTGAAGAGATGAAGCAAGTGCGTAAAGCGCGCGTGCTGCTTGCGCTACCTAAACAGAGTGTGTTCGTTCGTCATAACCAAGAAGCGTCTGCTTCGGTATTTTTAACCCTCAAAACTGGCACTAACTTAAAGCAAGAAGAAGTCGACTCTGTGGTTGATATGGTGGCCAGTGCGGTGCCGGGCATGAAACCCAATCGCATCACAGTGACTGACCAACACGGTCGTTTACTCAGCTCAGGCTCGCAAGACCCAGCCTCTGCGGCTCGCCGCAAAGAGCACGAATTGGAGCGCAAACAAGAGCAAGCGCTGCGTGAAAAAATCGACTCAGTATTGATTCCTATTTTGGGCTTTGGCAACTATACCGCGCAAGTGGACATTGAGCTTGATTTCAGTGCGGTCGAGCAAACACGCAAAAGCTTTGACCCAAATACCCCTGCCACACGTAGTGAATACACGCTCGAAGACTACAACAACGGCAATGTGGTTGCAGGTGTGCCAGGCGCGCTGAGTAACCAGCCGCCAGCGGATGCGTCTATCCCTCAAGATGTGGCGCAAATGAAAGATGGAAGTCTTCTCGGGCAAGGTTCGGTGCACAAAGAGGCAACGCGTAACTTTGAACTCGACACCACCATCAGTCATGAACGTCGACAAACCGGTATCGTCAATCGTCAAACTGTTGCTGTAGCGGTGAAGAACCGTGCCATGGTTAACCCTGATACCGGCGAAACCAGCTATGAGCCGATTTCTGATGCTGAGCTAAACTCTATTAAACAGCTGTTGGTGGGTACTGTCGGTTTCAATGAAGCTCGTGGCGATTTGCTCAACGTGCTTAGCATGCAGTTCGCAGAGCCGGAAGTTGAGGTTCTGGCGGATGTGCCAATTTGGGAACATCCAAACTTCAACGATTGGATTCGTTGGTTTGCGAGTGCGCTAGTGATTATCGTGGTGGTGTTAGTCTTGGTTCGCCCAGCAATGAAGAAACTGCTCAACCCTGCTTCAGATGAAGACGAGCAGCTGTACGGCCCTGATGGCTTGCCAATCGGTGTTGATGGTGAAACAAGCTTAATCGGCGGTGATTTAGATGGTGGCGAGTTGTTTGAGTTTGGCTCAAGTATTGACTTGCCTAATTTACACAAAGATGAAGACGTGCTGAAAGCGGTTCGTGCGCTGGTTGCTAATGAACCAGAACTTGCAGCACAAGTTGTGAAGAATTGGATGCAAGATGCCTAACGAAATAGTCCCCCAGGGTGAAGGCGGTGAAGTGATCGAAAACACCGTCGATATTGCCAGTATTCCGGGCGAAGAGCGCGCGGCGATCTTATTATTGAGTCTCAACGAAGAAGATGCAGCGGGCATTATTCGTCACCTAGAGCCGAAACAGGTGCAACGTGTGGGTAGTGCCATGGCACGTGCGGCGGATTTGAGCCAAGAGAAAGTGGGCGCTGTCCACCGTGCCTTTTTGGAAGATATCCAGAAATACACCAACATCGGTATGGGTAGCGAAGACTTTATGCGTAATGCCCTAGTCGCGGCGTTAGGTGAAGATAAAGCCAACAACCTGGTTGACCAAATCCTACTGGGTACTGGCTCGAAAGGTCTGGACTCTTTGAAATGGATGGACCCACGTCAGGTGGCGAGTATCATCATTAACGAGCACCCACAGATTCAAACCATCGTGCTTTCCTACTTGGAGCCCGATCAATCCGCAGAAATTCTCTCGCAGTTTGCTGAGCGTGATCGTTTAGACCTGATGATGCGTATCGCCAACCTTGAAGAAGTTCAACCGTCAGCACTGGCTGAGCTGAACGAGATCATGGAGAAGCAGTTCGCCGGTCAAGCGGGTGCTCAAGCAGCGAAAATTGGTGGCCTGAAAGCGGCCGCCGAGATCATGAACTATATGGACAACAACGTCGAAGGCATCTTGATGGAGCAAATCCGCGATCAAGACGAAGACATGGCGACCCAGATTCAGGATCTGATGTTCGTGTTCGAAAACTTGATCGAGGTCGACGACCAAGGTATCCAGAAGCTGCTGCGCGATGTGCCACAAGACGCCTTGCAGCGTGCACTGAAAGGCGCGGACGATGCACTGCGCGACAAGATCTTCAAGAACATGTCCAAGCGTGCAGCTGAGATGATGCGTGATGACCTAGAAGCCATGCCGCCAATTAAAGTATCGGACGTTGAAGCAGCGCAGAAAGAAGTATTGGCTGTGGCACGTCGTATGGCGGATTCTGGTGAAATCATGCTGGGCGGCGGCGCAGATGAATTCCTGTAAGCTAAGTAACTAAGGTCTGTATGTCTTTGGAAAGAAAGCGCGGTTTTTTACGATTAGACAATGACGAGCAGGTCGAAAAACCTGAGCGTTGGGGTATGCCTGACTATACGGCGCAAACCCACGGTCAAGCCAAAGAAACGGCGATGAACTATGACCCGAGCTGGATGCCAATTGCCGAGCCGGCCCAAGAAGAAGCCCCTAAAGCGCTGAGCGAAGATGAAATTGAACTGATCAAGCAACAAGCTTATCAGGAGGGGCTTCATCAAGGACAAGAAGCGGGTTTCAAGCAAGGTTACGACAAAGGTAAACAGCAAGGTTTTGACGAAGGCAAGCAAGAGGGCGTAGAAGCAGGCAAAGTTGAAGGCGTTGCGGCTGGGCAAGAGTTTATTCAGCAGCAAGTGAAAACCTTTGTCAATCTCGCCAATCAGTTTGCACAACCCCTTGAGCTAATGAATGCTCAAGTCGAAAAACAGCTGGTCGATATGGTACTGACTTTGGTGAAAGAGGTGGTCCATGTTGAAGTGCAAACCAATCCTCAGGTGGTACTCGATACCATCAAACAATCGGTAGAGTCTCTGCCGATCTCGGGCCATGCTATTACCCTCAAACTCCATCCTGACGATGTGGAAATTATTCGTTCTTCCTACGGTGAGGAACAACTTGAGTTCCGCAATTGGACGTTAATGAGCGAACCTGCGCTTAACCGCGGTGATGTGCAAATCGAAGCGGGTGAGTCGAGTGTCAACTACCGGATGGAAGATCGAATTCGTAGCGTTATTCAAAGCTTTTGTGGAGTCAATCGTCACCAAGGTGGTGAGTAATGCTGGCGCTGGCGGAACGTCTCTCTCAATACAAAACCCAAGGTTTAACTTGCCGACCTGTTGCGTCCGGTAAATTAGTGCGTGTGGTCGGCTTGACGTTGGAAGCGACTGGCTGCCGCGCGCCTATCGGCAGCTTGTGCAAGGTTGAAACCATGCATGGCGAGATGGAAGCGGAAGTGGTCGGTTTTTCTGGTGACAATCTCTATCTGATGCCAAGCGAGCAGATCACTGGGGTACTACCGGGGGCCAAAGTAACGCCGATGACCAGTGAATCTGGACTGCCGGTCGGAATGGAGCTGCTTGGCCGTGTTATTGATGGGGTCGGCAATCCTCTCGATGGTCTTGGCCCTATTTATACTGAGCAGCGCGCCTCGTTCAACGCCGAGCCGATTAACCCGCTAGCACGCAAACCCATTTCTGAACCTTTGGATGTCGGTATCAAAGCCATCAACGGCTTATTAACGGTGGGCAAAGGCCAGCGTATTGGCCTATTTGCCGGCTCCGGTGTCGGTAAGTCGGTCACTTTAGGCATGATGACTCGTGGTACCACCGCTCAGGTGGTGGTGGTTGGACTGATCGGTGAACGTGGCCGAGAGGTTAAAGAGTTTATCGAAGAGATCTTAGGTGTCGATGGTCGTCAGCGTTCGGTAGTGGTCGCGGCGCCAGCAGACTCCTCGCCGCTGATGCGTTTGAAAGGTTGTCAAACCGCACTCACGATTGCCGAATATTTTCGCGACCAAGGTTTGGACGTGTTACTACTCATGGACTCACTAACACGTTTTGCTCAAGCTCAACGTGAGATTGCGCTTTCAGTGGGTGAGCCGCCAGCCACCAAAGGTTATCCACCTTCGGTTTTTGCCAAGCTACCGGCTTTGGTCGAGCGCGCCGGCAACGGTAACCCCGATCAAGGTTCGATTACCGCTTTTTTCACCGTATTGACCGAAGGTGACGATCTGCAAGACCCAATCGCGGATGCCTCGCGAGCGATACTCGACGGTCACGTCGTGCTATCGCGTGAAATGGCCGACGCAGGCCACTATCCTGCAATTGATGTAGAAAAATCGGTCAGCCGTGTCATGCCACAGATTACCTCTGAAGAGCACATATTGATGTCTAAAGCGGTGAGACAGGTACTGTCGATTTGCCGCAAGAATCAAGACTTGGTTTCAATCGGTGCCTACAAACCCGGTACCGATCCGGCGATTGATGGGGCGTTTACCCTCAAGCCGAAACTCGACAGCTACTTACAGCAAAGCATGAAAGAGACCGTTCCGTACGACATGTGTGTCAACATGTTGCGCAACCTGCTGCATGGGGAAGGGTAATCGATGGACAACGCACTTGAGTTTTTGCTTGAGCAAGCCAAAGAGCGCGAAAATCAGGCCGCGTTGGCGCTTAGTCAAGCGCGCACTGAGCTGGAAGGCTACTACCAGCAGTTAGAGCAGATCGAAAAATATCGCCTCGACTATTGTCAGCAATTGGTCGACCGTGGTCAGCAAGGATTGACTGCCAGCCAATACTCCCATTTAAATCGCTTCTTATCTACGCTCGATGAAACGCTCTCTAAACAGAAACTGGCGGAGTCGCACTTCAAGGATCAAGTCAATAACTGTGAACAGAACTGGCTAGAGTGTCGTAAGAAGCGTCGTTCCTACGAGTGGTTGATCGAGAAAAAGCAAAACGAAAAGCAGCGCTTACAAAACCGCCGCGAACAGCAACAAATGGATGAGTTTTCTACTCTTCAATTTGGCCGCCGCAGTTTGAACTAACCTCACATCGATGATAATACATCCGCCTAAGCCTTTATTTGGCGTACTTTTTGCAAAATAACTCTGGTAACACGTACGTTAACGTAACCTAACAAACTCGGATTCAACCTGAATTAGGCTGTTTACCGTGTCTGTGCCAGATAGCGCCACCTGCGCGCACTACAGTGAGTGAAGCTCGTATGAATATTAACTTGTCATCGGTATCAGAGAGTCCCAAAGCGACTGTTGCCGCCTCAGAAGGTGGCGAGGCGACAACGGAAACATCCGAGTCTGGAGGCTTTTTTGCCAAGTTGGCGGCTTTAATCAAAGGTGAGAGCAGCCAAGAAACCAGTGAGGCTAGTGTATCTGCGGAAAAAGTCGCAGCAGAGGCTGAGGTAACGGCTGATGGTGAAGCAAGCAAAACTAAAGTGTCTAGCGAGAAAGATCAGTCGACCGAGGTGTTACTGGAGCAGAGTAACGAAGCCGATGAAACGCAGTCGGTGAAAGCCGCGAAAGACTCACCTGAAGAAAAGAGCGATGCCGCTAAGATAGTGTCAGATAACGACCAAGTCTTGCAGCGCTTAGATGAGTCGAATCGAGCGCTTAAGGCTCAAGACGGCAAAGAGTTGCCACCACAATCTAGCCGTGCAGCAGCACAAAGCGAGGCTCAGCAACCAGGCAACGAGCCAGTGGAAGCGAGCATCGATGAAGAAACCAAGCTATCGGTGTCAAGCCAAGAAGCAAAAACCAATCTCAACCAGCAGGCAACGGCAGATGCAGAGGTTGTTGACACTAATAAGTCAGTGCTTAAGGAGAACCATACACAAGCAGTGGCAGCGATTGATGGTGAAGAGGCCGACGCGTCAAGCGTGAATCAACAGCAAACCGCGACGATTCCCGCGTCTGCGCAGCGATTCATTGAACCTTCGGCAGATGAGACTCAGGTGGCGCAGCCAGCTGAAGATGATCAGGAGAATCTTACGGGTAACGGAGCAGCGGCCGCGGCTGCTGTTAGCGTAGCCGCAGTGGCTCAAAGCCAAGTTAATACAGGCGCGGAACAGATCGAGATTGAACCTCAGCAGCAAGATTCACTAAAACCCGAGCAACAAGCCGATGCTGTCGCAGAGCAGCCAGATAAAGTCGTAACAGGCTCAGCAACGGCGGTAGTAAGTGAGGCGCCAAGTGACGTGCAGGCGAGTACACTCACTTCTGCGTCGCTAGTAGCCGCTGGTGAGACAGCGACAATAGCGAAAGCGCCGCAAAGTATGGGTGCTGTGGCTGCGGGGGCTGTGTTGACGGGCGCTGCCAGCAGCGATGGCGACAGTGAGCAACAGATTTCCCCAGAGCTAGCGGCAGCATCGACTGCAGCGGCCATTCCTTGGGCGTCAGCCGAGCAAGTCAGTAGTGATGAACTGAAGCTAAAATCAGAGCTATCAGCCAAGCCTCAACAAGCCGCAGTGGCTCAGTCGGTGCACCATGCGATTGTTAATCAGCAAGCTCAAGCGCAATTCGCACAGCAAGCACTTCAGGCCAGCGCAGCTCAGGCAGTGCCATTGCCCAACGATATTGCCGCGAGTCAGTTACAACAGCTTGCTGCAGCGCCAACCGCAGCAGTAAGTCAGGACCAAATGCTGTTGAAAGCGGCGCTTGGCGCTAAAGTAGGAGCGGGCCAGCTTACAACAGGTAAAACCGAAGGCGCCCAAGCGGGCAGTGAAAGCAGCAGCGGTTTTGCCCAGCAATTAGCACAAGCGGCAGGGCAACCGGGCAGCAATGCGCTGACACAAGCCAGAGCGGATCAAGTAGCTCAAGCGCCACTGCAGCTCAATCGTGACTTGGCGGGTGAGCAAGTAGCTGAGCGGATGCAGATGATGATGTCGAAGAATCTTAAGAATATCGATATTCGACTCGATCCACCTGAATTAGGTCGCATGCAAATTCGGATGAACATGAACGGAGACGCGGCAACAGTTCACTTTACCGTGGCCAACCAGCAAGCACGCGATGTGATTGAACAGTCGATGCCAAGGCTGCGAGAGATGCTCGCGCAGCAGGGGGTTCAGCTCGGTGATACCTCAGTGCAACAGCAAGCCTCTGGACAGCAGCAAAAGCGTTATGCAGAGGGTGGACAAGGCAATCCTGGTCAAGGAGGCAGCAGTCAGGGCTTCCAAGGTGAAGAAAACCTTGAACCAGACATCAATCTTGATTTGAATGTCGCTGCAAAGCGTGATGGAATTAGTTATTACGCTTAAACTATAAAAAATGAACAAATAGAGAACGTTAAGCATGGCAGTTGAAGAAGTCGAAACAGAAGCCCCCAAGGGAAAAAGCAAGCTCCTGATCATTATTATCGCAGTGGTTGTCTTGCTTGTGGGTGGCGGTGGCGCAGCGTTTTTCTTATTGGGCTCTGACGAGGGGGGGGAAAGCCAGCAAGCGGCAGCCCAACAGGCAGTGGCGCCGGTTGATCCCGTGGCCTATGTCAATATCCCCCAACCGTTTTTGTTTAATGTGACCGGCGATAAGAGAGATCGCTTGGTGCAGATTAAGGTCCAGTTGATGGTTCGCGGCAGCGAAAACGAAAACCTTGCTCGTTACCATTCGCCGTTGATTGAAAGCTCTCTGCTGAGTACTTTTGCCTCAGCGACGCTTGAGCAACTGCGAACCACCAATGGTCGGGTCGAACTTCGCGACAAAGCCACGGATGATATCAAAGCGAGTTTGAATCGCGCCGTTGGCCAGCCGGTCATCGAACGTGTTTTGTTTACTGATTTTGTAATGCAATAGGTGACCAGTGACTGATTTACTAAGCCAAGACGAGATCGATGCGCTTCTTCACGGTGTTGACGATGTCGATGAGGTAGAAGAGGAAGAAGTTGCCTCGGACACGAGTGCCGTTGACTTTGACTTTTCATCTCAAGACCGCATTGTACGTGGTCGAATGCCGACGCTCGAGCTTATCAACGAGCGTTTCGCACGTCATATGCGAATCAGTCTATTTAACATGCTGCGCAAGACCGCCGAAGTCTCGATTAATGGCGTACAAATGATGAAGTTTGGTGAGTACCAAAATACTTTGTACGTCCCGACCAGCTTGAACATGGTGCGTTTTAGACCGCTGAAAGGCACAGCATTGATTACCATGGAAGCGCGCTTGGTCTTTATCCTAGTAGAAAACTTCTTTGGTGGTGACGGCCGTTTCCATGCTCGTATTGAAGGGCGAGAATTTACCCCGACTGAGCGTCGCATCGTACAGCTGCTGCTAAAAATTGTCTTCGAGGACTACAAGGAAGCCTGGTCACCAGTGATGGGTGTCGAGTTTGAATACCTGGATTCAGAAGTAAACCCAAGTATGGCCAATATTGTTAGCCCAACCGAGGTGATTGTTGTCAGCTCCTTCCACATTGAAGTCGATGGTGGTGGCGGTGATTTCCATGTGGTGATGCCTTACTCCATGGTTGAACCGATTCGCGAGTTGCTAGATGCCGGTGTCCAATCTGACAAAATGGAAACCGACGTACGTTGGAGCACGGCGCTACGCGAAGAGATCATGGATGTTCCGGTTAACTTCCGAGTTGATTTACTTGAACAAGATATTTCCTTACGCGATCTAATGGAGCTGCGACCGGGAGACATTATCCCAATCGACATGCCCGAGCATGCGGTGATGTTTGTTGAAGAACTGCCGACATTTCGGGTGAAAATGGGTCGTTCTGGTGAGAAGCTCGCGGTGCAAGTCTCTGAGAAGATCAAACGTCCAGATGTAGTTAAAACCGATATTGCTTTCCTCGGCAAAGATGTGATTTCTGAGCTAGAAGAAGATGAAGGTGATATGGATGAATAAAACAGAAATAGGTAACAGGTATGGAACCAAGTGACGACCAAAAATTGGCGGATGAGTGGGCTGCGGCTCTTGGTGAGGATCCATCTGCGCCAGAGATTGATGTCGATGAAGTGATGTCAGCTCAGCTTGATGAGCTCGAAGATACAGCGCCCCCGATCTCGGAAGATGAGCGACGTAAACTCGATACGATTCTCGACATTCCCGTCACCATCTCAATGGAAGTCGGGCGCTCACAAATTAGTATCCGCAACTTACTGCAACTCAACCAAGGTTCAGTAGTCGAGCTTGAGCGTTTGGCAGGCGAGTCCCTTGATGTTTTGGTAAATGGAACCTTGATTGCACACGGTGAAGTGGTGGTGGTCAACGATAAGTTCGGTATTCGTTTAACCGATGTGATTAGCCAGACTGAGCGTATTAAAAAACTCAGATAGAGTAAGGTTACTTATGAGGTTAGAAGTTAGGAAGCGCTTACTTTTTTCGCTTCTTCTACTTTCACCAACGGCGATGGCTACCACCACAGGTAGCCAACTTGACTGGGCGACCACTTTTGGGTCGCTCTTGTTCGTTATTGCCTTTATTTTGCTTTTGGCTTGGTTGCTGAAACGGATGCGTGTGCCTGCGTTGGTCAATCAAAAGGGCCTTAGTGTCGTGCGGCAAATTGCAGTCGGTCACCGAGAACGAATCATGATCGTCCAGGCCGGAGAGGAGCAATTTTTGGTCGGTGCTACGGCGCAGTCGATTCAACTCATCGCGAAGTTGGATAAGCCACTGTCTCAGGAGGAGCTAGCGGTCAGTTCGTTTTCCAATCAACTGACTCAGCTGTTAAAGAAGAATGATCACAAAGACTAAGTTATTCACGCTATTACTGGCTTGCGTCCTGTCACTGGTCACCTGGGTGGCATCAGCAGAGGAAGAGCTAGCCACTTCTGTTCCTGCGAATGTTGCGGCCACGGACTCGGTCACTGTGTCAGCGATGGAGCGTGAACAGGGCGCCTCGCGCACTATATCG
This sequence comes from Vibrio sinaloensis, assembly GCF_023195835.1. Taxonomy (NCBI): domain Bacteria; kingdom Pseudomonadati; phylum Pseudomonadota; class Gammaproteobacteria; order Vibrionales; family Vibrionaceae; genus Vibrio; species Vibrio sinaloensis. Next base: position 2,081,408 of record NZ_CP096199.1, on the reverse strand, counting down.
ACTGGGACATTTGCTGGCAGCGGTGCTGGAATACCTGCGTTCACCATGACCACTAACCCCGATGGCACCGAAGACTATTCCATCAACCTGCAAATCTTAGCCCTGATGACCATGCTCGGGTTCTTACCCGCCATGGTTATCCTGATGACCTCATTTACCCGGATCGTGGTGGTGATGTCGATATTGCGTCAAGCCATGGGTTTACAACAGACTCCGTCAAACCAAGTGATTATTGGTATTGCGATATTCCTAACGTTTTTCATCATGTCGCCGGTGCTAAGTAAGATTAATGATGATGCGATCCAGCCATACATTAACGAGCAGATCAGTGCACGCCAGGCGTTTGACTTAGCCCAAGTGCCAATGAAAGACTTCATGCTCAAGCAGACGCGAGTCAAAGACTTGGAGACATTCGTTAACATCTCTGGTTCTACCGCAACCGCACCTGAAGAGGTGTCGATGGCGGTATTGATCCCGGCCTTTATCACCTCAGAGTTAAAAACTGCATTCCAAATCGGCTTTATGCTGTTTTTGCCGTTCTTAGTGATTGACTTGGTTGTCGCCTCAGTGCTGATGGCAATGGGTATGATGATGCTGTCACCGATGATTGTCTCGCTGCCGTTCAAACTGATGCTGTTTGTATTGGTCGACGGTTGGAACCTGATTCTATCCACGCTCGCTGGCAGCTTCGCGTTGTGACGGGAGGAAGATTATGACTCCTGAAATGTTCGTCGAGCTGTTTCGTGAAGCACTGTGGATGGTGCTTATCATGGTGTCTGCGATCATCATTCCCAGTCTATTGATTGGTTTGGTGGTGGCGATTTTCCAAGCCGCGACCTCTATCAACGAACAGACGTTAAGCTTTTTACCGCGTTTGATCGTCACCCTTCTGGCGCTGATGTTATTTGGCCATTGGATGACGCAGATGTTGATGGAGTTTTTCTTTGGTCTGATTGAACGCTTACCTCAAGTTCTCTACTAGGTCCGGTTATGGAGTATCCTGCTAGCGTTGTACTTGACTGGATTGCCAACTACTTTTGGCCTTACACCCGTATTGCGGCGATGTTGATGGTCATGTCGGTGACTGGCGCTCGCTTTGTCTCGACAAGGGTCAGGCTCTACTTGGGGCTAGCGATTACGTTTGCCGTGATGCCAGCGGTTCCGGCGGTACCCGACAATATCGAACTGCTCTCTTTTGCCGGGTTTATGACCCTACTTGAGCAGATCATCATCGGTGTCGCGATGGGCACGGTGACTCAGTTTATGATTCAAACCTTTGTTATCTTAGGTCAAATCTTGGGTATGCAATCGAGTTTGGGTTTCGCTTCTATGGTTGACCCGGCGAATGGACAAAACACGCCGCTGCTTGGTCAGCTATTCATGTTCCTCTCGACCATGTTTTTTCTGGCCACAGATGGTCACTTAAAGATGATTATGCTGGTTGTGATGAGCTTTAAATCCTTGCCGATTGGCACCGGCTCTCTCACCACGGTTGATTTTCGCGAACTGGCATTGTGGCTGGGTATCATGTTTAAGGTGGCGCTGAGTATGTCGCTATCGGGCATTATCGCCTTGCTGACCATCAACTTGTCGTTTGGCGTGATGACTCGTGCTGCACCGCAGCTTAATATTTTCTCACTCGGTTTCGCGTTCGCGTTGATGGTGGGCTTGCTGCTCTGTTGGTACATTATTGCCGGCTTGTACAACCACTATGAGCTATTCTGGTTACAGGGTGAGCAGCAAATCTGTCGTTTTATTCGGCTCAACTGTTAGGAGACTAGATGGCAGAATCCGACGGTCAAGAACGTACCGAAGACGCCACGCCCAGGCGCTTGCAACAGGCTCGAGAAAAAGGGCAGGTTGCAAGGTCAAAAGAGTTAGCGTCGGTATCGGTATTAGTGGTAGGCGCCATTGCCCTGATGTGGTTTGGCGAGGGGTTGGCACGCGCTCTGTTTTCTAATATGGAGCGAATGTTTAGCCTATCGCGTGAAGAAGTTTTTGATCAGGTAAAGCTGTTCGATATCGTTTTGGGCTCACTGGGTATGCTCATTATGCCCTTGGTCCTAATTCTAGTGACGCTGTTTATTGCGGCTCTAGTCGGCGCCGCTGGTGTCGGCGGCATCAGTTTCTCCGCTCAAGCGGCAATGCCAAAGTGGTCGAAAATGAACCCACTGAGTGGGCTTAAGCGGATGGTCGGGCTGCAAAGCTGGGTCGAATTAATCAAGTCTATTTTGAAAGTCGCGCTGGTGTCAGGGATGGCTTTCTATCTCATTAACGCCGCTCAAGTTGACCTGTTTCAACTGAGCTTGGATGTCTACCCACAAAACATCTTTCATGCGCTCGATATTTTGCTCGATTTTATCTTGTTGATCAGTTGCACTTTGCTGATTGTGGTCGCGATTGATATTCCGTTTCAGATTTGGCAACACGCCAACCAACTGAAAATGACCAAACAAGAGGTCAAAGATGAGTATAAAGATACCGAAGGTAAACCTGAGGTCAAAGGCCGAATTCGAATGTTACAGCGTGAGGCTGCCCAGCGGCGCATGATGGCAGAAGTGCCGCAGGCCGACGTGATTGTGACCAACCCCGAGCACTTCTCTGTGGCACTACGCTATAAGCAAGACACGGATCGAGCGCCAATTGTGGTGGCCAAAGGGACTGACCATATGGCGCTGAAAATTCGTGAAATAGCGCGCGAGCACGATATCTACGTAGTCCCAGCGCCGCCTTTAGCGCGAGCACTCTACCATTCAACCGAGCTTGAACAAGAAATTCCAGACGGCTTGTTTACCGCCGTCGCGCAGATCCTCGCTTACGTGTTCCAGTTGAAACAGTATCGCAAGCGCGGTGGTCAGCGACCTAACTTGAAAACCGCCGACTTGCCTATTCCTCCAGAGTTAAGGCAGTAGCACTTTTCATTACTTTTCTGGAACGGACAGTAGCACCAAGAGCGCACCATCTCCGCCAAACTCCAGCGGCGCTTGATGAAACGCCATCACATCCGGATGCTGTGCGAGCCATAGTGGCGTCTTTTGCTTGAGAATGTGTTTACCGATGCCGTGTTGTACACAGGCACAAGAGATTTCATTTTTGATGCAGTAGGCAATCATTGCCCCCAGTTCTCGTTTGGCCTCCTGCTGAGTCATGCCATGCATGTCGAGAAACACATCAGGCACATACACCCCCCGACGTAGTCGCTTGACTTCATATTGTGAGACATCATCACGAGCGTAGCGAGTCGGCCCTTCTTCGCTGAGTAAGGGCACAAATTCATCAGAGAAGTAGAACTCGGTATCGCTGGCTTCACGGGCGACACGACGAATTTCTTTTTGCTTACTGTTTCTTTTTGGTTGGCGGACTATGGTATCCTGTGACAACTTTTTTACGCCTTGTACTGCATCCCTAAAAAGGGCGAAGTCGTCATCCATCTCGGTGTCTTTTTTGCTCATGGGAGTTTTATTACTATCGAACAATGCAATGTGCAGTATTGTAGCGCTTTTCGGAGGCAATTTTGGATAAGATTTTTGTAGAAGAAGCGGTTTCAGAACTTCATTCGCTTCAAGATATGATTCGTTGGACTGTGAGCCGTTTCAACGCCGCCAACCTCTTTTATGGTCATGGTACGGACAACGCGTGGGATGAAGCAGTGCAATTAATCCTACCGACTCTCTACTTGCCGATTGATGTGCCTCCTCATGTTCTCAATTCTCGACTAACCACCAGTGAGCGTATGCGTATTGTGGAGCGTGTGGTTAAGCGTATTAATGAGCGCACGCCGGTGGCTTACTTGACCAACCGCGCTTGGTTCTGCGGCCTCGAGTTCTTCGTCGACGAGCGTGTTTTGGTGCCTCGTTCGCCAATCGGTGAACTTATCCAAGCAGAGTTTCAACCTTGGTTAGTGGAGCAGCCAACCCGAATCATGGACCTTTGTACCGGCAGCGGTTGTATCGCTATTGCATGTGCGCATGCTTTCCCTGAAGCCGAAGTGGACGCGATTGATATCTCGACCGATGCGCTGCAAGTGGCGGAGCAGAACGTTCAAGACCACGGAATGGAACAGCAAGTTTTCCCTATTCGTTCCGATCTATTCCGCGATTTGCCAAAAGAGAAGTACAACCTGATTGTGTCGAACCCACCTTATGTGGATCAAGAAGACATGAACAGTTTGCCTGATGAGTTTACCCATGAGCCAGAGTTGGGTTTGGCCGCTGGCACTGACGGACTTAAGTTAGTGCGCCGCATACTGGCTAACGCCCCAGATTATCTCACCGACAATGGTATTCTTATCTGTGAAGTGGGTAACTCTATGGTGCATATGATGGAGCAGTACCCACAAATTCCATTTACTTGGTTGGAGTTTGAAAATGGGGGGCATGGCGTGTTTATGTTGACCCGCGAACAGTTGGTCGAACACAAAGATGAGTTCGCGCTTTACATCGACTAATTCTGTCTCAAATAGATAACCGAAACGCCAAGTGAGAGATCGTCTCACTTGGCGTTTTTTATGCGAGCAAAATAGCGTTTGGGGGTTTACATCAAACCGCAATAAGGCGACTATGAATTTACCAAGAATTGAAGTGTAAAGCTGTGTATACAAGCAAACGTGGTCACAGCGAATAAAGTGTTGAGGAAGTAATGGCAGGAAACAGTATCGGACAACATTTCCGAGTGACAACATTCGGAGAGAGTCATGGTATCGCACTAGGATGTATTGTCGACGGATGTCCCCCGGGTCTTGAGATCACTGAAACCGATATTCAAATCGACCTAGATCGCCGTCGTCCGGGGACTTCTCGTTATACCACTGCTCGCCGCGAACCGGATGAAGTGAAGATCTTATCAGGGGTATTTGAAGGCAAGACCACTGGAACCTCGATTGGTCTGTTAATTGAAAATACAGACCAGCGCTCAAAAGACTATTCAGAAATCAAAGACAAATTCCGCCCAGGTCATGCCGATTACACTTACCACCAAAAGTATGGTGTGCGTGATTACCGAGGGGGTGGCCGTTCGTCAGCTCGTGAAACGGCGATGCGTGTTGCGGCTGGCTCTATCGCCAAGAAATACCTCAAGCAGGAATTTGGCGTTGAGATCCGAGCTTACCTATCACAAATGGGCGACGTTGCTATCGATAAAGTGGATTGGGATGAAATAGAAAATAACCCATTTTTCTGCCCAGATGTCGACAAAGTTGCTGCATTTGACCAATTGATTCGTGATTTGAAAAAGCAAGGCGACTCGATTGGTGCCAAGCTGCAAGTGGTCGCGACCAATGTACCGGTTGGTCTTGGTGAACCCGTGTTTGACCGACTAGACGCCGATATTGCCCATGCACTAATGAGCATTAACGCAGTTAAAGGGGTAGAGATTGGCGACGGCTTTGATGTAGTCAGTCAAAAAGGCAGTGAGCACCGCGATGAACTCACGCCGAATGGCTTTGCCAGTAACCATGCTGGGGGCATCTTAGGCGGGATCTCTACAGGTCAAGACATTGTGGCCAATATCGCGCTTAAGCCAACGTCTAGTATTACGGTTCCCGGTGAAACCATTACTAAGCAAGGTGAGTCGACTCAGTTGATCACCAAAGGTCGTCACGACCCTTGTGTTGGCATCCGCGCTGTACCGATTGCTGAAGCAATGCTGGCGATTGTTGTGCTAGACCACCTGCTGCGCCATCGTGGACAAAACCATGGTGTGACTACAGAAACACCGAAAATCTAAGCGCAGACAGAACAATGAATAACGGCTTCCTCGGGAAGCCGTTTTGGTTATACCAGACGGGATAAATAGGTGATCAGATAATTGCGCAGGAAAAATCGCTGAGAGCAAGGCATAGATTGCAGCTAGCTAGTTGACCTACCTACAAAATCTATAACGACGCTATCAGCGATTTTAACCAGCAAGAATGACCAGATATTTATGCTGTTTGGTATTAGTTAGTGGATTGAGCCTTCTGCCTCTAGATGGAACGAGGGCAGGCGCCACTTAAATCGAACCGCGGCCATGCGGAAGAGATAACCAGCCACTAAAGTAGTGAGGGTGGCGGTAACATCGTTGACCCCTAACTCAAGTAGGCTTAGGTACAAGCCCGAGGCCAGTAAAGCGACCGATGCGTACAGCTCTTGATGCAGTACCAGAGGCGTTTGACGACAGATTAAATCACGCAGCAAACCCCCGAATACGCCAGTAACAAGGGCTGATACCATGCAGATCAGTGCGTGATGTCCCATCGCCATCGCGACTTTGGTCCCTATGATGCTAAACACGATTAAGCCGAGTGCGTCGAGGCGAATAAATAGCCCTTTAAGTTTGATTACCCACTTCGCAAGTCCTGTTGTTAACACCCCTGCAATGCAGGTAATCGCCAGAAATTCTGGGTTTTTCACCCACCCAAGCGGATAATGACCGAGTAAAATATCGCGCACCGTACCACCGCCAATCGCCGTCGCACTCGCAACCAACATCACGCCAAACCAATCCATCTTGCGTCGACCGGCGCTAAGTGCACCTGTCATCGCTTCTGCGGTAATACCAATAACATACAAAACACTGAGCAGCATGATGACCTCTAATACAAACAGTGAGTAGAGACTGACTTGAGCCAAAAATTAAGCGCTGAGTGTAGTGGTAAACATTGGCGCTGACGAGTGAGATTTTGTGAGCACGAAAACGTTTGTTGGATAACTATTTCTAATGTCGCCATTAACGGTGTGGATTTGCAAAACGGCGCAAAAATGCGAGAATGCCGGGCGCTAATTATTGACGCTATCAAGACTGCTATGAGCCACGACTATCGAGATCTAATTCGAATCTTTAATCATACTTTTTACTCTGACTACAACACCAAGTTGGAACTCGGAGACGATGAGCCTATTTATCTTCCGGCGGATAAGGAGGTGGGCTATCACCGAATTATTTTTGCTCACGGCTATTATGCTTCGGCAATGCACGAAATCGCTCATTGGTGTGTCGCTGGCCCTGAGCGCAGACTGCTAGAAGATTTTGGTTACTGGTATGAGCCAGATGGCCGCACTGAAGCGGTGCAAGCGGAATTTGAAAAAGTCGAGATACGTCCTCAAGCCTATGAGTGGATCTTATCGATGAGTGCTGGATTTCCATTTACCGTCAGTTGCGACAATCTCAACGGAGATTTTGAGCCAGATCGCTTGGCATTTATGCATAAAGTCCATGCTGAGGTGGGCAAGATTTTTGAGCAAGGGCTACCACTGCGGGTGAAGATGTTATCGGATGCGCTACGCAGTGACTATCAGATTGCCGAGCTTGATTACGCTATGTTTGCAGTCAAATAGCGACAAGCCGCCGAGAGCGGCTTGTGAGTGCTAGATTACTGGATAAACCATTGGGTTTCGGCTTGGTTGTTGTGATTGAGGGTGTACACAAGCGGCTGGGTATTGGGTTCCATCACCGACACGATGGCGATGAGTGAGTCACAATGATTGGGCACTTGTAACTGATAGCGACCGATGCCAGATTGCAGCGCCGCTTTCACCAAACACTTGTTGTAGTCCACTGACTCTAGGTTGCCGCCCGCATTGTCACAAATCGAAATGTAAACCTGCGATGCAGCTAAGTGGGGCAAGCTGACATCTACATCCACTTTGTAAACAGAAGTCAGATTATTGGCCGGGTCAATCTGTAGTGTGCTGAGAGAAACCGGCGTTTTACTACTCGCGGGCGCAGGTGTTGAAGAGCCCGTAGCGCCAGACCCCGATGAACCTGCAGAGTCTCCTTCTCCACCCCCGCCACCACCGCAACCGGAGAGAACAAAGATAATGGCCAGCCCAAGTCGCTTGGTTGATTGTAATTTCCACATCGTTTTATCTCCTCTAGTCGACATAAATCTTGTTGCTGTTTGGAACGGTATACCAGGTCGGTTCTGTCAAACCGCTGGCATCTTGGGCAAATTCAGCAAACCTTGAATAGGCATTAAGAATGTTTTGTTGCTCAAGTGGGTGCCGCCAAGTGGTCGGAATCTCAATCGCCCATGGCAAACCATTAGCGTTGTGGAAATGAGTTTCGCCAGTCGAGGCATCTACCCCATAGGTTTTGTATCTAGCATCAAACTTACTGGTTGGCGCCTGGTTTTTAAGGTGGATTTCAAGGGCACGTCCAGGATAGCCTCCGCTCAGTTGATTGCCCACGTCGCCGTAATAATGACCGGGTGAAGCAAAGATAAATGGGTCATAAGGGAAACTTGGCATAATGTCGGTATCCACCGCGTTTTCTAGGGCAAAGGTCAAATGCCAGGTAGGGCGATAACTGGTACCACAGCTCTCTTGAGTTCTAAACATGGTGCAGCCTTCGGCTTCGCCAGGTTCAGTGATATCCCAAAGATCCTCATGGATGATAAACACAGCATCTGTGGTATCCGTTTCTAAGCTGTCAGTTTGAAGCGTATTGTTGACATACAGCTCGACAGAGTCCGCTTTAATATCCTCACGAGCGATCCCTGGCAGACGAATCGCAAAACCAGAATGATAGTCACCGCCTAACGCTGCCACCTTTCCCTCAAGTTTGACGCGTATCACCTGATTGTTGAGTTGGTATTCGGTGAATTTGACGTTCATTAGCACGTCATTCATATCGTAATCACCCACCATAGGGTACTGATCTTCGTAGGCAAAGGTGGTGAAGCCGCCTGCACTTGGGTAAACCTCTGTAACCACGCCACTTTCAGTGACATCAATCAGGTAGTCTTCCACTTCCCCGGCTGGTACACCACCACTGGGGCCTATCCCCGATGTATTGGATAGGCGAAAACGAGCCCAGGTTTCGCCTGCCACCGCCCAAGTGGGTACCGAAAAGAAGATATCGCCAGTATTGCTGTCTACCGACTGGTCGCTGATGATAATTTCGCTCGCTTCAAATTCACCATCACGATCGAAGTCTATCCAAGCATTGAGTACCGAGCTATCTGTGGCCCCTGAGACGGTCGCGATGATTTTGCTTGTTTGACCAACCTGAATAGGCACGGGGAACTGAATCCCGTCATCGTCGTTGCTGCCATCAGAGGCGTCGTCGCTATAGGGATATGGGTTAGCGTCGGTCTCGCCATCGACCAAAGTACCAAGTTTCAGATCAGACATCCCATGCCGAGCTCCCGATGACGCAAAGGTGGTTTTATAGGAGTCAGGGGCGTCGCCAAAGTCGGTATACTCACTGGGTTCGACAGGCGCTAACGCACAGCGAGCGCCATCATTCGAGTTGCTGGATGGACCATAAGCAAAGAACTCCGCGGTTGAACCTGTGCCATCGATTGTCACTTTAAACACATAGCCGTTGCTGTTGTTGCTGGCGTAAAAGTTACCATCAACGTCGAAGTAAACCGCACCGAAAGTCAGGCGATAACCGAGCACATTCTTATCCAACAGTTGGTTAAGCCGGGTTGAAGTCCCTGCCAATACATCAATCTGCCATAGGTAGCCGTTGGCATCGATAGAATAGGCAAAGCTGTTGTCAGGGTGGAAAGCGAGGTCGTAGATGGCAGGATTGCCAAACTGGTTGGATGGAGAAGCAAGCTCCATAACCAAACTATCGAGGTCGACTTTATACAAACCGTAGTTTGGTCGGTAGCCATACCAGGCGTTTTCATCGAGTGACACATCACCAACATAAATCGCAGTGGGGGCGCCAACTGGCTTGGTAATGTCCAACAAGGTTTTGCTAAACGTGGCGTCAATACGAGAGAGTGAAGCGCTGCCGTAATCCCATCCATAGATAAAGTCATCGTGCTTGCTGTAACCGACACCGTTAAGCTTATCTAAGCCTAAATTGGAATCTAAAGTGATGTAGCTGCCGACATCGATGTTCACACCATAAGCCACGGGGGTTCCGGTTGGGTTTTGGATCAAGAAGGCTTGTGTCGGGCACTGCGAAAAAGGCATTTGTGCGAAAACCGCCGGCGAGCCAGTTAAAGCGATGGTAACCATAGCGGCTTGATAAGCGGTGGGGGTGATTCTCATTGGTGCTTCCTCGCTAGTTTATGATCAACATATGAGAAAGTGCACAGGGTGTGCCATAGGTGTCAGCCCCGCTATCACAGGGGTTTGCGTTGCAATTCTCAATGTGAGAAGCTTGGCGTTCTTTTTTGAGATGCAAACTGACTAGGCGTTAACGCACCATGATTATTGAATTTGAAGAGAAGCTACTTGAGTTAATTGATGCTCGGATTGAATCGGCATCGGATGACGAATTATTTGCTGGTGGCTATCTACGTGGGCATATTTCTCTCTCTGCAGCCACATGTGAGGAACAGGGCATTAATGATGTCGAGCAACTGAAAGTGCTGATTCAACAAAGTTTAGATACCGCTCGCTCCGAGTTAACGCCAGCTGACCGCACCATAGTCAACGATCTTTGGCTTGAGCTGGTCAATCAAATCTAATTTACGATTTAGTTATAAAGGGTTGCACAGGCAACCCTTTTTCATTCCATTTATTCAGTTATCGCTTTTCCTTTGCGCAGTTTTCTTACCCACATTCGGCTTGGGTGTAGTGTCTCTAGCACATCGACGGGGAGAGGAAGCGGATCTGCACAGATCTGCGATGCCAATACTTCGGCGGCGAGTGGGGCCGAACTTAATCCTCTTGACCCTAAGCCCAGCAGGCAGAAAAGGTTCGGGTAGTGAGCGACAGACGGTGCTTGTTCGACTGTTTGGTTAGGTAAGTCTTGATACTGCTGTTTAATCTTGGCTAGGTGCCCAACATCGCCGACGAAGGGTAAGTGATCGCGACTGACGCAGCGCACGCCCTGACGTGATTGATTATCTGAGGTATCGACCTGTTGTGGCCAAGTTTGATTGGCAATACAGCGGGTGAGGCGCTCAGCATTCTCCTGTTGAGCATCAGGATCAAACTCGGTATCGATATGGCTTCTGTCGTAGCTAGCACCAATACAATGATGACCGTTGTTTGGGTTGACTGGCGTCATATAACCATCATAACAAAGTACGGTTTTGAGTTGACTCAGCTCGCTGGTGGTCGGAACGTGACTGACTTGGCCTTTTACCTGACCAAGAGGAATATCAGCACACTGAGCGATCTCGGCAAACTGATGGCCATTGGCGACAATCACGCTATCGTGGACAAATTGCTCACTATCGCTAATTAGAGTCCAACATTGCTGTGACTCATCCCAAGTTAGTTGGTTGATCTTGCACTGGTAGTGAACGCGTAATTGACCGCTATTGGTGAGGCTGTCGATGATTCCCTGAGTCAATTGTGCCGGGCACAGCCAGCCCCCAAGTGGGTAGTGAACACTTTCCAAATCGATAGGCAGCCCGATAGTCTTGCTGGTTTGATCCTGAGTTAAACGCTCGATGAGCAGTGGGTCGAAGTTGCCCTCGAGCACTTTATCGAGTTTCTGCTGCGATTTTTCATCCCACATTAGTTGGGTAACGCCGCACCATTGATGGTCAAAGTTACACTCTTGCGCGCTTTGCTCTACAAATTGACGGGCAAACAAAAAAGCGGGCGCAAACACGCGCGACACGCCGCTGTGATCGCCATTCAATAGCGGATACACGGCCCCTTGCCTGTTGCCAGACGCCCCTTGAGCGGGTTTTGCGTCTTGGCAGTAGAGTGTGACCTGCTTACCACGACGTGTGAGGGCTTTTGCTAATGTGGCACTGGCAATCCCGCCGCCAATAATGGCCACGGAATTGGCTGATGCACTCGAGTAACGATGAAACCAAGGTTTGATATTGGTATAGGGCTGCTTGTGGTTGAGCGCACCAGCGAGCATCTCCCGCTTGGTACCAAAACCTTTAACTTTGTTCATCTCAAAACCGGCGTCAATCAAGCCACGACGAACAAACCCAGCGGCGGTAAACGTGGCGCAAGTGCAGTCTTGTTTGGCCAGTTTTGCCATGCCATCGAAAAGCGTTTGGCTCCACATATCTGGGTTTTTGCTGGGCGCAAAGCCATCTAAGAACCAGGCATCGACTAGGCCTTGATCTGGAACTGGGACTTGAGGCAGACACTGTTTGATATCACCAAACCATAAATCTAAAGTAATGGCGCCATCATCAAGGACAATGCGATGACACTCAGGCACGGCAATCGGGTAGTATTGTTGCAGCTTGGCGGCAAACTCAGCCAATTCAGGCCAGGCTTGGTGCGCTTTTTCCAAGTCGTTTTTGCTGAGCGGGTATTTCTCAAAGCTCACGAAATGAAGCTCTTTTAGTGGCGAATCGGGATGTTGCTGCCTAAATTGTGTAAACCATTGCCAAACAGCAAGGAAGTTAAGACCGGTGCCAAAGCCAGTTTCTGCGATAACAAAGCGTCGCTGGTCATATTCTTGCCACCTTTGTGGAAGATGATTTTGTTGCAGGAATACGTAGCGGGTCTCTTCGAGGCCATTGACGTTAGAGAAGTACACGTCATCGAACTGGTCGGAAACGGGAGTGCCCGCCTCATTCCAGCCTAACTGGGCATGGGTAATCGAGGTCATAGTGTCGAATTTATCAAGAAAGAAGCGATATTATGATTGCAATTGTACGGATTTAAAGGAAAGCTGACCACTTTTCCCGAATAACTTCGTTATCATCTAGCGGATTTTTGAATTATAGGAATGTCATAATGAAACGAGTCGTAATCACCGGTATGGGTATTGTTTCAAGTATCGGTAACAACGTCGAAGAAGTTTTAGCGTCTCTAAAAGCAGGTAAATCTGGTATTACTGCCTCTGAGCAGTTTAAAGAACACGGTCTTCGTTCACAGGTTTGGGGTGATCTAAAGATTAACCCTGCCGAGCACATTGACCGCAAACAGATGCGCTTTATGGGTGATGCGGCTGCTTATGCATACCTATCAATGCAGCAAGCAATCGAAGACGCTGGCCTAACTGATGAGCAAGTTTCGAACGACCGTACTGGTATCGTAGCCGGCTCTGGCGGTGCGTCAGCGCTTAACCAAACTCTAGCGACTGACACTATGCGCGCGAAAGGCGTTAAACGTGTTGGTCCTTACATGGTGCCACGTACCATGTCTTCAACAGTATCTGCGTGTCTGGCGACACCATTTAAAATCCGCGGTGTGAACTACTCTATGAGTTCAGCGTGTGCAACCTCTGCACACTGTATCGGTCACGCGATGGAGCTTATCCAATTGGGTAAACAAGACATCGTATTCGCGGGCGGCGGTGAAGAGCTCGACTGGTCACAAACTATGATGTTTGATGCGATGGGCGCACTGTCGACTAAGTACAACGATACGCCAGACAAGGCATCTCGTACTTATGACGCTGACCGTGACGGTTTTGTTATCTCTGGCGGCGGCGGCATGATGGTTATCGAAGAACTTGAGCATGCCTTGGCACGCGGTGCAAAAATCTACGGTGAAATCGTAGGTTACGGCGCAACATCTGACGGCTACGACATGGTGGCTCCATCGGGTGAAGGCGCAGTGCGTTGTATGAAGATGGCGATGCAAAACGTCGAAGGCGTTGATTATGTTAACACTCACGGTACATCAACACCGGTTGGTGATGTGAAAGAACTTGGCGCAATCCAAGAGTTATTCGGTGATAACAGCCCAGCTATCTCAGCAACTAAAGCGATGACAGGTCACGCCCTAGGTGCGGCTGGTGTTCATGAAGCGATCTACTCAACACTGATGCTAGAAAACAGCTTTATTGCTCCAAGCATCAACGTTGAAAACCTCGATGAAGCGGCTCAGGGCTTAGATATCGTGACTGAAAAGCGCGATGCTGAGCTGACTACCGTGATGTCAAACAGCTTTGGTTTTGGTGGCACCAACGCCACATTGGTTATCAAGAAATACCAAGCGTAATCAATAGCAAGGGTTTAATGCCCAACTGCCCGATTTTCCAGAGCGGATTCACCGTTTAACCGCGGTGAATCTAACAGACGCAGACTTTAGCCCATGGAGAGCGGGTTAAGATCCTTTTGTTCTGGACCATTGCCCGACAATATGTCGGGCATTTTTCTTTCTAAACCTCTGTGTCCAGATTAACACTCGACACCCAGAGAGCTTTTCTGCACAATCGAATCCATTCAAATTCTATCCGGCGAAAACAATGAAAATCCTGATCGATGAAAACATGCCTTACGCTGAGTCGCTTTTTAGCCAGCTCGGTGAAGTAGTCTTAAAATCTGGTCGCAACTTGACGGCGGACGATCTGATTGATGTCGATGCTTTGATGATTCGCTCAGTGACTAAAGTCAATGCTGAGCTGATTGCAAAAGCCAATAAACTCAAGTTCGTTGGCACCGCAACGGCGGGGATGGATCATGTAGACCAAGCACTGCTGCGTGAGAGGGGCATTCATTTTACCGCTGCGCCAGGCTGCAACAAGGTTGGCGTGGCAGAGTATGCATTTAGCGTGATGATGGTACTCGCCCAGCAACACGGTTTTTCTGTATTTGATAAAACCGTCGGTATCATAGGGGCAGGGCAAGTGGGCAGTTATTTGCAGCAATGCTTACAAGGTATTGGCATTAAGGTGCTGATAAACGATCCGCTCAAGCAAGCCGCCGGTGACCAACGTGAGTTTACCTCGCTTGACACCTTGCTCGCCCAGTCAGACATCATCACTCTGCATACCCCGATCACCCGTGATGGAGAGTATCCGACCCATCATCTGATAGACGAAGCGGTGTTAGAAACGTTACGCGGTGACCAAATCTTAATCAATGCAGCTCGCGGTCCTGTGGTCGACAATCAGGCGCTGAAGGCTCGTTTGCAGAAAAACGACGGCTTTACAGCAGCATTGGATGTGTTTGAGTTTGAGCCAGAGGTTGATATGGAGCTTCTGCCTCTGCTAGCATTCGCCACCCCGCATGTCGCGGGCTATGGACTAGAAGGCAAAGCCCGCGGGACGACGATGATTTTCAATAGTTACTGCGAGTTTTTGGGCAAAGATTTATGCGCACATGCTAGCAGTCTGCTTCCTGTCGCGCCGATTCCTCGGTTACAGCTCGACAGAGACTGGGATGAAGCGACACTGCATAACATCACACAACTGGTTTATGATGTACGTAAAGATGATGCCTTGTTTCGCCGCGAGATAGTCAACCCAGGTGCGTTTGACCTGATGAGGAAGAACTACTGGGATCGCCGCGAGTACAGTGCAGTCACATTAGTCGGTGATACAAAGTGTCGTTTATCACCACTAGAAAAATTAGGTTTTCAGGTTGAGGTAAGTCAATGAGCCAACAATATAATGTCGCGATTTTAGGTGCCACTGGTGCGGTCGGTGAGACGATTCTAGAAGTACTACAAGAGCGCAAGTTCCCGGTCGGTGAACTCTACTTACTGGCAAGTGAACGCAGTGAAGGTAAGACTTATCGCTTTAATGGTAAAACCGTCAAAGTGCAAAACGTTGAAGATTTTGATTGGTCACAAGCTCACATTGCGCTGTTTTCTGCCGGCGGAGAACTATCGGCCAAGTGGGCGCCGATTGCAGCGGATGAAGGTGTGATTGTTATCGACAATACCTCCCAGTTCCGTTACGAATACGATATTCCGCTGGTGGTGCCAGAGGTAAACCCAGAAGCGATTGCTGAGTTCCGTAATCGTAATATTATTGCCAACCCAAATTGTTCGACCATTCAAATGCTAGTGGCACTAAAGCCTATTCATGATGCGGTTGGCATTGAACGTATTAACGTTTCGACTTACCAATCTGTCTCTGGTGCAGGTAAAGCGGGTATCGATGAACTGGCAGGTCAAACGGCTAAGTTGCTTAACGGCATGCCAGCAGAAAATAATGAGTTCTCCCAGCAAATCGCTTTTAACTGTATTCCACAAATCGATCAATTTATGGAAAACGGTTATACCCGCGAAGAGATGAAAATGGTGTGGGAAACGCAGAAAATCTTCAATGATCCGGGTATCACAGTGAACCCGACTTGCGTTCGAGTGCCGGTTTTCTATGGCCATGCCGAGGCAATTCACTTAGAAACCTGTGCGCCGATTGACGCGCAAGAGGTGATCAACTTGCTTGAGCAAACGGAAGGCGTTGAAGTGTTCCAAGGTGAAGACTTCCCAACTCAAGTTCGTGACGCAGGTGGCAAGGACCATGTGATGGTCGGACGCATTCGAAACGATATCAGCCATCATAGCGGTGTAAACCTTTGGGTAGTGGCGGACAACGTTCGCAAAGGGGCCGCTACCAATGCAGTGCAAATTGCCGAAGTGCTGATTCGCGATTACTACTAAGTAAGGTTAAATCGACAGCAATACAAAGCCTCGCCTTAGTGTGAGGCTTTTTTAATCGAATCCAGAAAAATTGTGTGAGATTAATGCGAATATGGCGTCGGACACACATTTTTTAGCTCTACACCTATAGTTTTGGTGGGTTTATCCGATATATTTAACAGATCATTGTATTTTTAATTAATTGAGCACATAGCTGAGCCTTATATGCGTCGAATTCTACAGCGTCTACTATTGCCTTTAGCAATGGTTGCCGTGACTCAAACATCTATCGTTAATGCGGAGAGCATTCGCCTTAAAGGCCCTAATGGTGAGATTCAAACTTCTCCCCAATTCTCAGAGCCAGTCTCCCGTAACGCACGTGCCACAGCAGAGCCTTTCCGTTTTTACGGCCCGACGACAGAACAAGAGACCTTGTGGTCAATCGCCACCCGGCTTAGACCCGCTAACTCAGTGACGGTGCAGCAAACGCTTTACGCCATTTTCCAACTTAACCCTCAAGCGTTTGACAACCAAAACATTCACGAACTCATTCCTCAAAGTACGTTGCGTATTCCCTCTTTGGATCAAGTGCGCGGTGTTTCGACGCAAGACGCCGTCAATGTTATGGCGGCGCATCAGGCGCGTTTAGACAAGCGACCTGAGCCAGCGCCATCTGTCAATCCAACTTCGCCACCGGCATCAGTTCCCTCTAACCAGCCAGCGCCAGATGCCGCGAATAACGCTCAAGCAGAAGCAACATCAAGCCCAGCACCAGCCGAGGATGATTTAAAGGCCTTAGCCGAAGGTGAGAAGCGTCAGCAGGTATCCATGTTGGAGAACCAGCTGCAGGACTCCGAAAGTGAGTTGATGGCACTGGAAGAGAAGAACCACAAATTACGCTTAATGCTGGCTGAAGTTCAATCTGAAGTCGATGTGTTGAAAGATGAGCTAAGCGATGAGGATCGTATTCGTTTAGAGGTTGAAAAACTGCTGGAAGAGGAACGACGTCGTCTAGCTGAAGAGCAAAAGATGGCCCCATCGTCCTTGGATAAGCTGTTTTCCAATACTTGGCTTGTGGCAGCACTGGCGATTATTCCAGGACTACTGATCGGTCTATTGGTGATGATGCTGCTTGGTCGTCGCTCGAAACAGACCGAGCCACAAGCGCCAGTTGAGCAAGCGCCTGTTCAGCCAGTTGCTCCTGCGACCCCTGAAACGCTCAACGACGATATTGATGATGATCTGCTGTTGGACGATGACCTATTCGGTGAGTCGAGTGACAGTGAGGAACTGTTTGGTGATGACACCGAGCTTGAACTGAGCGAGGCAGACCAAGACGATGTCTTTGCCGATTTGGATGACAGTGATCTGGACTTCAACCTAGAAGGTGAAGATGGTGACGATCCATTTGCCGGTATCGGTGATGATGGCGATCTTGATGAATCTCTGGCAGAAGGTGAACTTAGCTCGAATGGCATTAGCGTTAACAGTGAAGATAAAGCGCTGGGTCTTGAGGAGATGGAGCGCGCGCTGGATGAAGTGGTCATCGAAGACAATGATGACGACGAAGGCTTTGATCTTTCTGATGAAGGTGGATTCTCGCAAGATGACTTCGATGCACTGTTGGCCGGTGATGACGAGAGTGAAGAGCTAGGCAGTGACGAGCTGGATCAATCACTACTCGACGACCTGTTTAACGAAACTCAAGACGACCAAGATGATGATGATTCATTCGATCTAAGCGATGACACCAGCGAGCCTCTGGCTGAGCCGAATCTGGCCTCGGACAGTGAAATAGACGACATCTTTGCTCAAATGGAAGCGCAGGCCGACCTGGAAAGTTTGGAAGCCAATGCGATCGACGATACCGCGCTTCTCGATGAAATGCTTGAGGAAGACAGTGTTGAGATCAGTTCAGACAGCACCGACTTACTCGATGAATTGATTGATGACGATAGTGACCAGCAGTCATCGGAGACGCCTGAAGCGGATGTGTTTGACGAACTGATTGCGGTTGATCAGGAATTAGAAGAGTCAAGCACTGAGCTACTCGATGAGGTCATCGAAGAAGACGACGAGTTTGATTTAGACGCTGAACTGGATGAATTAATAAGCACTGAGCCATCCAATGAGCCAGAGGTGTCGCTGGAGCAAAGCACGGATCTGCTCGACGAGGTAGTGGATGTCGATGGTCAACAAGACCTCGGTGACGATGCAACCGACCTCTTCGAAGAACTACTGGAAATCGAAAGTCAAAGCGAAGAACCGGAGCAACCAGATGCTCTAGCAGTGGACGAGCCACAAGTTGAAGAAGATAAAGATTTCGTCAGCGAAGACTTTATCGACGATATGATCAGTGCAGCTCCTGAAGGTGACCCGCTGTTAGATGAGTTGGATCTTGACGATTTATTAGAACAAGATTCTGAACAAGAAGGACTTGCCTCACCAGCGCAACAGGCCGACACTCAGCTTGCAGAGCCAGAGCCAGAGCCAGAGCCAGAGCCAGAGCCAGAGCCAGAGCCAGAGCCAGAGCCAGAGCCAGAGCCAGAGCCAGAGCCAGAGCCAGAGCCAGAGCCAGAGTCGCAAGACTCAGAACTTGACGATGACGAAGATGACTGGCTCAGCAGCGCGATAGAAGAGGTCGAAAATCCGCAGTTCAATCTTGAGGCAGAGGATGATGACACCGATCTGGCGTCACAACTCCAACCTGAGTCGAGTGAAGCACAACCAGAGGCCCAAAGCTCGTCGGATATTGACGAAGAAGAGGATTGGTTGCAATCGGCGATTGATGAAGTCGAGAGCCCTGAATCGCAATCAGAGCCTTTGGTGCAAGTGTCCGTGCAAGAGGAATTCGAACCTTCTCAACCGCTATCGGGATCAGAGCAGCCAGAGGTAGTGGAAGAAGACTTGCTTGCTCAACAAGAGCAGCAACAGACTGTAGAAGAGACTCCAGAGACTCCAGAGACTCCAGAGACTCCAGAGACTCCAGAGACTCCAGAGACTCCAGAGACTCCAGAGACTCCAGAGACTCCAGAGACTCCAGAGACTCCAGAGACTCCAGAGACTCCAGAGACTCCAAAAGACTCCGAGAATCAACCGCCAATGCCAGAGCCGATTCCAAACGAATTCGGTATACCTCAAGATGACGATTGGTTGGTTGATGAGCCGCAAAACGAAACAACGCAGCAAGAAGATGTATTGGCAAGTGAAGCACTCGCCGAACCTGAATCCGAGCCCGAGCTGCAAGAGCCTGTCGCGGAAGCTCAAGATGAGCCAGTAGCGCTGGATGAACTTGACCTGCCTGAGTACGGTGAAGAAGATGCGCTCGCCGATTCTGAGCCACTGCAAGAGCCTGTCGCGGAAGCTCAAGAACAGCCGGTCGAGCTGGATGATCTGGACTTGCCTGAGTACGGTGAAGAGGAAGCATTAGCCGATTCTGAGCCACAGCAAGAGCCTGTTGCTGAAGCGGAAGATGCGCCAGTAGAGCTTGATGATCTGGACTTGCCTGAGTACGGCGAAGAAGACGCACTAGCAGATTCTGAATCTGAGTCAGAGCAAGAGCCTGTTGCTGAAGCGGAAGATGAGCCAGTCGAGTTGGATGATCTGGACTTGCCTGAGTTTGGTGAAGAAGAAGCGCTCGCCGATTCTGAACCACAGCAAGAGCCTGTCGCGGAAGCTCAAGAAGAGCCAGTCGAGTTGGATGATCTGGACTTGCCTGAGTACGGTGAAGAAGATGCGCTCGCCGATTCTGAGCCAGAGCAAGAGCCTGTCGCAGAAGCGGAAGATGAGCCAGTCGAGCTGGATGATCTTGACCTGCCTGAGTACGGCGAAGAAGACGCTTTGGCTGATTCAGAACTTGAGCCAGAGCAAGAGCCTGTCGCCGAAGCGGAAGATGAGCCAGTCGAGCTGGATGATCTGGACTTGCCTGAGTTTGGTGAAGAGGAAGCACTCGCCGATTCTGAATCTGAGTCAGAGCAAGAGCAAGAGCCTGTCACGGAAGCGGAAGAACAGCCAGTAGCACTGGATGATCTTGAATTGCCTGAGTACGGTGAAGAAGAAGCGCTCGCCGATTCTGAGCCAGAGCAAGAACCTGTCGCGGAAGCGGAAGAACAGCCAGTCGCACTGGATGATCTTGAATTGCCTGAGTACGGCGAAGAGGAAGCGCTCGCCGATTCTGAGCCACTGCAAGAGCCTGTCGCGGAAGCTCAAGAACAGCCGGTCGAGCTGGATGATCTGGACTTGCCTGAGTACGGCGAAGAGGAAGCGCTCGCCGATTCTGAGCCACTGCAAGAGCCTGTCGCGGAAGCTCAAGAACAGCCGGTCGAGCTTGATGATCTGGACTTGCCTGAGTACGGCGAAGAAGACGCACTAGCAGATTCTGAATCTGAGTCAGAGCAAGAGCCTGTTGCTGAAGCGGAAGATGAGCCAGTCGCACTGGATGATCTTGAATTGCCTGAGTTTGGTGAAGAAGAAGCGCTCGCCGATTCTGAGCCACAGCAAGAGCCTGTCGCGGAAGCTGAAGAAGAGCCAGTCGAGTTGGATGATCTGGACTTGCCTGAGTTTGGTGAAGAAGACGCGCTCGCCGATTCTGAGCCACAGCAAGAGCCTGTCGCTGAAGCTCAAGAAGAGCCAGTAGAGCTCGATGATCTTGACCTGCCTGAGTACGGTGAAGATGAAGCGCTCGCTGACCTAGAGCCATCAATGGATGATGAGCTATCAGGCGATGAAAATTTTGGTCTTGATGATATTGAACTTCCACAGCTTGATGAGATCCCTGCTGAAAGTCGAGTGAGCTCAGATGCAATAGACATGGCCAATCAGCAGTTTGATGAACAAGCATTCGACGAACTGCTTGCAGAAGATGCCTCAGATTCGAGCGGATTTTCGTTTGATGGTCCGATAGACAGCGTGACCTCTGATAGTGCTGGATTAGACATCGAGGCAATGCTTGAAATGGGAGAGGACTGGAATGGCTTCAGTTTGTCCCCAGAGCAACAAGCGCAGATCTCAGATGATATTCCAGAAGATGAGCAGGCCATCTGGTCTCAAGACAATTTGCCTGAGCAAGCGCAAGTACTCGATGAGAACTGGGAAAATCAGCCAGACCTGGAAGAGTTTGATCCGAAGAAAAGCCAATACCGAACCATTGATGAGTTGATGGCGGAAGTGGAATCGGAAGAGCAGCAAGAGATTGACGACGAGTTAAAACTTGATGTTGGACTGAATGATTTCCCTGATGTCATCGGTGATATTGGAGATGCTGCCGATATTGACGCTAACTCGGAAGCGGCAGGAAAACTCGACCTAGCTAAAATCTATATGGAAATGAATGACACTCAAGGAGCCATCAAGCTACTTGAAGAAGCGATCGTTGATGGTAGCGATGAAATTCGTCGCGAGGCAAAAAATCTGATTGATACCATTAATCGTAGCTGAACATTTCGGCGATGAACCAAGGGGGCAGTTTAGCCCCCTTGTTTTTTGGTATATACTTCTCGGCCGATTTCTAGGTCAACCAATCCAGTGAGAACATATCGATGAGAATAGCTTTAGGTATCGAATACAATGGTACTCAATACTATGGCTGGCAACGCCAAAAAGAGGTCAAGAGCGTTCAAGAAAAGTTAGAGCGCGCATTGAGTGTTGTTGCAAACCATCCAATCGAAGTTCAGTGTGCTGGCCGTACTGATGCAGGGGTACACGGTACCGGACAAGTTGTACATTTTGATACCCATGCATCACGCAAGATGGTGGCTTGGACGATGGGAGCGAACGCTAATTTGCCCCATGACATTGCGGTTCGTTGGGCAAAAGAGGTACCAGACGAATTTCATGCCCGTTTTTCTGCTACTGCACGCCGTTATCGCTACATCATTTTCAACAGTGCGCTGCGCCCGGGCATTCTCTCTTCGGGTGTTAGTCACTATCATGGTGAGCTGGATGAAAAGAAAATGCATCAAGCGGGTCAGTACCTGTTAGGTGAAAATGACTTTACTTCGTTCCGTGCAACGCATTGTCAATCACGAAGTCCGTGGCGTAATTTGATGCATTTGAATGTCAGCCGTCACGGTCAATACGTGGTGATTGATATAAAGGCGAATGCGTTCGTGCATCATATGGTGCGCAATATTACTGGTAGCCTCATTTGTGTCGGTCGCGGTGAGCAACAACCAGAGTGGATTAAATGGCTGCTAGAAGCGAAAGATCGCAAGCTAGCGGGGGCTACAGCGAAAGCAGAAGGGCTCTATTTAGTGGATGTCGATTACCCACAAGAGTTTGAATTGCCAAGAGTGCCGATTGGGCCACTGTTTTTGCCCGACAATCTGAACTAAACCGTGATAAATTGTCGAAACAATCAGAGCTTTAGTGTGTGAGAGCTGTAGTCAGGAAATAGGTACAACCAGTTTTTTGTCTACACTTGGCATTTAATATGCTTTAATCCTCACGCGTAAATTCAGAATTTGTATCCTGTGCATTGAGCGCAGGAGTAGAGAGAAAAGGTCTTCCATGAGTTGGCTTGAAAAGATTTTAGAAAAAAGCAACATAGTTAGTTCTCGTAAAGCGTCTATCCCAGAAGGGGTTTGGACTAAATGTACGTCTTGTGAGCAGGTTCTTTACCACGCTGAGTTAGAGCGTAACCTAGAAGTGTGTCCTAAGTGTGACCACCACATGCGTATGAAGGCTCGTCGTCGCCTCGAGACGTTTTTAGATGAAGACAACCGTGTCGAAATTGCTGATGAGCTTGAGCCGCAAGACAAACTTAAGTTCCGAGATTCAAAGAAATACAAAGATCGACTGTCTGCTGCGCAAAAGAGCAGTGGAGAAAAAGACGCTCTGATCGTAATGAAGGGCGAACTGCTAGGCCAACCTATTGTTGCTTGTGCGTTTGAGTTTTCATTTATGGGCGGCTCAATGGGTTCTGTGGTTGGTGCTCGATTCGTGCGTGCGGTTGAAGCGGCAATCGAAAATGAGTGTGGCCTTGTGTGTTTCTCTGCCAGTGGCGGTGCACGTATGCAAGAAGCACTGATGTCACTTATGCAAATGGCAAAAACCAGTGCAGCTCTTGAGCGTCTTTCAGCGAAAGGCCTGCCATTTATCTCGGTGATGACCGATCCAACGATGGGCGGTGTGTCAGCGAGTTTAGCGATGTTGGGCGACATCAACATCGGTGAGCCTAAAGCTCTGATCGGCTTTGCGGGTCGTCGTGTTATCGAGCAAACCGTGCGTGAAGACTTACCAGAAGGTTTCCAACGCAGTGAGTTCCTGCTTGAACATGGCGCGATTGACATGATTGTCGATCGCCGCGAAATGCGTCAGCGCATCGGTAGCTTAATGGCGAAGATGAACAATAAACCATCACCATTAGTGGTTTCTGTTAACGATTCGCCAAATGAAGCCGCTTATTCTGTACCAGAAGCGGACGAAAAAGGGTAAAGTAACTCACTAACAAGCAACCACAATCAATTGGTTTAAGTTAGATGAGTCACAACCAAATTCCACAAGCCACATCGTCTCTGTCGATGTGGCTTGATTATTTAGCTAACATCCACACCTCTGCAATTGACCTCGGCCTTGAGCGAGTACAAGCCGTTGCTCAAACCGCCAAACTGACCAAACCCGCCTCGACAGTCATTACCGTTGCTGGCACAAACGGCAAAGGCTCAACCTGTGCTTTGATGGAAGCCATCTTGTTGGACGCTGGATATTCAGTCGGTGTTTACAGTTCCCCACACCTAATTCGTTACAATGAACGTGTCCGAATCAATGGACAAGATGCGTCCGATGAGAAAATCGTTCAATCATTCGCCTTTATTGAGCAACAGCGTGGCGACATCAGCTTAAGTTTCTTTGAATACGGCACGCTAGCAGCGTTGAGACTGTTTCAAACTGAACAGGTTGATATTGTGCTGCTAGAAGTGGGTTTAGGCGGGCGCTTAGATGCGACCAATGTGGTTGACCATGATGTCTCTGTGATTACCAGTTTGGCCCTAGATCATGTCGATTGGCTGGGTGACGACATCAATGTCATCGGTTTTGAAAAGGCGGGCATCTATCGCAGTGGCAAGCCTGCGATTTGTGGTCAACCCAAAGCGCCTTCAACCGTGGCTGCCCATGCCGATGATATCGGTGCTGAGCTATATCAGGTTGGGATTCAATACCAATATCAGCAAATCAGTGAACATGAGTGGCAATGGAGCCACGGTGGTTACACCTTAGATAATTTGCCTGTTCCGGGTCTGCCTTTACCCAATGCGGCGACAGCATTGATGGCGTTAGCGACTGCGCATCTTGATTTGTCCGATGTCAACATCGTCAACGGCCTAAAGCAAGCTACGCTACCAGGGCGCATGCAACACCTAAGCAGCGAGCCGACGGTGTTGTTAGACGTCGCGCACAATCCGCACTCTGCGCAATATCTAGTGGAGCGAGTTCAGCAAAGCTATCCGAATCGTGTGGTTCGCACTGTGGTTGCGATGCTGCATGACAAAGACATTGCTGCGACCTTGTCGGCATTGGCTCCCATTTCACAATATTGGTATCCGGCTTCCTTAACTGGGCCTCGCGCTGCACAAGCGAGTGAGTTAGCAAAGCATATCCCGTTGGATACTGAGCAGTACAATGACCCAGTGAGTGCTTTTAAAGCTGCGATGACACAAGCTGAGCCACAAGACGTCATTCTAGTTGTAGGTTCGTTCCACACTGTGGGTGAAGTGCTCGAATACTGGCAGAGCAAAGGAGAATAAATGGCAAGCAAGTTTCAAAACCGTTTAGTAGGTACGGTTATTTTGGTCGCAATTGGAGTGATTGTGTTACCCGATGTACTGGACGGCAAAAAGACCCACTATCAAGAAGAGATAGCGAGTATCCCATTAAAGCCGGAACTTGATAGCGACTTAGAAAGCTTCGAGGTTCTTGACCCTATCGATGACTCGCACAGCTTACCGGACTCGCCAGTCGACTTAGCCGAGCCGATAGAAACTGCTGATGACCAACCTTTGGAGGTGGTTGTTAAGCAGGTGCCTGAGCGCAACGAGTATCAAGAGAGCGGCTGGATTATTCAGCTTATGGCGCTAAAAAATGCAGAGAATGCCAACAACCTGGTTAATGATCTGCAGAAGCGCGGTTATCAGGCTCATACCAAACCAGAAAATGGTTTTACCCGGGTGATTATCGGCCCAGATGTTTCAAAGAGTAAACTTGAGCGCCAAATCATTGAACTGGAAAAAATCACTGGCTCGAAAGGTCAGTTGCTCAAATTTAAACCACTAAATCCATAAGAAAACGTTTGCGTCAGCGTTTTTTCTGTTAAAATGCGCGCCAACTTAAGATGTAAGTTCATGATGAATGCATTAGATATTGTCATTTTGGGTGTGATCGGCTTGTCAGCGTTGATCAGTTTAGTTCGTGGCTTCGCCAAAGAAGCATTGTCACTGGTGATTTGGTTTGGGGCGTTTTTTATCGCCAGCCAGTATTACGCAAAACTCGCGGTGTATTTTACGCGACTTGAAGATGACATGATTCGTAACGGAGCCGCGATTGCAGCTTTGTTTATTGCCACCTTAATTGTCGGCGCGTTGGTTAATTACGTGATCGCTCAATTGGTGCAGAAAACAGGGTTATCGGGAACAGACAGAGTACTGGGTATCGTATTTGGCGGTTTACGCGGTGTTTTGATTGTCTCAGCTGCACTTTTTTTTATGGACGCGTTTACTACGTTTCCAGACTCGCAGTGGTGGAAAGGGTCGCAATTGGTACCGGAGTTTAGCCGAGTGATTGCCCCTTTCTTTGAACACTTGCAAGCAACATCAAGTTTCTTATCTGGCGCGATTTAGCGCCAGCTATTGTCGAAAATCGAGGGTTAAGACATGTGTGGTATTGTTGGAATCGTGGGCACTTCGCCTGTAAACCAGTCTATCTATGATGCATTGACGGTATTGCAGCACCGTGGCCAAGATGCCGCGGGTATTTGTACCATAGAAAGCAATCGTTTTCGTCTGCGTAAGGCGAATGGTTTAGTCAAGGATGTATTCGAAGCAAAGCACATGCAGCGCCTGCAGGGTAACGTAGGTATCGGTCATGTTCGCTATCCGACAGCAGGCAGCTCAAGTGCCTCAGAAGCGCAACCCTTCTATGTTAACTCTCCGTTTGGTATCACGCTTGCACACAATGGTAATCTGACCAACGCAGCAGAAGTGCGTGATAAGTTGTTTGAGAAAGACCGTCGTCATATCAACACGACATCGGACTCTGAAGTGTTGCTCAACGTGTTGGCTCACGAAATTGATTCGGTAAAAGGCAATGTGACTACGGACGACGTGTTTCGCGCCGTGACCAATGTTCACCGCACCATTCGTGGAGCGTACGCCGTCACAGCGATGATTATCGGTCATGGCATGGTGGCGTTCCGTGACCCGCATGGTATTCGTCCTCTGTGCTTGGGTAAGCGCGAAGTGAATGGCGTCACAGAGTATATGGTGGCATCTGAGTCGGTAGCCCTTGATGCGGTCGGTTTCGACTTTATCCGTGATGTTGCCCCTGGAGAAGCGATCTACGCGACTTTTGACGGCCAACTACATACTAAACAGTGCGCTGATAACCCAACACTTAACCCATGTATTTTTGAGTTTGTTTACTTCGCTCGTCCTGACTCGTTTATCGACAAAATCTCGGTTTACAGTGCACGTGTGGAGATGGGTAAAAAACTGGGTGAGCGTATTCGTGACGAATACAGTCACTTGGATATCGACGTGGTGATTCCTATTCCCGAAACATCGTGTGATATTGCTTTGCAGATTGCTCAAGCGATTGATAAACCTTATCGCCAAGGTTTTGTGAAAAACCGCTACGTAGGTCGTACCTTTATCATGCCAGGCCAACAGCAGCGCAAGAAATCTGTGCGCCGCAAGCTGAACGCCATTCGCTCTGAGTTCAAGGACAAAAATGTCTTGCTTGTCGACGACTCAATTGTGCGCGGTACTACATCTGAGCAGATTATTGAGATGGCACGCGACTCAGGCGCTAAAAAGGTGTTTATGGTCTCTGCTGCGCCTGAAATTCGCTTCCCAAATGTGTATGGTATCGATATGCCAAGCGCGAGCGAATTGATTGCTCATGGTCGTGATACTGACTCTATCTGTAAGCAAATTGGCGCAGATGAATTGATTTTCCAAACACTGCAAGATTTGGTTGAAGCCGTCGGTTTAGGCAATACAGACATTGCCAAGTTTGAAACCTCGGTTTTCAATGGCGAGTATGTGACCGGTGATATCGATCAGAGCTATCTGGATTTTCTTGAGTCACTGCGTAGTGACGATGCCAAAGTGCAGCGCGAAATTCAACAAGACCTAGCGAACCTTGAACTGCACAACGAGGGTGCGTAGCTTCGAGAGGCTTGTAATGACCGCCGAAAGTTTCAGGTAGTGCTGTCTAGTATTTGGATTTAAATGCCTGAATTCAAAAGAAAAGGGTTGACATTAACTGTCAACCCTTCAAATTTTTCTCGCTTCTCGCTTCTCGCTTCTCGCTTCTCGCTTCTCGCTTCTCGCTTCTCGCTTCTCGCTTCTCGCTTCTCGCTTCTCGCTTCTCGCTTCTCGCTTCTCGCTTCTCGCTTCTCGCTTCTCGCTTCTCGCTAGCTGCGAACTCGATAGAATTGACTCAGCATAAACATCATGGTCGCACTGATCACGACAGAAGGGCCTGCTGGGGTGTCGTAATGCCAAGAGAGTGCCAGGCCAAGCAATACCGCGATAGCGCCGATAAGTGCAGCAAACAGAGCCATTTGCTCGGGAGCTTTGGCAAATCGACGCGCCGTTGCAGCGGGAATGATCAATAGCGAGGTCATGATCAGCGCCCCAACAAACTTCATACCGATTGCAATGACTAGCCCTACCAATAGCATCAAAATTAACCGCATCAAGTCAACGTTGTAACCTTCCACCGCAGCCAGTTCTTCATTGACTGTGGTTGCGAGGAGCGGACGCCAAAATATCATCAGTACCGCACCCACGAGCACAACGCCTGAGTAGATGTACATTAAGTCAGTCGGTGACACCGCTAGCAGATCGCCAAACAGATAGCTCATTAAATCTATACGTACATTATCCAGAAAGCTCACCGCAACAAGGCCGAGTGACAGTGAACTGTGGGCGAGGATCCCAAGTAGGGTATCGGTCGCCACCAATTGCTGCTTTTGTAACGTGACCAGTAGCACCGCCAGCGCTAGACAACAAACCGTCAGCGCGAGATAGAGATTAATCTCCAGCAAAAAGCCCAAGGCTAGCCCCATTAGAGAAGCGTGGGCTAAAGTATCACCAAAATAGGCCATACGGCGCCACACGACAAAAGATCCCAAAGGTCCGGCAATCGCAGCGATACCTAGCCCCGCAAAAATGGAAGGGATTAAAAACTCAATCATGATGGTGTCCGTGTGAATGATGGGAGCAACTCAGAGCCTCTCCTTTAACAGGTTCACCGGCCAAATCATGATGGTGATGCTGGTGTTGGTGATGATAAAACGCTAGTGACTGCTGGTGGTTTTGACCAAACAGCGCAATGTAGCTTGGGTGCTGGGCGATATCTGCGGGCGCACCAGAGCAGCAAATATGATGCTGCAGGCAGATGACATTGCTGGTTTTGGCCATCACTAAGTGCAGATCGTGTGAAACCATAAATACGGCGCAGTTAAAACGGTGGCGAATCGTGTCAATCAGATCATATAAGTCAATCTGACCTTGCACGTCAACGCCTTGTGCCGGCTCGTCTAACACGAGTAAGTCTGGGCGTTGCAGCAAAGCTCGAGCTAGCAGCACACGCTGATTTTCTCCTCCGGAGAGGGAGTGCATATTACTCGCGATGAGGTGTTCGGCACCAACCAGTTTGAGCGCATCATTGATTTCTTGTCGGCTGTAGCGGCCAGCCAAACGTAAAAAACGCTCAACATTGAGTGGGAGAGTATCGTTGAGCTTGAGTTTTTGCGGCACGTAGCCAACTTTTAGTCCTTTGGCTCGATGAACAGTGCCACTGAACTGGCGTTGCAGGCCGAGCAGTACTTTTACCAGCGTTGATTTTCCTGCACCGTTTGGGCCAATCAGTGTGGTTATCTCACCTCGGTTAAGGCGCAGACTGACCTTATCGAGTACTTTTCGCTGATCGAAGGCCACACTGATATCAATTAGTTCGACGAGAGTCGACATGAATAGAACTCATTTGCAATTGTTTAATGTTATAATGTAACATTTGTTTCCCAGTTAAACCAGTCAGATTCACACAACATGAAACGTTTTATCACTTTGCTGATGTTGCTTGTCGCGTCCATCGGCGCAGCTCATGCGACCAATATCCTCACTAGCATTAAACCTATTCAATTGATCAGTTTAGAAATTGCTCATGGTGTCACTACACCAGATGTGCTGCTAGCATCCAACGCATCACCGCACGATTATGCGCTGCGACCGTCAGACGTCAAGCGTATCCGACGTGCTGATCTTGTTATCTGGTATGGACATGACTTGGAACCTTTTTTAGGCAAGATATTGGAAGCACAAAACAAGGTACTGACTTTAAGTGACATTCCAAATTTGTCATTACGAGAGTTTGAAAGCGATCATCACGATCATGATGGCCACGACCACGGTAGTTACGACCCTCATTTCTGGCTCGGCTATCAACCGACACTGCAAGTGGCAGAAGCGATTGCCAACAAACTGAGCGAGATTGACCCACAAAATGCGGCTCAGTACCAAGCAAACTATGCGTCATTTAAGCAACAGTTAGCCGCGCAACAACAATCGATAAAGCAACAACTTGAGCCTGTTAAGCAACGTGGTTACTACGTGTTTCATGATGCCTACGGCTATTTTGAGCAGGATTTCGCTTTGAATCATATAGGCGCGTTTACGATTAACCCGGATAGAAAACCAGGGGCCAAGACACTGATCTCAATCCGTCAAGCATTGTCCAGTGATGAGGTCTACTGTTTGTTCACTGAGCCTCAGTTTACGCCTGCCGTGGTTCAATCGGTGACCCGAGGCAGTGACGTTGCTATGGGTGAACTGGACCCGATCGGCAGTGATATTGAAGCAAAACAGGGCGGTTACTTTACTTTTAAACAAACGATGGCTGATAACTTTGCTCAATGTCTATCGGCTAAATAATATGCTCTTTATATGCATAAGAGCGATGTGTTGTCAGCTTATCTGTGAAGTCACCGATAAACTGACGACGAAATAGCGTCACTTAGCTTGTTAATATACTTATTTATTAGATAATTATTATCACAAAATAATAACTGGGTCGCAGTGCGGCTCATGTTTATCTAAATGATAAACCCTTGCTGCTTCGGGATTGAAATAAGTGAACAAGCTAATACTGATCTTGTGCGTTATGCTATTTAGCGCCACTGTTCAGTCTTTTAACTCATCGCCAAAAGTTTTTTACCCTCTACCTAGTCTGGCGGAGGGGAAGAATATTGCGGCGAAAAGCTTGTTTCATGGCGGTGAAGGCGGGATTTGGTTGCAAGATGTACGCAACCAAGTTTTATTTTTTGATGGTGAACATATCATGCCAAGGCTTGGTTCGGCGCTGGAGCATGACGCTGAGCAACTGGCATTTGTTGATAATGCGTTTTGGACCTATTTCCGCAACGAACTGTATCGTACGGTGCCGAATCAAGAAAAACAGCTCATGTTGAGCTTGACGCCTGGCACTGAAATCCAATCTATAGGCGCATCGCAGCGATTCATCTGGTTGTCAGATCAGGACTCCTTTTACACCTATCATATCGATACCCAGCAGCTTGAACGGTACTCACTCGCTGAACTTTACCAATACAATCAATCGCCAAATATCAGCATTACCGATGCAAAGTTTGTTTACTCGAAATGGGTGTTAGCGACAAGCTCCGGGGCCTTTTTATCCGACCAACAGACGTTTCAGCATGTGACGAGCTCAGGGAAAAACTACATTGAAACCCTGTATTTCTCTCCATCGCGCAATGAGCTGGTTATTGGTAGCCTAAGCGGCGCGTTTGTGGTTGATATTTATCAGCCCAATCAGCCTGTTATAAAGATCTCCAACAGTCATGTGCTCAGTGTCGCTGAGACTGAGCAAGCTTATTGGATTGGCACCGAATTAGGGCTATACGTGTATACTTTTTCGAGCGGGAAAACCAGCCGGTTTGATCAAGGTATATGGGCGGGAGATGCGCTCGGCGGTGAAAAGATCTATGCACTGCTGAACGATCAGCAGGGTGGGATGTGGATCGCAACCGACCGCGGAGTGCGCTATTTTTCTACTTTTTCACGCCACTTTGTTCGTCATGACAACCTATTTGCTGGGCCTGGGAGAAATAGCGAGGTCGCGATAAAGATAGAGCCAAACTTAACCCAAGATGGCTATTGGATGCTGACCAACCGCCGACTCTATCGCTTGGGTGCTAACGCTTTAGATCGTCGCGAGCTTGTTTATTGGGGAGAGGTGAACGATTTTGAGCAAGGCGATGGCGTGCTATGGCTAGCGACTAAGCAGGGCATAGTCTGTATCGATGAGGTGACGGGAGAAGTCATTCAAGATGACTTGCCAAACGCCTTGAAGCAAACAAATGTGCGGTTTATCGAATTGGATCAGCAAGGGTTGCTGTGGGGAGCGGGCGATAGCCAGTTGTGGAGTTATCATCTTGGCAGCCGAAGTTACACCTCGTTGGGCTCTGATTGGATGATAGACCAATACTTGCCAGCAAAACTTACCGATCTTTCACTCATTTCTCACGGTTCTTTAGCACTGGGCACTGACCATGGCATCTATTTGCTCCAAGATGGTGAGGTCCGTTTTGTTGGTGAAAGCACTCGTTACGGTGAGGTGGTGGATATCGAGCCTGTGTCATCGAAACAGCTCTGGATTGCAGGTCGCTATGGTGCTTATCAGCTCAACATATCCCAGCTGCAAACCCAGCCGTTAACTATGATGGATGGCCATGTTACCCCGCAATGTATTTTGAACAATGACAATGGTATCTGGCTAACGTCCTCCAGTGGTTTGTCTCGATACGCCAGCTCCGGTGAGCTTTTAGCCCACTATGGCGAACCGTTGGGACTGATAAACAATGAGTTTATTGCAGGACTTTGCAGTTTTAGCAGTGGAAATTTATCCCGGTTAGTTCTTGGGGCACGTCAGAGTTTTATCGAGGTGGATACCGAGCAACTGATCGACTCGGCAATGCCGCAAGTTGAAGTGATCTTCAGTCAAATACAGCGTAACCAACAACTGTTTTCATTAGGCAACACGGTGCGGCAGCGTTTACGTGCTAACTATGGGGATTCACTGTTTTTCCAGTTTGGCACTATTCCCAGCTCCAGCAATCTCAACCTTGAGTTTCGTTTAAATCATGATGATAAGTGGCAGCTGCTTGACGGAGCGACGCTATCGATCGAACACCTCAAGGCTGGCGACTATACACTGGAAGTACGCGCAGTACGCAATGGGATGGAGCGCAGCGCGATCAAGCGCTTTGACTTTGCTGTCAGTGAACCTTGGTATCTCACCTCTTATGCTTTAGTTATTTATGTGTTGATAGTGACGCTTGCCTTAGCATTGGTTGTTTATTGGCGCTCGCGAATCATGGCCAATTCAAACCGAGAGCTGCGCGCTCAAGTCGCTCTCA
Source organism: Vibrio sinaloensis (assembly GCF_023195835.1). Classification (NCBI taxonomy): domain Bacteria; kingdom Pseudomonadati; phylum Pseudomonadota; class Gammaproteobacteria; order Vibrionales; family Vibrionaceae; genus Vibrio; species Vibrio sinaloensis. The sequence continues at coordinate 2,048,567 of NZ_CP096199.1, read as the reverse complement.
AAACCAATCAACTTAGGCACCAAAGTCGGATCTTAGTCAGCAACAATCAGCAATTGCGTAAACAGTTGCAAGTTAGGCGACTCATTTTCATTGAGTCAGTTCATGCATTACGAAATAAACTTCTCAACCAAACCGAACAGCTACAAAGCGGGCGTTCGGCGGTGGAATATTTGGTCAACGAGCTCGAACTGTTGCTTAACACGCGCTCAACCAATGGCCAAGCCCGTCCGGTTTATAATTTAAGTTTGATTCTTCAGTCTGTCACACGTGGCTGGCAAGAGGATCTCGATAAAGCGGCGATCCACATTGAGATTGAAACTCCACAGGATTTTTATGTCAGTCTGGAGCGTTTCAACCTTGATGAAGTATTCAACCTGATATTCGCCAGTATCGTAAAGCGCTGCTATCGCAATCAAACCGTGATGATCCAGTTGCAGCAGCGTGACGACTGGGTGACGGTTGCGATACTCGACCAAGGCAATCCAGTGATGGATGGCGAAGGGGACAACAGCGACGAGTTTGCCCAGTTGGTCGAACAGAGTGGCGGTAGGGTGTATCGTCATGCATCGAATGAACGTAATCTGATTGAGCTGTCATGGCCCAATAGCGAGGCGTTTGAAGAGCAAACCACCGCCACCACGCCGAGTGATGATGTCTCTCTTCAGAAACATGAGCATGACCCGTGGCTCGAAAAACTGACTTATTTGGTTGAGAAGCACTACAGTGACCCGGAATTTAGTACTTCAGCGGCCGCTAAACACTTGTTTGTGTCAGAACGCAGCCTTCAGCGCCGAGTGAAGTCCGCTTTCGATAAAACGTTTACTGAATATTTGACTGACGTTCGTTTGGACAATGCTTGTCGACGGCTACTAGCGGGTGGCAAGGTGTCTGACGTCGCCTTTGAGTGCGGTTTCAATGACCCTTCCTACTTCAGCCAGCGATTCAAACATCGTTTCGGCTTGTCCCCCACCCAGTTCGTAGAACAGCAAGAAGCGCTGTAGCGATTCAATCAGTATCAATACCTAGAGTCATTGTGGCTGTTTGATGTAATCGTTGGTCTGTGCTGCTAACTATTGTTCTACCCACCTAATCTTTAGCGCAGCTATCTGCGTTTTTAACCAGCCACAAGCATCAGCCAATCGATTCGATTGGTATGGGAGCAAAGCCGTGTTGCCACAGCCACTATCGCGTAGCGATATTCCGAGAATCAATAGATGACAGTGAGCTAGTAGTTACTTTGTTTTGCTACTTTGTGTGAGAAATCGCGTGACACGTTTCTATGAGGGCTGGTAGGGGAGTGACAATCGGGACAAAAGAAAAAAAATATCGTGGTACGGCCGGGGGGACCATACCACGGGTGCCAATGACACCTTCGCTTGCTGCCGGAGTGGCGCGCTAGGCACCACCTCTGGAATTCAATGTTGTTGTCTAAAGGGTGCTCCCTCTCGACGTAATTAACTATATCCTCACCCACTTATTTTACTTATAAAATTAACGCCAAGGTGACATAAGAAAAACGACACTATTTTAAGTGGTTGATAATATGGGAAATTGCTCGTCTGTCATGATGTGGAGTTAAAGGCCGATGTGACTGAAAGTGGCGTTTTTTGCTTGTTTTGACGAATTTAACGGAGTCGCTTTTAACGATTTTTACTCTGCTATAGCTGCAAACTTTGATTTCAAACAAGACTATCGATAAATGGTATGGATACTATTGCAATCGTTAATAACAATAGTTCTCATTTTAATCTAAATGGCTTGTCTATGAAACTGTCACAACTCCAGCAGGGGCAAAAAGCAACAATTACTGGCTTTGAGCACCTTTCAAATGATGTAAGAAAAAAGCTAATGGTAATGGGGTTGTTGCCTCAAACCCCCGTGACCTTAATAAGACGTGCGCCAATGGGCGACCCGCTTCAAGTTGAGGTGCGTGGTGTTTCACTCGCCGTTCGCAGCAAGATTGCAGAATCAGTGAACGTGGAGATCAATTAATGCAGTATTCGATTCTTACCGTTGGTAACCCCAATAGCGGCAAAACCACACTTTTTAATGGCTTAACGGGTGCAAAGCAGCAGGTCGGCAACTGGGCAGGCGTCACTGTTGAAAAGAAAACGGGTCGATACAGTCACTCTGGAGATGAGTTTCTGTTGACTGATTTGCCGGGCATCTACGCGTTAGACAGTGGTAACGATGGCAACAGCATTGACGAGTCCATTGCATCGCGTGCGGTACTCACTCATCCTGCGGATCTGATCATTAATGTCGTTGACGCCACGTGTCTGGAGCGAAGCTTGTATATGACGCTGCAGTTGCGTGAGCTTGGTCGACCTATGATTGTGGTGCTCAACAAAATGGACGCTCTCAAGCGTGAAAGGCAGAACATCAACATTAAAGCGCTTGAGAAAACCATAGGTTGCCCGGTGATGGCTATCTCCGCCAACAACAGCGCGCAAGTTAAAGCATTCAAACAGCGGTTACACAAAGCCCTAGTGCTTGGGGTGACGTTGAACGAACTGTGCCTCGACTATGGCGAACCATTTGAGCGGGCGATCGAGCATGTCGAGGGGCTGTTTGAGTCTCAGTCGGAGGTATCTAAGCGTGCCCTCGCTATTCGTGTGCTGGAACAAGACTTACTGGTTTTAAATGGGCTCCACCAACAGCAGCGTGAAGAGATTAACGCATTGCATCAACGCATCGAACTGGATGTTGACCTGTTGGTGGCCGATGTGAAATATACGTTTTTACATCAGTTGTGCCAACGAGTTCGTCGTTCGGAAGGTAAGCTCAGCCACAGCTTCACCGAGAAGGTCGATACTGTCATTTTGAATAAATGGGTCGGTGTTCCGTTCTTTTTTGTGGTGATGTACCTGATGTTTATGTTCTCCATCAACATCGGTAGCGCTTTTATCGACTTCTTTGACATTGGGGTTGGGGCCTTATTGGTGGATGGCGGCCACTATCTGTTGGATGATCATTTACCTGTGTGGTTAGTCACGATTGTTACTGATGGCGTCGGTGGAGGGATTCAAACGGTTGCGACTTTTATTCCGGTAATCGCCTGTCTTTACCTGTTTTTGGCGCTACTTGAAAGCTCTGGCTACATGTCGCGCGCTGCGTTTGTTTTAGACAAGGTCATGCAGAAAATCGGCTTACCGGGGAAAGCATTTGTGCCTTTGGTGTTGGGTTTTGGCTGTAACGTTCCCTCTATCATGGCGACGCGAACGCTAGACCAAGAGCGCGAACGTAAGCTGGCTGCCTCAATGGCCCCATTTATGTCATGTGGTGCACGCTTGCCCGTTTACGCGCTGTTCGCCGCCGCATTCTTTCCTGATAATGGTCAGAACGTGGTGTTTGCTCTGTACATTCTGGGCATAGTGGCGGCGGTGCTAACCGGATTGGTACTGAAGCACACCCTGTATCCAGGCTCGAGTGACACGCTAGTGATGGAAATGCCAGACTACGAGTTGCCAACGATGCGCAATGTGGTGATAAAAACATGGCAAAAGTTGAAGCGCTTTGTCCTCGGGGCAGGAAAAACGATCGTCATTGTGGTCACTATTCTAAGTTTCCTTAACTCTGTCGGCACTGATGGCACCTTTGGCCATGAGGATAGTGAAAGCTCGCTATTGTCTAAGGCTGCGCAAGTAGTCACGCCAGTGTTTGCGCCGATGGGGATCCAACAAGATAACTGGCCAGCTACCGTTGGTATCATTACCGGAATTTTTGCCAAAGAAGCAGTCGTCGGCACCTTGAATAGTTTATATGCGCCAAGTGAAGGGGAAACGGAGCAATTTGACCTAAAGGCAAGCCTTGAAGAGGCGTTGATGTCCATTCCTGATAATTTCGCCAGCCTTAGTTATTCTGATCCGCTCGGCATTGAAGTGGGGGATTTATCAGACAGCCAAGCTGTTGCTCAAGAGCAAGAGGTAGACTCGGCAATCTTTGGTAACTTAAAAGCCTTCTTTGCCTCAAGTAGTGCCGCCATGGCGTACTTAGTGTTTATCTTGCTCTACACGCCTTGTGTCGCTGCAATGGGTGCTTATGTGCGTGAGTTTGGCGTTCACTACGCACGCTTTATTGCGACCTGGACCATGGGTCTCGCGTACGCAAGCGCAACCTTGTACTACCAAGCCTCTCACTTTGTTGAGCATCCGCTACAAAGTACCACTTGGATTGTGGCCATCATTTTGGTGGGCTTTATCGCTTATCGAATGTTGAAGCGATTTGGACAAAAACAGATCCAGTTAGTGGAGTCGCCAGCACTATGATCTTGACTCAACTGAAACAGCACATAGAGCAACATGGCTGCGTTAGCCGCAAAGATCTCGCCAAGCAGTTTCACCTTAGTGAAGATGGCGTAGATGCGATGCTATCGATTTGGATAAGCAAAGGGAAAGTATCGCGCTTGGTTGATACCAATGATAAGCAACGAGTGACTCGTATTAGGTACCGCTATCTTGCTCACCACCAATTACCAATGGCTGTCACCATGTAACCATAGCCGCTCTTTGGAGCGGCTTTATTATTGGCGCTGAAACAAGCTACTTAGAGAGAGGACATTGGCGATTCGTCTCTGTATCTCTTCCTGCTGCTGGTCGTCGCGAAATTGCCCCTCAGTATTGCCCCAGATTGGACCTGGCCAAGCAATATCGTCACTAAATCTTGCAATGTGATGAATATGCAGCTGTGGCACCATATTCCCGAGCGCGCCGAGGTTAAGTTTATCTGGGCGGAAGGTGGCTTCAAGTGCTTGACTGACTGCTTGCGATTCCAGCAAAAACTGCTGTTGCTCTTGCATCGGTAAATGGTGAAGCTCTTTTAGCTGCGCTCGCTTTGGGACTAAAATAACCCAAGGCACTGCATTGTCGCGGTGTAGTAGCGCGACACAAAGCGGAAAGTGACCGATCACTGTCGTGTCTTGCGCCAGTCGAGGGTGAAGTTCAAAACTCATAATCGTGTTCCAATGGGGAATGATGACCAGAGTATACGCCAAATAAAACAAAAGGTTGACGTTCTCACGTCAACCTTTCAAATTTACTCGAAACTCGAAACTCGAAACTCGAAACTCGAAACTCGAAACTCGAAACTCGAAACTCGAAACTCGAAACTCGAAACTCGAAACTCTTACATGCGCTCTAGCGTCTCGATGCCTAGTAGTGCTAGACCCTGCTTGATGGTCTTAGCCGTTAACGCTGCCAGTTTTAGACGACTCAATTTCACTGATTCGTCTTCGCTGCTCAAGATTGGGCATGCTTCATAGAAGCTTGAGAACTGACCTGCGAGTTCGAACAGGTAGCTACACATAATGTGCGGTTGACCTTCACGAGCAACAGATTGCACCGCTTCTTCAAACTGAAGCAATTTAGCAATCAGCGCTTTTTCTTTCTCATCAGTGACTTTGATATCGCCTTCAAGCTGATCCATAGCAATGCCAGCTTTGGCAAAAATAGAGGCAACACGTGTGTAAGCATACTGCATGTAAGGAGCCGTATTGCCTTCAAACGCCAGCATGTTGTCCCAGTCAAACACGTAGTCTGTCGTACGATGCTTAGAGAGGTCGGCGTATTTCACCGCTGCCATTGCGACTGTGTTAGCAATGTTCTTTTTCTCTTGTGCATCGAGCTGAGGGTTTTTCGACTCAATGAGCTTGATCGCGCGCTCTTCAGCTTCATCAAGTAGGTCAGCAAGGCGAACAGTACCACCAGCGCGAGTCTTAAATGGACGACCATCTTTACCCAGCATCATGCCAAATGCATGGTGTTCTAGAGTGACTTCTTCAGGAACGTAGCCTGCTTTGCGAACAATAGTCCAAGCTTGCATTAGGTGCTGGTGTTGGCGTGAATCAATGAAATAAAGCACACGGTCAGCACCTAAGGTTTCGTAGCGGTACTTAGCACAAGCAATGTCTGTGGTGGTGTACAAGAAGCCGCCGTCGCGTTTTTGGATGATGACACCCATCGCTTCACCGTCTTTGTTTTTGTATTCATCTAGGAATACCACTTGCGCACCATCGTCTTCTTGGGCGATACCCTTCTCTTTCAGATCGGCAACGATACCTGGCAGCATGTCGTTGTACATGCTCTCGCCCATCACGTCATCACGGGTCAGCGAGACATTTAGGCGGTCGTAGTTGCGCTGGTTTTGTACCATAGTGACATCGACCAGTTTCTTCCACATCTCCGCACAATACTCATCACCGCTCTGTAGCTTAACAACGTAGTTACGCGCTTTTACGGCGAATTCTTCGTCTTCATCATAAAGCTTTTTCGATTCGCGATAGAAGGCTTCAAGATCAGACAACTCCATTGACACTTCGCCTGATTCTTGCTGAACACGCTCTAGGTTGGCGATCAACATACCAAACTGAGTGCCCCAGTCACCGATGTGGTTGGCGCGAATGACCTTGTGGCCAAGAAACTCTAGCGTGCGAACCACGGCGTCACCAATGATGGTTGAGCGAAGGTGTCCAACGTGCATTTCTTTGGCAACGTTTGGTGCTGAGTAATCAGCAACAATCGTTTGCTGCTCGGCTGGGCTTACGCCAAGACGAGCGTCTTGTAGAGCTGCTTCGGCTTGTTTCGCAAGGAACTCTTCACTTAAGAAAATATTGATAAAGCCTGGGCCTGCAATTTCGGTTTTGCTTGCAATCCCATCAAGGTCAAGAACATCCAGAACTTTTTGGGCAAACTCACGTGGGTTAGTACCTAGTTTTTTTGCAACGCCCATTACACCGTTCGCTTGGTAATCACCAAACTGAGGTTTTGCAGATTGGCGAACTGCCGCAGGACTGCCTGCCGGTGCGCCAGCGGCTTCTAGAGCCTGAGATACTTTGTCGTTAATAAGTGCTTGGATATTCACACGCGCTTCCTTCAATTCTTGGGAATTGGTTAGGTATACATTCTTTTCTTTTCAGCCCTAGTAAGGAAAATGCTGAATAATATCCACCTGGTGGAGTGAATGTATATCTTGATCTGGTTCATAAATTTGGCGCACATAATAGCAACTTTATCGGCGCGCATATAGGGAGTTAATTGGGAAATTTTCCACTTTTACTAATGATGTTGTTAGTATTGCGGAAAAATCAACATTCTAGGTCGATAAAAATGGGTGAAACACTGACAAACGCTGAGTTAATGCCAGAGCAATTGCTGGCAAAGCTTGATGACTTTATGCATAAAATTCAGACTTTAAGCGAGATTTTGCATATTAATCTCAGTGACTTTCAAGCCGATCACATCGCTTTGCGAATCAACGATACGGAACTGGCACAACTGGCTCATCAGGAGTGGCAAAAGCATGGTCAAGTGATCTCTCAAGCGAAAATTAATGGCCGCCCGATTGTCGTCATACTGTTCGACAACCCACTGACTGCCTTGCATTGGCAAATCGAGAGTCTAGAGCTGCCATATCCAGCACCCGGAAAACAGTATCCACAGCAAAGTTGGGAGCACGTAGAGTTTGTCATTCCCTCATCGGCACAAACCGCTCAAGCCTATTTAGAGGACCTCAAAGTACGCTTTCCAGGCTTAGCAACACAGTGGCAACAACTCGAGCGTTTGGGCATTAAGGTGAAGCTATCCAGCCCTAAAGGCGAAGGGGAAAGACTCAATAACCCCACCGTGGCCTTTAAATATCAGGGAGTGTGTATCAAACTGCACCCGCACTCATTGAAGCGTATCGTTGAATCGGAACAATCAGCCTAATTCAGTGTCTTTTGGCCTCAATTGAAACTCTTCAATTGAGCCAATCTCTTGTCCCAAATCCAGCGGTTGCGACTCGTGATGCGCGTTCCCTTGGGCATGCATAATTAGTCGATTGGCCATGCGCGGTTTGAGTTCATTGACCACAAAACGAATCATGTCGGTGCGAGTCAGTTTTTTAAGCTCGGCCAGTACCACTTCTTTTTGATTGAACTCGATATCCTTGTTACCAATCGCGACCCACAACCGCTGGGCTCTTCCTCTTAGCGTGGTGTCAGGTGTCGCAATTTGATTCCAAAGACCGCGCTTACTGCTGTGCCATTGATACTCGTTAAGTTCGAGCAATACCATGTAGAACGCGTTGAGAAACTCGTCGATGGAACGGATTAAATCGACAGGCGCGGCATTGGGTGACTGAACATAGAGTACGATGCCAGGGTGGCGATTGAGCGGCAGGTTGCCGGTTCCCACCATATAACCCAGCTGCTGCTTGGTTCGAATTTCATGAAAAAAGGTCGCCGACATCAGGTGATTAGCGAGTGAGTAAAGTGCGATGCTTTTCGCGCTGGTATCATCGCATTGATAGTAAACCAGAATTGCAGAGTCTTCTTGATCACACACCACTTCACGCTGGAAGGTGCCATTCTCACCGAGCATCACCAATGGGCGCAATGCCTCTTCGTATTGCTGGTTTTTCACCCGCAGCGCATCTTTGAGCGTATTGCCCAGGGAGAGGGCATCAGCTTTGGTCCAGTCTCCATAGACAAACATCTCAACATGCAACTCGGCTAAAATCGCATCCACAAAGCTGGCGAGCTCATCGACCTGTATGGATTCCAGTGCCTCTAGTAGTACCTGATAGGGAGGGTTGTTGGGCTGTAGAATGCCTGTTAGCGCATTGAAAAGCTGTGAAATTGGACGATCTTGGGCTGAATTGCGCCAATTTCTCATTAGTTGCTGCTTAATTGACGCAAAGCGTTGCTGGCTGAAATCACGCTGGGCAAAACGGGTCAGGATCAGTTTCATCAACTCTGGCTGATGCTGGCTAAACCCTGATAAGGTCAAGGTGACGCCACCTTGATGGGCATACATGTTGTAGCCCATTCCGGCGATTTCTGCTTGGTAGGTATCGGTGGCCAAGCTATCAAGAAACATCTCCACGCAAAGTCGGGTTTTGACTATGTTACGCGGATTGGCTACCGCATGTGGGCTGTCTATGGCGACATAAACGACCCCCTTCGGAACGCGGAATTCGGTATCTTGCAAGTGCCATAGCTTGAATCCAGGTAACTCTTCCAATACTTGCGGAGTATCGTGGCTAATTTCTAGCTCTTTAGGATCAAGATCGTAGCAAATAAACGGGTTCTTATCGGGTAGCGAAAAAGAAAGGGGACTGGGTTGACGGTACAGCTCCAGTTGCTCAGAAGAAAAGCGCGTCACCGAATAAGGGGTAAAGTACCACTTGGCGTGGCGGTCATAGGCATAGCCGTGGGCAATTAAGGTCGTGCGCAAATTATCTGGGGTGAAATAACTCAACAGTTGCTTAAGCAGCGACTCATCGTAGTGACTCATCATGAAATCACCGTAGATGACATCCGCTGGCTGGTAATGCTGCATGTTGACCACTAAATGACTGACCATATCGAGCGGACGTGTCGGCTCTTGGAAACGAAACGCAGATTCTAAGACAGCTTGTTTTTCCAAGTATCGCCACTCGTCGAGGCCCTGGCTTTTTATCAACTCTAGATAACTAAATACAGACTGAGTGATTTCATCGACATGATCGAGGCCGCTTGGTGTTAAAGCACAGCTGACAGTGAACTCGCGATAGTTGCTGCCACTGGTACCGCCGCCAGCCGACAGTGACGTAATCCATCCTTGCTCTTTGAGCGCGAGCATTAAACTGCCGCTGCCTTCATAGCCGAGCAGGTGGGCAAAATAAGAGAGAGGTTTAGACTGATAATACTCATCCACGCTAGGCATGGGAAAGGTGAGGATAAGCTTTCGTATCTCTTTGACTGGCTCGACATTCACCAAGATCGAAGTGGAGTTTTGATCACAATAGGGGACCAACACAGATTTTCCCGCCAGGCGATGATTGGGAATCGATGAAAACATCTCATGACACCAAGCTTCCATTTCATCGAGAGATTGGGGTCCGGCCAAGCTGAGAGTCATTAAATCCGCAGAGTAGGTTTGGTAGTGAAAATCGACGATTTCGCCGCGAATCGACTCTCCATCTCTGTCACTCAATGTTTCGAGGTTGCCCACCGAAAACTTGCTGAACGGATGGGCTGGGTTGACCAACTCTTTGTGCACTTGGAACAAGCGTCTTGAGTCATCATTGAGCTTGAGCTTGTATTCAGACTCCACAGCCTGACGCTCTTTGTCGAGCGCTTCTGAATTAAATAACGGTGCGGTAAAAAACTGGCTAAAGCGATCTAAGCTTTGCTCGAAAACATTAGGCGTCACATCAAAGAAGAAACAAGTATGCTCCGTGCCTGTCCAAGCGTTGTTCCCGCCACCATGTTGACTGATATAGCTTTGAAACTCGCCCACTTTAGGATACTTTTCCGTGCCGAGAAACAGCATATGTTCGAGATAGTGTGCCATGCCTTGGCGATCAATAGGATCGTCAAAGTGACCCACATTGACAGCAAGTGCCGCCGCGGATTTTTGTGCGTCAGGGATGTGAATCAACAGAACACGAACACCGTTACTAAGGGTGAGATAGCGGTATTGATTGGTGTCATTAGGGCTGATGTGCACGACTGACTACTCCAAAAGTGATCAAAGACCAACGGCTAAAGGCGAATGTGATCACACTGGCTCGATACCGTTGCGAGTTATCTTATAGACAATAGAGTAATTATGACTCGGAACGCGCTGACTGCAAACTATCTGTTTGAGAAATATGAGCAAAACACACCTGTCTGCGGATTGTTAGCGGCGCTTCAAAGAGTGTTAACAAAGTCTGAGTCTTTCAGGCAAGAGTTGATATAATTATTGATAAATGAAAGTCAGGTATGACTGCCAATCAAAGTTATTGCTCAGTCGAGCGGCCTTCAAGCCAAAATAAAAACAAAAAGCCACTCATCGATTAGGGTGGGGATAGTATCAGGAATACGCCATGAATATTTTTATCATGCGCCATGGGGAAGCGGAACATTTTGCTCACAGCGATGCTGAACGAGCATTGACCGACCATGGCCACAGTGCATCGATCGCGGTCGCGCGAGCTTGTGCAGAAAAAGGGTTTGCCAAGTTCGACAAAGTATTGGTCAGCCCTTATGTCCGCGCGCAGCAAACCTGGAAGGCCATCTCTAAGCATTTTGCCGCTGAGCTAGTAGAAACCTGCGAGGAGATTACCCCGTACGGAGATTCAGAGCAGGTTGCTGACTATGTCAATGCCCTGATTGATGTGCATCATTACCAGAATGTGTTGATCGTGTCTCATCTGCCATTAGTCGGCTACCTGACAGCCGAGTTTGTGACCGATATGATCCCGCCTATGTTTCCAACTTCCGGTTTGATTTGTATTGATTTCTCAACCGAGAAGCGCACCGGAGAGGTGCGGTTCAATATCCATCCATGATGAAGCTGAAAATGGCATGTCAGCTGGCATGCCATTTTTTTGCCGATGATGACGCTAAGTCAAGCTTGTCGAACGTCAAACCAAAGCCATAAAATTGACATAGTTGCTGGACTGGATATTGCATGTGCTAGCCAAGTTATTCATTTTTCCCGATATTGTAGCTGACCAACCATGAAGTTCTCTCTGCCATTTGCACACAAATTGCCCCCAATACCACAGCGTGCGATGCCAGCGATCGGCGCGCCGATTATGGTATTGGCCACCTTGGCCATGGTCATATTGCCGATTCCGGCGTTTCTGCTCGACCTATTTTTCACCTTTAATATCGCCCTTGCTATGGTGGTGTTGCTGGTGACTGTCTACACTCGACGTCCACTCGACTTCGCTGCATTCCCAACGGTACTGCTTATTGCGACCTTGCTACGCTTGGCGTTGAACGTCGCCTCGACCCGTGTGGTATTACTCTACGGTCACGAAGGGCCGGGAGCGGCGGGTAGCGTTATTGAGGCCTTTGGTAGCGTGGTTATTGGTGGTAACTACGCGGTAGGTCTCGTGGTGTTTCTCATCTTGATGATCATCAACTTCATGGTGGTGACCAAAGGTGCAGGCCGTATTTCAGAGGTCAGTGCGCGTTTCACCCTAGATGCATTACCTGGTAAGCAGATGGCGATTGATGCGGACTTAAACGCAGGCCTGATTGATCAAGACCAAGCGCGAACGCGTCGCCAAGAAGTGACCAAAGAAGCGGATTTCTACGGTTCGATGGATGGTGCGTCAAAGTTCGTTAAAGGGGACGCTATCGCCGGTATTTTGATCTTATTCATCAACATCATTGGTGGTCTTTCCATCGGTATGGCCCAGTACGGCTTGGGTTTTGGCGAGGCAGTCGAAATCTATACCTTGCTAACCATAGGTGATGGCTTGGTCGCACAGATACCATCATTGCTACTCTCGATCGGTGCCGCGATCATGGTGACGCGTCAAAACGCTGATGAAGATATGGGACAACAAGTTGTCTTCCAGATGTTTGACAACCCGAAAGCCTTGATGATTACAGCGGCGATTCTGGGTGTCATGGGTGTCGTGCCTGGGATGCCTCACTTTGCGTTTTTGCTGCTGGCGATCATTGCTGCGGGCTCAGCGTACTTGATTCAGCGCAAACAGAAGAAAGCGGCAGAGCAAACCAATCTTCCAGCCACCACAGAGCAAGACTCGCCAACACCAAAAGAGCTCTCTTGGGATGATGTACAACCGGTTGATATCGTAGGTCTTGAGGTGGGTTATCGCCTGATCCCGCTGGTGGACAAAGACCAAGGTGGCGAGCTTTTAGAGCGCGTGAAAGGGGTTCGGAAAAAGTTATCTCAGGACTTTGGCTTCCTTATCCCTGCGGTGCATATTCGTGACAACTTGGAGCTAACCCCTAACAGCTATCGAATTACCTTAATGGGGGTAGCAGTCGGCGAAGCTGAGATTAGACCCGATATGGAGTTGGCCATTAACCCAGGCCAAGTCTACGGCATGATAGAAGGCGAACCGACCATAGATCCGGCCTTTGGTCTGGAAGCGGTGTGGATTCGCGAAGAGCAGCGAGAGCATGCGCAAGCATTGGGTTATACCGTGGTTGATTCTTCAACCGTTCTCGCGACCCACTTAAGCCAACTGTTAACCAACAACGCATCCCAGTTGATCGGCCATGAAGAGGTACAAAACCTATTGGAAATGCTGGGTCGCAGCACGCCTAAATTGGTTGAGAACTTTGTGCCTGACCAACTGCCATTGGGCGCGGTGGTCAAAGTTCTGCAAAATCTACTCAACGAAGCGGTACCGATTCGTGACATTCGAACCATTGTTCAAACCTTGTCCGAATACTCAAGCAAGAGTCAAGAACCTGACATTTTAACCGCTGCGGTACGTATCTCGCTCAAACGACTAATTGTCCAAGAAATCAATGGGATAGAGCCAGAATTGCCGGTAATTACCCTGATCCCTGAGCTGGAACAAATATTGCATCAGACCATGCAGGCGTCGGGTGGTGAATCTGCGGGAATCGAGCCGGGCTTAGCGGAGAGGCTACAATCATCATTGAGCCAAGCCACTCAAGAGCAAGAGCTGAAAGGTGAACCAGCAGTGTTACTGACATCCGGAGTGTTGCGCTCGACGCTAGCAAAATTTGTTAAGAACACGATTCCTTCGTTAAGAGTGCTCTCTTACCAAGAAATCCCTGACGAGAAACAAATTCGCATTGTGCAAGCTGTTGGCAACTAGTTTTCAATGCGTTGATATACGGTACCCAATTTGAAGATAAAACGATTTTTTGCAAAGGACATGCGCACCGCCTTGCTGCAGGTTAAATCTGAGCTAGGTGATGATGCCGTTATCATGTCCAACAAGAAGGTCGCGGGTGGGGTTGAGATTGTGGCGGCTGTAGACGGCGAAGGTGCAAACCGAACCGCTAACAGTTACAACTCAAGTCCACGCCAAACTCCGCCTCGTCAGGTGCAAAGTGCCCAGCTAAGCAGTCAAAAACGTGCTCTAGACGAGGACCGCGTTAGCCTACAATCTCAGGCCGATTCAGGCCGTTCGATGACCAAGCGTTTTGCCAATATGCTCAAGCAGTACAGCCATGGTAAAGACGACGTGGATACGCACCACCAAGATGAGAATCCAGACTCCCTTTCTGCGTTGCTAAAACGCCAATCCTCTTCGCGTGGCAATTCAAATGAAAATGTGCGCGTGAAAGAAGATTCACCGCTTGCGCGCCTGATTGCGGAAGACCGCCGCTTTGAGAAACCACCGGCCAAACTAGATCCAACCCGCTATGAGCGAGCTCGTCACAACGAGCCAAGTGTTTCCAACGAAGACCTTGAAGAGATGAAAGAGGAGATGACCTCAATTCGTCGCCTGCTAGAGCATCAAGTGTCCGGCTTAATGTGGCAAGAGGTTGAGCGCCGTGAACCACTTCGAGCTATGCTTATCAAACGTTTGGAGCGAATGGGCGTATCGTCTGACCTTGCTGATCAATTGGCTTGCTATATTCCTGAAGACACCCCACCGACTAAAGCGTGGAAGGCGCTGTTAGGTCTGGTGTCAGACCAAATTCCTATCTCTAAGCAAGACATATTAAAGCGCGGTGGTGTGGTCGCGCTACTTGGGCCAACGGGGGTGGGCAAAACTACGACAGTGGCTAAGCTTGCCGCGCGAGCTGCGATGGAGTTTGGCGCAGACAATGTGGCCCTAGTTTCTACCGACACTTACCGTATCGGAGCACACGAGCAGTTGGCAATTTATGGACGAATTATGGGATGTCCTGTAAAAGTCGCTAAAGATTCCAATGAGTTAGCCGATGTAATATATCAGTTACGCAATCGTCGCCTAATTCTTGTTGATACAGCAGGCATGGGCCAGCGTGATGTTAGGCTCTCTGAGCAGTTAGATACGCTGATGCATGAGAGCGGAGAAGTGATTCACAGTTACCTAGTTTTGCCTGCCACTGCGCAGCGCAAAGTACTGCAAGAGACCATCGATCACTTTAAGCGTATACCCCTGTCAGGATGCATTATGACCAAGCTCGATGAATCCCTTAGTTTGGGTGAATTTGTCAGCGTGGTTGTGCAAAACGCACTCCCAGTAGCCTACATTGCGAATGGACAACGAGTTCCTGAAGACATTGTGATAGCGCAGCCAAAGTATATGGTCGCTAAAGCAAACGAATTACTTGAGAAGTCGACAGATGATGAACCTCACTACTGGAATAGTGAAGCGGAGAGGTTCTAGGCGGCGGACGATTATGACAAAGAATATGATACAAGACCAAGCAAGCGGACTACGCCGCTTAACACAGCCTTCTTTAACCAAAGTCATTTCTGTGACGGGTGGCAAAGGTGGTGTTGGTAAATCAAACGTAACCTTGGGAATGGCCATTTCGATGGCACGTCAGGGCAAAAAAGTAATGGTGCTTGATGCTGACTTAGGTTTAGCCAATGTCGACGTCATGTTGGGAATTCGACCAAAGCGCAACCTAGGCCATGTTCTCGCGGGTGAATGCGATTTAAAAGATGCGATTGTCGAAGGTCCTCACGGCATCCGTATCATTCCGGCCACGTCGGGTACGCAAGCGATGACCGAGCTGTCACATGCTCAGCACGTCGGGCTTATTCGAGCGTTTGGTAGCTTGGAAGATGAGATGGACGTCTTGCTCATTGATACCGCTGCCGGTATCTCTGACATGGTGGTGAGCTTTTCTCGCGCAGCTCAAGACGTGGTGGTGGTCGTGTGTGATGAACCAACATCGATTACTGATGCATATGCTTTAATCAAGTTGTTGAGTAAAGACCATCAGGTGCAACGTTTTAAAATCGTTGCAAATATGGTCAGAAGCTATCGCGAAGGCAGAGAATTGTTCGCAAAGTTGACCTTGGTCACAGAGCGATTCTTGAATGTGAGCCTTGAGCTCGTAGCATGTATTCCGTTGGATGATAAAGTTAGGCAAGCGGTCAAAAAACAAAAAATTGTTGTTGACGCATTTCCGAGATCTCCCGCGGCATTAGCGATTGGTTCTTTGGCAAGTAAAGCACTGACTTGGCCAATACCTAAGACCCCGAGTGGACATCTTGAGTTTTTTGTTGAACGCTTACTGAATAGACCAGAGATGTTAGAGGAACCATTTGGTGAATAAGGCCTTGACCTATGACCAATACGCAAACCAAAACAGTCAGCGAGCGTTTTTAGAAAAATACTCGGTGCTAGTGAAGCGTATTGCTCACCATTTGCTAGGGCGATTGCCCCCGAGTGTGCAAGTGGAAGATCTTATTCAGGCGGGCATGATCGGTCTACTTGAAGCTCAAAAGAACTACGATGGTAGTAAAGGAGCGAGCTTCGAAACCTACGCAGGCATCCGAATTCGTGGTGCTATGCTAGATGATATTCGCCGTGGTGACTGGGTTCCGCGCTCGGTGCATAAATACAACCGCGAGGTTAGCCAGGCGATATCTGCGCTCGAAGGTGAGTTGAATCGAGACCCAACTGATGCAGAAGTTGCGCAGCATATGGGCATTAGCCTAGAGCAATACCATACGATTTTAACCGATATTAACTGTTCACGTTTGGTTGGAATTGAAGATCTCGGAGTCTCCGAGGACGTCATTTCTCCCGACGATAGCGAAGAAGAGAATTTACCCTTTCAAGGGGTCGCTGATGAATATTTTCGTCAAGCTTTAGTCGATTCGATCAAATCTCTTCCAGAACGAGAGTCACTAGTACTTTCGCTTTATTACGATGAAGAGTTAAACTTAAAGGAAATCGGCGAGGTAATTGGTGTTAGCGAGTCACGCGTTAGCCAAATATTAAGCCAGTCAATGCAGCGTCTACGCACTAAGTTGAGTGCTTGGACAAAATAATGAGTAAACATCACTGATCTCGAACTCAGTGGAGGCAATTTTGAATAAAAACATGAAGATCCTTATTGTTGATGACTTCTCAACAATGCGCCGTATCGTTAAGAACCTACTTCGTGATTTGGGCTTTAATAACACCCAAGAAGCGGATGATGGCTTAACGGCGTTACCTATGCTTAAGAAAGGTGATTTTGACTTTGTCGTGACAGACTGGAATATGCCAGGTATGCAAGGTATTGACCTACTCAAGCATATTCGTGCTGACGCCGAGTTGAAGCACTTGCCAGTACTAATGATTACTGCAGAAGCAAAGCGTGAGCAAATCATCGAAGCCGCTCAAGCAGGTGTAAACGGCTATATCGTTAAGCCTTTCACTGCGGCGACACTAAAAGAAAAATTAGACAAAATTTTTGAGCGCTTATAGTCAAGGAATTGACCGAAAGCGTTAAAAGGCCAATTCAGAATGATTTCATTAGAACAGGCAAAGCAACTCGTAGAGCTGTTGGAAAACGACCAGCAACAAGAGGCGGATTCTCTTGTTAAAGGCATCTACGAGAACCAAAAAAATCCAATGCTACAAGAGATTGGTGAGTTGACTCGTGATTTGCATGAGTCAATCAAGCACTTTAGCGTGGATGAGCGCATGAGTGAGATCGCCAATGACGAAATCCCAGATGCAAGGGATCGCCTCCAATACGTCATTGACAAGACTGAAGTCGCTGCCAACAAAACCATGGATGCGGTGGATCGGTGTATGCCCATTGCAGACAACCTTCACGAAGGACTGCTTAAGGTCCGTCCTCAGTGGAATGAGTTGATGCACGGTCGTATTGATCTGGCGGAGTTTAAAGCGCTGTGTCATCGAATCGATGATCTACTTGGGGAAGTAGAAGGCGACAGCTCTGAGCTGAGAGGTCAACTGACCGAGATTCTCATGGCTCAAGATTTCCAAGATTTAACTGGGCAAATCATTCGTCGAGTGATCACCTTGGTCAACGAAGTCGAAGGCAGACTAGTCGAAATTCTGACAGCGTTTGGCGCTAGCCAGTTGGAAGAAAATACAGATAAAAAGAACAAAGCAGCAACGGATCCGGAAGGTCCTATTCTTAACCCTCAAGAAAGGGAAGATGCCGTTTCATCACAAGACGAAGTTGACGACTTACTCTCGAGTCTTGGGTTTTAGAGGTAACATATGAGCTACGATTTAGACGAAGATATTCTTCAGGACTTTTTAGTTGAAGCAGGAGAGATATTGGAACTTCTCTCTGAGCAGTTAGTAGAGCTAGAAAACAACCCTGACGATAGAGATCTATTAAATGCTATTTTCCGTGGTTTCCACACCGTAAAAGGTGGTGCGGGCTTCCTAGCGTTGACTGAATTAGTTGACACCTGTCACGGTGCCGAGAACGTTTTCGATATTCTGCGTAATGGCCAGCGTCAAGTTAGCTCTGGTCTGATGGATACGATGCTAAAAGCACTCGATACCGTCAATGAGCAGTTCCAAGCGGTTCAAGACCGTGAGCCCCTGCCGAAAGCGGAACAAGCATTATTGGATGAGCTTCATCGACTCAGTAACCCTGAATCTGCTGATGAAGCGGTCGTAGCTGAAGAACAACCACCTGTTGTAGAAGAGACACCAGTCGAACCACCACAGGTTGAAGAAACTGCCCAGGAGTCTTCCCAGATCTCTGCTGGTTCGATTGATGAAATAACTCAAGACGAGTTTGAAAAGCTGCTAGATGAATTGCACGGTGCAGGAAGTGCACCGGGTGCTTCGAGCACCGCCTCAGCCGCTCCAGCGTCGTCAGCTCCAACTTCGGCACCAAGTTCACAAGACAGTGGCGACATTACCGACGATGAGTTTGAGAAGCTGCTCGATGAGCTTCATGGCTCAGGTAAAGCGCCCGGTAAGAGTGAACAAGCCGCACCCGCAGCCTCGGCACCTGCCGCGCCTGCGACACCTTCAGTGGCAGCAGGCGATAGTGACTTGATGACCGATGAAGAGTTTGAAAAACTTTTGGATGAACTTCATGGTTCAGGCAAAGGACCATCTCCAGAAGAACTTGATGCGGCGACTAAACCCGCCGCTACGCCGCCACCGGCTGCCAAGCCAGTAGAGCCAGCGAAACCTGCAGCCGCGCCAGCTGCGCAATCCGCACCACCACCACCACCGGCCAAAAAAGAGGCAGCGCCACCGGCTACACAAGCGAAGAAGCCGCAAGCTGAAGCGACAGTTCGTGTTGATACCTCAACGCTAGATACCATTATGAACATGGTCGGTGAGCTGGTACTGGTACGAAATCGTTTATTGAGCCTTGGTCTCAACAGTAATGACGAAGAGATGTCTAAGGCCGTGTCGAATCTTGATGTGGTGACGGCTGATTTACAAGGCGCGGTCATGAAGACGCGTATGCAGCCGATTAAGAAAGTTTTCGGCCGATTCCCTCGCGTAGTACGAGACCTTGCACGTAGCTTGAACAAAGACATTACCCTGGAAATGCGTGGTGAAGACACCGACCTAGATAAAAACTTGGTTGAAGCACTTGCAGACCCATTGATCCACTTGGTGCGAAACTCTGTTGACCACGGTATTGAAATGCCAGATGACCGTGTCGCTTCAGGTAAGCCTCGCACCGGTAAAGTTATTCTGTCAGCCTCACAAGAGGGTGACCATATCGAACTTGCCATTGTCGATGATGGCGGTGGTATGGATCCAGACAAGCTACGCGCAATTGCGGTTAAGCGTGGCATGATGGACGAAGATGCCGCTTCACGCTTAACAGATAAAGAGTGTTTTAACCTTATCTTTATGCCTGGCTTCTCCAGTAAAGAGAAGATCTCAGATATCTCAGGCCGTGGTGTTGGTATGGACGTGGTGAAAACCGCCATCAATACCTTAAATGGTCAGATTGATATCGACTCAGAACTCGGCAAGGGGACAAAAATTACCATCAAAGTCCCACTGACGTTGGCTATTTTGCCAACCCTAATGGTCGGTGTGGCAGGCAACCCATTTGCACTGCCACTAGCCAGTGTGAGTGAGATTTTCCACCTAGATCTGAGCAGAACCAACGTGGTTGACGGTCAGCTGACCATCATTGTCCGTGATAAGTCTATCCCACTATTCTATCTCCAAAACTGGTTAGCACCGCATATGGGACATGTTGAACGAGGCAAAGGCCACGGTCATGTTGTCATCGTACAAATCGGTAACCAGCGTGTTGGTTTTGTAGTGGATACCTTGATTGGACAAGAAGAAGTGGTGATCAAACCATTGGACAACTTGCTACAAGGTACCCCAGGTATGGCAGGCGCAACCATCACAAGTGACGGTCATATTGCACTTATTTTGGATGTTCCTGATTTGCTTAAGCAGTATGCCGCTGCTTCGCGAATCTAAGTCGCGAATTAAAGAAGGACAAGTATGGCGATCAAAGTATTAGTGGTTGATGATTCGAGTTTTTTCCGCCGCCGTGTGAGTGAAATTATAAACTCCGAGGCCCGTTTAGAAGTTATAGATGTAGCGACTAACGGTAAAGAAGCGGTAGAGAAAGCGCTGCGAATCAAACCTGACGTCATAACAATGGACATTGAAATGCCAGTGATGGACGGCATCACTGCGGTACGCGAGATTATGGCGAAAAGCCCAGTACCTATTTTGATGTTCTCTTCATTGACTCACGATGGAGCCAAAGCCACTCTAGACGCGCTCGAAGCGGGCGCGCTGGACTTCCTACCGAAAAAGTTTGAAGACATCGCGCGTAATCGCGACGAAGCGGTAACTCTGCTGCAACAGCGTGTGATTCAGATTGCGTCTAGACGCGCCTTTATGCGCCGCGCTATCACTCGACCTACGAGTACCACCCGCACGAGTGCTGATACGTCAAGCGCGTTGCGACCAGCAGCTCGGACGGCGCCAGCCGCCAAACCCGCAGTTGCTACGCGATTCAAACCATCCGGTAAAAAGTATCAACTGACGGCGATCGGTACTTCGACCGGTGGGCCGGTTGCACTGCAAAAGATTCTAACTAAGTTACCTGCGAACTATCCGCACCCGATTGTGTTGATCCAGCATATGCCTGCGACGTTCACAGCGGCCTTTGCTAGTCGCCTAAACTCACTTTGCAAGATTCAAGTCAAAGAAGCAGAAGATGGCGATGTATTGAAGCCGGGCGTTGCGTATTTAGCGCCAGGTGGCAAACAGATGATGATCGATGGTCGTCCTGGCTCGGCAAAATTGCGCGTCATTGATGGTGGCGAACGCATGAACTACAAACCATGTGTCGATGTCACCTTTGGTAGCGCGGCTAAAATTTACGCAAACCAAGTCCTCTCTATGGTTTTAACGGGCATGGGGGCAGACGGACGTGAAGGCGCGCGTATGCTGAAAAATGCGGGTGCGACGATTTGGGCACAAGACGAAGAAAGTTGTGTTGTCTACGGCATGCCGCAAGCTGTCGCCAAAGCAGGGATATCAAGTGAAGATCTACCACTTGATCGCATCGCTGAGCGTATGCTAGTCGAAGTTGGTCTGGCATAGAGGGTTCGTATGATTGTATGGAGCATAGCAAACCAGAAAGGCGGTGTCGGTAAAACAACGACGACGATCACTTTGGCAGGTTTGTTAAGTAAACAAGGAAAGCGCGTACTTCTCGTTGATACCGACCCTCACGCGTCGCTGACGACCTATCTCGGTTACGATTCAGATAGTGTTCCTTTTAGCCTGTTTGATCTGTTTCAGCTCAAAGAATATACCGCCCAGACGGTGATGCCTTTGGTGATGAAATCCGATATCGAAGGTATTGACCTTATTCCTGCTCATATGTCCCTCGCCACATTAGATAGAGTGATGGGTAACCGAAGTGGCATGGGGTTGATCCTAAAACGCGCATTGTTGGCCATTCGCGAACGCTACGATTACGTACTGATTGATTGTCCACCTATTTTAGGTGTGATGATGGTCAACGCCTTGGCCGCCAGTGACCGAATTTTGATTCCGGTTCAAACCGAGTTTTTGGCGATGAAAGGGTTAGAGCGTATGGTTCGAACTCTCGCTATTATGCAGAAATCGCGCAATAAGTCGTTTAAAGTGACGATCGTACCAACCATGTACGACAAACGCACCCGTGCATCGTTACAGACCTTGCAGCAATTGAAGAAAGACTACCCAGATCAGGTTTGGTCGTCGGCGATTCCAATCGATACCAAATTTCGTGATGCGAGCTTAAAGAATCTACCGGTTTCTCATTTCGCAGCCGGAAGCCGCGGAGTTTTTGCTTACAAGCAGTTGCTGATTCATTTAGAGAGGTTAGCCATCGATGACTAGCCAATCTTCTTTATCTAGTGAGCAAGCACTTGATGATTACTTTTCAGCACTACTCGAAGAGGTGATTGAAGAGTTCGAGCCTTTGGAAAGTACCCAAGAGCCAGAGCCTGTTACAGCGGCACCTAGTGAAACACTTGAGCTTGCGCCAATGATGCAGTCGGTCGAAGAGAAAAGCTACTTTCATTTGCCGACCGAAGAAGTTGAAGTCCCTGATCTTGAAGATGTCGAGCGCTTACTCAAACAACTAGAGACCACCAATCCTGTCGCAGACCTTGAGCTTGAACATGTGATGGAGCAGAACACGGTTGAGATAGCTCAGGCTCAGCCAGAGGTAGTGGTTGATGAGATTCAAGATTGGCAGATTGATGAACCAGCGGTAGACGTCGCCGTTGAGGTTGAGTCTAAGGTCGAGCCCGAGCCAGTTGCTACGGTAGAGACCCAGGTTGAGCAGCAAGTGGTTGAGCCCGAAGTCAGTGTGGTCGAAGAGCAGCAGCTTGACGTTGAACCAACCGTCGAGACGCAAACCGGCGGCAGCGGATTTAGTCAATGGCAGTCGACCCAGCGCGATGTTGAGTTTCAAGTGTTGTATTTCGATGTCAACGGCGTCACCTTCGCCGTACCACTGGATGAGCTCGGTGGCATACATCGTACCGCTGAGATGAACCACCTCATCGGTCGCCCGGATTGGTACCTTGGTTTGCAAACCAGCCGCGAAGCCCAGTTGGATGTTGTCGATACCGCAAAATGGGTGATGAGTGAAAAACTCAAAGACGACTCACACAAAGAAAATTATCAATACATTGTGATGCTTGGTGAAAGTATGTGGGGCTTGGCCTCTACCAAGTTGATGGGAACGGAAGCATTGGATCCCGCAATGGTTCGATGGCGAGAAACGGCAGGAAAAAGACCGTGGCTTGCCGGGATGGTAAAAGAAAAAATGTGCGCTTTGATCCACGTTGAAGCATTGATAGCTATGCTTAATGCAGGACTTGATGTTAAAGCATTAGATAATTAGAACATTTATGCCGATTTGGGCTTAGAGAGGATAAGGTATGTCTCAAACTAATGAAGTAGAAGTAAGAAAAGAGCAGTCAAACGACGAAGTGCTTCAGTGGGTGACGTTCCAGTTAGAAGAAGAAACCTACGGCATCAACGTGATGCAAGTACGTGAAGTATTGCGTTATACCGAAATTGCTCCCGTGCCAGGTGCTCCTGACTATGTACTGGGTATTATCAATCTTCGTGGTAATGTTGTGACGGTCATCGACACTCGCTCACGCTTTGGCTTGATGGAAGGCGAAATCACTGATAACACGCGTATCATCGTGATTGAGTCTGAGCACCAAGTGATTGGTATTCTGGTTGATAGCGTTGCAGAAGTCGTTTACCTACGTGCATCAGAAATCGACACCACGCCAAGTGTGGGTACGGACGAAAGCGCCAAGTTCATTCAAGGTGTCAGCAACCGTGATGGCAAGCTATTAATCCTTGTTGACTTGAACAAGCTACTCACTGACGAAGAGTGGGATGAGATGGCTCACCTATAATGGACACGAGTTGGATGACACAGGCTCCGGTACTTGCTGGAGCAGTTGTTTTAGTTGTATTGCTGTTATTGTTGGTCATGTTTCGGCTCAAAAAGAGTCAAACTCGCTCTGCAGAGCATTTACGCCAACAAAATCGTCATCTAGACAAAGAGTTACAGAAAGCTAATAAACAGTTGCTTGAAGTACGTTCTGTCGTGGTTGGTTTAGGGCAAAAGGTCAGTGAGCAGCATGACTTGATCCAACATCTCGGAGAGCGCATCACTGAGCTAGAGCAAGCCGATAGCGACGGTCGTCTCTATTCCCGAGCCAGCAAGATGGTCCAGTTGGGCGCCGATCTCGACGAACTTATCGAAGAGTGTGAGCTTCCTAAAGCGGAAGCAGAGCTGATGCTGTCATTGCAAAACAAGATTACCGGCAAGGAAAAAATCCCTCCTCTTGAAAGCGGCCTTGAACGCCGCAAGCTCGCCAGCCGCAAGAGCGGCGGAAAACGTTAGTGAAAAAGTGCCTCAGGGCACTTTTTTATTTTTAGTTGTAACCATTTAGTGGTAGTTACTAAAGTTTATGATTAATTATTAACAGATTCTTACTTAGTTTCGTGATTCGTATAGGTCTATTTCTGTTTTGAGTTCAATAGGCTGTGTTAAGATAGCCACTCGAAATTTATCTAGTGACCCCAAATGTTAGAAGTATCCCAATTGACAGCGATTAGAGATGAAAGAGTTCTATTCGAATCTCTGTCTTTTACCATAGATTCTGGTGAGTTAGTTCAGATCGAAGGAAGAAATGGTACCGGAAAAACCACCTTGTTACGCATCATTACCGGTTTAGGTGATCGTGATGAAGGGGAAATTGCTTGGAATGGGGAAACGATAGAGTCCAATCGCGATGCCTTCCACCAAGACCTATTGTTTCTTGGTCATCAAACGGGCGTAAAGCGCGAGCTCACCGCTTACGAAAATTTGCGCTTTTACCTAAGCATCCACGCAAAAAGTCGCATCGATAAACAAACTATCTACCAAGCTCTCACCAAAGTCGGCTTAGCGGGACGTGAAGACGTACCCGTAGCTCAACTTTCCGCAGGCCAACAGCGAAGAGTTGCGTTAGCGCGTTTATGGCTGAGCGATCACAAGCTTTGGATTCTTGACGAGCCATTGACCGCGATTGATAAACAAGGTGTCAAAGTGTTGGAGTCACTGTTCTTGCAACACGCTGAGCAAGGTGGAATCGTGATGTTAACGACGCACCAAGACATGTTTGCTGACAATCCAAAACTACGCAAAATCAAATTGGGTGATTAAAATGTTGGGCACGATGAGCAGTATTATCCGACGCGAGCTATTGATCGCCTTTCGCCGCCAGGCAGATATTTTTAACCCGTTGTGGTTTTTTATTATCGTCATTACTTTGTTCCCGCTCAGTATAGGTCCCGAGCCGAACTTATTAGCGAGAATTGCGGCAGGAATTGTATGGGTAGCCGCTTTGCTCTCCGCGCTGTTGTCACTTGAACGACTGTTTCGGGATGATTTCCAAGACGGCGCCCTTGAACAGATGATGCTGATGCCAGTACCACTACCCGTCGTGGTGATTTCAAAAGTGATTGCACACTGGTTGCTAACCGGGCTACCACTGATTTTGATAAGCCCGCTGCTTTCGATTTTGCTGTCGCTTGATTTTAACACCTGGCTTGGCGTGGTATTGACCTTAATGGTAGGCACACCAACACTCAGTTTCATCGGAGCGATTGGCGTGGCCTTAACCGTAGGGCTGCAAAAAGGTGGCGTGCTACTGAGCTTATTGGTGTTGCCGTTGTATATCCCAATTTTGATCTTTGCGACGTCGGCGATTGATGCCGCTTCACTGGGTATGGCGTATAACGGCCAGTTAGCCATTTTAGGTGCGATGTTAATGGGCGCTATCACGCTAACGCCATTCGCAATTAGTGCAGCGTTGCGAGTCAGTGTCAATTAGTCAGCTGCCGTCAGGCAGCCAGTGACTTTTTATAGATATTACAACAACAATAATCTGCTTAGCCCAAGCTAAACGAAACTGAAGTAAGAGTGAGAACGACAATGTGGAAATGGCTCCATCCTTATGCCAAACCAGAATCCGCTTATCAACTGTGTGGAAAGCTACTCCCATGGTTTTCCATTCTAGCCTTATTGTGCCTGTCGGTAGGCACTGTGTGGGGCCTCGCCTTTGCGCCCTCCGATTATCAGCAAGGTGATAGTTTCCGCATCATCTATATCCATGTGCCGTCTGCGATCTGGTCTATGGGCGTTTATATGTCGATGGCGATCGCCGCTTTCATTGGAATTGTATGGCAAATTCGCCTGTCCGATATGGCTGCGTCGGCGATGGCGCCTATTGGTGCGGTATATACATTTATTGCCCTGCTCACCGGTGCGGTGTGGGGTAAGCCTATGTGGGGGACTTGGTGGGTTTGGGATGCACGCTTGACCTCTGAGCTGATCCTTCTGTTTCTTTACTTGGGCGTTATCGCGCTCTACCACGCGTTCGATGACCAAAAGACAGCTTCAAAAGCGGCGGGAATTCTCGCCATCGTCGGTGTGGTCAACCTGCCTATCATCCATTTTTCGGTTGAGTGGTGGAATACGCTGCATCAAGGGGCAACCATCACCAAGTTTGAGAAACCGTCGATTTCAAGTGACATGTTATGGCCACTACTGCTCAATATTCTCGGCTTTGCCTTCTTCTTTGGCGCGGTCACTATGATTCGCTTACGCAACGAAATTATAAACAAAGAGAGTCATCGTCCATGGGTATTGAAACTGGCACAAGCGACATCTCAGAGAGGTAATTGATCATGCATTTTGATTCTTTGAGTGATTTTTTAGCCATGGGCGGCTATGCGGGATATGTATGGAGTGCATTTGGTATTACTTTTGCCGCAATGATTACTTTGCTGTGGGTGAGTGTCAGGCGCGGACGACGCTTACTGAGTGAAGTACAAGCAAAAGTTGATCGACAAGCGCGTATTGATGCGGCGAAAAATTTGGAGAACACATTATGAACCCAAGACGTAAAAAGAGGCTCGGCATTGTTCTTGCGGTCTTTATCGGTATAAGTAGCACGATAGGCCTAATGCTTTACGCTCTGAATCAGAATATGGACTTGTTTTACACCCCTACAGAACTGGTAAACGGTAAACCGGACGGAACCAAACCTGAGGTTGGTCAGCGCTTGAGAATTGGTGGCATGGTGGTGGTTGGCTCGGTGAAACGTGATTCTGAGTCGCTGCGTGTCTCTTTTGATCTCCATGATGTCGGCCCGACAGTCACGATCGTTTACGATGGGATTCTTCCGGATCTGTTTCGTGAAGGGCAGGGCATCGTTGCTCAAGGTGTACTAAAAGATGCAACCACGGTTGAAGCATTCGAAGTGTTAGCAAAACACGATGAAGAGTACATGCCGCCTGAGATTGCAGAAGCAATGAAAAAGACTCACGAACCTCTTCAATACACAGAACAACAGATACAAGGAAGTGGTCAATGATTGCAGAAATCGGTCACTTTGCGCTGATCATCTCTTTGGCATTTGCCGTGCTATTGAGCTTATTGCCTTTGATCGGCGCCTCTAAAAACAATACCTTGTTAATGAACAGCGCTAGACCTCTTTCTTGGGGAATGTTTCTACTGCTCGCATTGTCATTCTTCATCCTGTTATGGGCCTTTTACGTCAATGACTTTACATTGACGTATGTTGCCAGTAACTCAAACAGCCAATTGCCTTGGTACTATCGCTTGACCGCTGTTTGGGGGGCGCATGAAGGCTCACTGCTACTTTGGGTTTTGATCCAAGCAGGTTGGACAGTGGCAGTGGCGACCTTTAGCCGTGGCATGCCACAAGAGTCAGTGGCACGGGTGTTGGCCGTGATGGGTATGATCACGGTTGGTTTCTTACTGTTCATCATCCTGACTTCTAACCCGTTTTTGCGTACATTGCCTTTCTTCCCAGTGGATGGCCGTGACTTGAATCCGCTGCTACAAGATCCGGGTTTGATCATCCACCCACCGATGCTTTACATGGGCTATGTTGGATTCTCGGTGGCGTTTTCGTTTGCGATAGCCTCATTGATGACTGGGCGTTTAGATACAGCATGGGCACGTTGGTCTCGACCTTGGACCACGGCTGCGTGGCTGTTTCTAACACTGGGTATCGCGCTTGGTTCATGGTGGGCCTACTATGAACTCGGCTGGGGCGGCTGGTGGTTCTGGGATCCGGTCGAAAATGCCTCATTTATGCCTTGGCTTGCGGGTACCGCATTGATGCACTCGCTCGCAGTGACCGAAAAGCGCGGTACATTCAAAGCTTGGACAGTACTGCTGGCTATCTCGGCCTTCTCGTTGAGCTTGCTGGGTACTTTCTTAGTGCGCTCAGGTATTTTGGTTTCGGTGCATGCTTTTGCCTCCGATCCGTCTCGCGGCATGTTTATCTTGGGCTTCTTGGTGTTCGTAATCGGTGGTTCGTTACTGCTATTTGCACTCAAAGGTGCGTCAGTGCGTGTGCGGGGTAACTTTGACCTGGTATCTCGCGAAAACGCACTGCTTGGAAACAACGTGCTGTTGATAGCCGCGCTGGTGGTCGTGCTAGTAGGTACTTTGCTACCGCTGGTTCACAAGCAGTTGGGTCTCGGCTCGGTCTCCATCGGTGCGCCTTTCTTTGACATGCTGTTTGCTTGGTTGATGATCCCATTTGCTTTCCTATTGGGTATTGGCCCACTGATTCGTTGGAAACGCGATAATTTGGCAAAACTCGCCAAACCTATGCTGCTGTCCGGTGTACTTTCACTGTCACTTGCCGCTGTGTGCGTGTGGGCGTTCTCTGATCATTTCCTCTTTATGGCCTACTTGGGTTGGGTCATGGCGTGGTGGATCATTTTGTTGCACGGCTACGAGCTGCATCAACGAGCGACCCACCGACATGCCTTTGTAGAAGGGGTGAAAAAGCTGCAGAGAAGTCACTGGGCGATGATG
This sequence comes from Vibrio sinaloensis, assembly GCF_023195835.1. NCBI lineage: Bacteria > Pseudomonadati > Pseudomonadota > Gammaproteobacteria > Vibrionales > Vibrionaceae > Vibrio > Vibrio sinaloensis. The sequence goes on along the minus strand of NZ_CP096199.1, from coordinate 2,020,012 downwards.
TTAGGTCACTTAGGTTTGGCGGTGAGCATTATCGGTATCGCTATGGTGCAAAACTACAGCATCGAGCGTGATGTTCGTTTGGCTCCGGGAGAGCACTTCCAGATCCAAGGCTACGATTTCTACTTCCAAGGTGTGCGAGACAAAGATGGTCCAAACTACGATGGTTATATCGCAGATTTTGAAGTCACTCTGGATGGCCGTTATATCAATACGCTCCATGCGGAGAAACGCTTTTACACTACAGCTCGCTCCATGATGACTGAAGCCGCCATCGACCGCGGTGTCACTCGCGATTTGTACATTGCCTTAGGTGAGCGTTTGGACGACAACAAATCATGGGCAGTGCGTATTTATCACAAACCATTCGTTCGTTGGATTTGGGCGGGTTCATTGTTGATGGCCTTGGGTGGTGCGATTGCGATCAGCGATAAGCGTTACCGTTTTAGAAAAAGTGCTAACGCTCAGGAGGCATAATGAATAAGAAGTTATTGTTTATTCCACTGCTGGCGTTTTTGGGGTTGGTGGTTGTGTTTGCCACCCAACTTGTCAAGAATCAGCACGGTGATGACCCAACCAAACTCGAATCGGTGTTAGTCGGAAAACCTGTGCCTAGCTTTCGTCTAGAAGACTTAGCAGAGCCGGGCAAACTCTATGACCAAGCGATTTTCAAAGGCGAACCTTTGCTGTTGAACGTTTGGGCTACTTGGTGTCCTACCTGTTACGCTGAGCATCAATACCTCAATGAACTTGCCGCTGATGGGGTGAAGATCATTGGTATGAACTACAAGGATGACCGAGAAAAAGCGGTCGGATGGCTGAATGACTTAGGCAATCCGTATCTAATTAGCTTGTTCGATGGCAACGGTATGCTTGGTCTCGATTTGGGTGTCTATGGCGCGCCAGAGACATTTCTAATTGATGCCAATGGCATTATTCGCTACCGCCACGTAGGTGACGTCAATCCGCGCAATTGGAATGACAAACTGAAACCTATGTATCAGGCCATGCTTGAGGAGGTGAGATGATGAAAAAGTGGCTATTAGCGCTAACAACCAGCTTACTACTGGCACTTTCTGCTCACGCAGCCATCGAAGTGTATGAATTTGAAAACTTAGAGCAAGAGCAGCAGTTTAAAGAACTCGGCAATACCTTGCGTTGTCCTAAGTGTCAAAACAATACTATTGCCGACTCTAACGCAGAACTGGCGGTCGATTTGCGTCACAAAGTGTATGAGATGACCAAAGAAGGCAAGTCGAAGCAAGAGATTGTCGATTACATGATTGCCCGATACGGTAACTTTGTCACTTACAATCCTCCTTTTACTTTAGCCACCTCAATTCTTTGGCTTGGTCCTTTAGCTGTGGTGCTATTTGGCTTTGGTTTGATCGTAATGCGCAGCCGTAAATCGAGTGCTCAAAAGAACGAAACAACGCAACAGTGGGACGAAGAGAAAGAGGCTCGTCTTAAAGCCTTGCTTGACGAACAGAATGATGGAGATAAGCAGTAATGACGTTATTTTGGATAGCTTCGGTCATTCTGGTGGTGATCAGCGTGCTGGTGATTGCGCTGCCGTTTATTAAACAGAAAGCCAACAATGATGCTGCACTGCGCGATGAGCTTAATAAGGCGTTTTATAAAGATCGCTTAGAAGAGCTGGAAGAGGAAAGCGATGAAGGCTTGGTCGACAACCAGCAAGAGCTTATCGAAGACTTAAAGCAGTCTCTGCTGGATGATATTCCGGCTGACGATAACAAGGCGACGGAAAACACCTTATCACCGCTTGCGGTTATTGTGCCTTCTGCTGTGTTGGTTGTTGCATTGTCTTATGGTCTGTACTTTAAATTTGGCGCCTCACAACAGGTCATGGAATGGCAAGAGGTGAGCGCTAACTTGCCAGCTCTCTCTAAAAAACTCATGGCCCCTGAGGGTACGGCGCTCAGTGATGATGAGATGCAAGATCTCACGCTTGCATTGCGCACTCGACTTCATTATCAACCTGATGATTCAACAGGTTGGTTATTACTGGGTCGAATTGCGCTTGCCAATCGGGATGTCGAAACCGCTATCGGTGCGATGAAAAAAGCTTATAAGCTGGAAGCTGACAACACCGATATCATGCTCGGGTATGCGCAAGCGTTAATGCTGTCTCAAGACGATGTTGACCAAGATACGGCTCGTAACCTACTTGGTAAACTGGTTCAGCAAGACTATGTCGATTTGCGCGTATTCTCTTTGCTCGCGTTCGACGCGTTTGAAAGGAAAGACTTCCCAGCCGCTGTACGTTACTGGCGTGTGATGCAACAGATGATTGGGCCAGAAGACAGTCGCTATGAAATGCTCTCGCGCAGTATTGATAATGCGAGAAAGCAAATGGGCGAGCAAGTCGGCACTGGTCAGTCAGTGTCTGTCACCATTACTCTTGGGCAAAATGTAATGGCCGACCCAGATGCAGCGTTGATCGTTTCGATTCACTCAGCCGATGGTTCACCAATGCCAGTGGCAGCAGCGAGATACCCAGTGGGCACATTACCACGCACTGTGGTATTGGATGATGGCAACAGTATGCTGCAAGAGCGCAAACTCTCATCACTTGACTCTTTGATGGTACGCGTTCGTATAGATAGTGACGGAAACGTCGCCACTAAACAGGGGGACTGGTTTGGTGAGAGCGAAGCCGTTAGAATGGGCGAACCCGTTGAAGTGGTAATCAATAATCAGTACTAATAAAGGCTGATTATCAGGACGACTAAGGCTGGTGGAGACATCAGCCTTTTTTAATGGATATTATAATAATGAAATCGATCAAACCGCAGCAGTGGCTTTTGCTGTGTACAATGTTAGTGGCATCAGGGTGTGCATCGACACCCGAAGAACAGCAAGGCGAGTTTAGTGAACCTCAAGTTTACGACCCCATTGAAGGCTTTAACCGCTCAATGTGGACGTTTAACTATGACTATCTTGACCCTTATTTTGTTCGACCTGTCTCTCTGGCTTACGTTAATTACGTTCCGGTTCCTATTCGCTCTGGGATCAGTAACTTCCTTGGCAACCTCGATGAACCCGCCAGTATGATCAACAACCTATTAATGGGTAACGGCGGCAAAGCACTGGACCATTTCAATCGCTTTTGGATCAACACCACTATTGGTATTGGTGGCTTGTTCGATGTTGCATCAGAAGCCGGAATCATAGACCACAATGAAAAGACATTCAGTGATGCAGTTGGTCACTATGGTGTCGGCAATGGCCCTTATGTCATGGTTCCTGGTTATGGTCCTTGGACGGCGCGCGAAAGTGTCGACTTGGTTGACAGCACCTACTTACCGCTCTCTTTACTGAACTTTTGGGCAGCAGTAGGAAAATGGGCGTTTGAAGGAATGGAAAGCCGCGCGGCGTTAGTCAGTCAAGAGGCAATGCTCGAAAACTCTCCCGATCCTTACGCACTGACACGAGATGTGTATATTCAGCATCAAAATTTCAAAGCAGAAATTGAAAGCGATGACTATAATGCCGAAGAAGAAGCGTACCTTGATGAGTATCTAGATGATTTCTAAATCAAAAAAGGCTTGGTAACCCCAAGCCTTTTTAGTTTGTACCACGTCGTTTTAGAAAGTGTAGTTGGCTTGAATACCGATAAGCCAAATGCTTCCACTGACTTCGCCGACAAACTCACCTGCGACTTTCTGCGCTGCGTCATCAGAAGCATAGCCACGAGACTCTTTAATTGGTGCGTCTTTAGCAAGGATATAAGTGATACCGCCATCAAGGGTGAATTGCTCACTCACCTCATAACTAGCACCTACACTTAACCAAGTGCGGTCGGTTTCGGGAATAGTAATGGTGCGATTCTTGTCGCTAACCGCTGAGGTATCGTAGGCGATACCGGTACGTAAAGCGAGTTTCGAATCGAGTTGGTAAGTAGCACCGAGAGCAAAACGGTAGTTGTCTTCCCAGTTCTCTTCTTTCACCATTTTAGTGCCGTACGTGTTCAATTCTGCTTCAAGCTTTTCGAAACTGCTCCAATCCGTCCAGTTTACGCTCGCATGGATAGCCCACTTATCGTTTAACTGGTGGAAACTGGCGAGCTCTGCTGTTGCTGGTAATTCCAACTTCATTGAACCACTGTCACGTGCATTGGCAAGTGCTGGGTTAAAACCTAACCCTGTGGCGTAACCCTCAAGATTGAGCTTTACCGCGGACTTGTAGGCGAAGCCAACTCGGTTATCTTCGTTGATTTGCCACGCAGTACCTACTTGCCAGCCAAATGCGGTATCGTCTCCCTCCATGTACTTTAGGGTCGTCCCTTTAGCTGCTGACAATACGTTGTATTGAGGTGTTTTAGCGCCAAAACTACCTTCACCCATCACGTATCTTACACCACCGCCGACACTCCATTGCTCGTTCAATTGGTAAGCAAGGTTGAGGTTGGCTTCCATCGTCATCACACTGGCTTCATTACCAAAGTGCGAGGCAGCAAAGTCATTGCCTAAACTTGTTTCCATGCCATAGTTGGTACCAAGTGCAAAACCGACTGCCACTTTGTCGTTATAGCGATGTGAGATATATAAGTTAGGGATAACCGCATCGTGCGCAAAGTCAGATGAAGAAGCATTTGATGTTGGTAACAAAGGGCTTGCCGATTTAGAACCAACTACCGTGCCATTGACATCAATATTGGGGTCCACATAAATCGCACCAACAGAGATTTGGGTACCTTCAAGGTGTGTCAGCATTGCTGGGTTACGCCACTGCGCACTGGCATTGTCAGCCATCGCAGCCTCACCAGCATAGGCGCGGCCAAGGCCAGTGGCAGAGTACTCTGCCAATTGGAAACCCGCTGCATGAATAGAAGTTGACGTTGTTACTAGGCCGCAGGCCACTGCCAGAGAAAGGAGAGTCTTATTGGTTTTCATTATAATGTTCGCTGAATTAAAGTTATATCCGTGGCAGTGATGATAGGTTTAGAGTTATTGCTTTAAAAATAAAAAACACTGTACTTGATGTTTTTGGAGTTATATTTTGAAAATTGCACATTTTTAAGTTTAAGCGACTGCTTGTTAAGGGGTTGTTTCATTATTTCAGCGTACACTTGTGTTGGATAGAAACCTTTGCGAGTACAGTTGTTCGCTAACAATCAGAGGCTTGGCGAGGAAATTATCAGTCTTTGTAGAGGGTTACTCAGTAAAAAGGCCAGCAGATGCTGGCCTTGAAAGAGTGCTATTGTTAGCTGAGCTTAGAAACTATAGCTGTATTGTAGGCCGTAAAGCATAGCATTAGCATGCGTCGTAGCTGTTAACACTGGAGTGGTTCCGGCATATTCGGTTACCTGAACATCTTTACCCATTAGGTATGTGAAACCAAAGTCGACAGTATGATGATTATTGAACGCATAGCTTGCACCTACAGATAACCAGTTACGATCTGAATCTGGAACGGAAATAGAAGTCAACTGATCTTGAGCGGCAGTATCATGCATATAACCAGCTCGTAAAGTCCAGCTATCATCTAGATAGTAAGTTCCGCCTAGTGAAAGATGGTAACCATCTTGCCACTTATAGTTTTTAATCGTGGTATTGTTGCTAGTTTCTAGCTTCTCGAATACGTCCCAGCCGATCCATTGAAGACTATAATGAACAGCGAATTTTGTATCTTCAATACGATGGTAGCCAGAGAACTCTAGCATACTAGGTAGCGGTAGGATCACGTCCTGACCTGCTACTGCATTTTGTCCAATGAGGGCGTTATTACCTGTTGCAATACCAGCATCTACATACACAGTACCAGAAGCTTTTACTTCAGGGCTGTAGTGGTATGCGAGTCCAAATCTATTGTTTGAATCGAGCTCGAAAACAGTACCAAGATTAAAACCAACACCAACACCGTCAGCGTCTATGTTAAGTGCGTTTACTCCACTATACGCATCGCGTTTAAGTTTACCGCTACCTTGAACTACATCAATACCGCCACCAAGGCTCCACTGCTCATTTATGCGGTAAGCAACATTCAGAGTGTAATTGATAGTTTCAATTTCTGTAATTCCCCCGAATAGACTCGCATCTGGCAAACCTGCACCAGCACTACCGGTACCCACACCAAAGCTAGTCGGGAAGTTGTTTTTTGTTCCGAAGTTAGAATAGATACCCGCACCAATGGCCAGATCTTCATTCAACTTATGAATGTAGTAGATATTTGGAACTGGCGAGCTACTTGAGTTGGTTACACTATCAATGTTGCCAGTCTTGTATTTGATATCGCTGACTTTAATATCTGTGTCGATAATGTTGACACCACCAGAAAACTGGTGAGAGTCAAATAAGGTCATCGCAGCAGCGTTACGAGACATTACTGATGCGTTATCAGCAATGACTGCATCACCGGCAAAAGCACGGCCAAGTCCAGTAGCTGATTGAGAGTTAAGTTGGAAGCCAGCAGCGAGAGCTTGCTGCGAGGCTAGAGTGGCGGTAGTAATGGTCACTGCTAATAGTGATTTTTTAAACAGACGCGTCTTGTTCATTTTTGCTTTTTCCTTTTTGCTTCGCCTCTGCTGGGCGATATTATTTGAGCAAAAGCTCAGTGGTGGCTGATACTAAGCTCAAGTATAAGATATAGAAATCCGACCATTGCCAACTTGGACGATAAAATTATGGAAATGATGTATATCTGGCAGGAAAGTGTTGCAAAAATGGTCTTTTTAGAGTCTTGACTCTAATTTTATGCTAAAAAAATGGCTTGGAGTAAATTTCCAAGCCATGATGGCGATCACAAAATGTTGCTATTTTGTTAAATTGACAGCTTGATGATTGATGACAGCTTTTGGGCGATGATAGCAACATTTTCACCTTGCTCACCGACTAAGATCAGACTGTTATTTCCCATCGGTTCAATCATTCCTGACATGCCATCTTGCTCGAAGTGAGCGCTTTGCTCAGCTGAGACTCCGGTTAAGAACAGGGTGACTTTGCCTTTTTCACCACGAAATACCATATGCAGTGCGTTCGATTTACCAAAACCGCAGTGATTGAGGTAATACACATGGTATGGAAAATTGCTCACCAGCTGGTGGTTAAACGGCGCCATCTTGGCATTGATCTGCGAAGAGGGCACTTGTTCATCCAAATGTTCGACAAACGGCTTCTCATCGACCACATGTTGGATTGCAGTGGAAGCCAAACTTGCCTCAGCAGGCGATACCACAATATTTCCCCAATTGATTTGGCCAACTAGCAAACCGGCCACAAAAGCAATCGATGCGGCCATCGCCATCGCTTTGCGGGCAAAAGTCGGTCGAATGACTTTTCTCTCTTCTAGTGAAGACGTTTGGTTAAACAAGATGCGATCGGCGAGGTCATCAGGGACATCTACCTGCATCGCTTTGGCTATCTTTCTATCCAACTCGGCAATCTCTTCGGCAAATTGGCTGTTTTTATCGCTCGATTGCATCGCCGCTGACACATCTTTATCGCGGCATTTAGGGTCGGACATGATGCGTCGACGGAATTCTAACTCATCCATTTTGCTGTCCTCTTTGCTTGCTATCTGTATCTAACATCTCTTTGAGTTGGTTCCTGGCTCGAAACAGGCGAGTCATTACTGTGTTTTTATTGAGATCCAAAATCTCACCAATCTCCTCACCACTGAATCCCCCAACGACTTGGAGAAAAAGTGGTTCGCGATACTCTTGTTCCAGTTTCATGATTTGCGCTTGAATCCACTCGGTTTGATGGTGTGGGTCATCACTGACCTTGGCATCATTGCCATGGTCGTCAATATCCACTAAATCAAACTGCTTACGTTCGAAGCGGCGAGCGTTCTCGCGGCGTAATATGGTAATTAACCACGATTTGGCCGCTTTCTCATCTTGAAGGCTGTCGAGTGATTTCCAAGCTCGCAAGCAAGTCTCTTGCACTAAGTCTTCGGCGATACTCTGATCTTTGCATAACCAGTAAGCATAGCGAAACAAGTCTCGGTGGTAGGCTCTGACGAGCGCTTCGTATTTTCTTTGTCTGTCCATATCCGAGTTGACCGGAGTGGTTGACTTTTTCTTTCCAAAAAATTTGGCTATAGACACTCAGCCCTCCTTAACTGCCCGGCAAAGTCCCGCGTTGTGCTCTTTATTCATTGTTATTCTCCAGACTCGCTATTGCCCTGTATTCATCACAGCGCCTTTATTAATCTTCCAAAGCATAGGATTTGGTGATGCTGAACTAGGTTAAATTTCACTAATGGGCGATAAATCCACTTAAAATTGATCTAATTCAAAATCTAGCCAACTCTAACGGTTATAGTAATCCCTGTCATCTAGTCGGTGTTTTCACTGACAAGTTGAGCAAGATGACACTTCCTTTTGAAGGCTGACTTTACTTTCTCCTAATCAGGAAACTGATTATTTCAATTGGCGTAAGTTAATTGCTTTATACATTCCAACCACACAGTTCTGTGTGGTTTTTTTTTGCTTTCTATTCACCAATGAACCGAATTTTCTATCCTGCTATAGTTTTTATCCCACACTCGCTGGTTAGGGAATCTGGCTTAAGTCACGTTTATTCAAACGAGCGTTTGATTGAATTAACATTCTCGTTACAATGACCTGGTCAGACCTCTAAAAGATTAAGGAGCAACAATGGGCAAGCAGGAAGTGAAAACTCGCTCAGGAGAACGTGTCGCGATTGTCGCTGGTTTGCGGACGCCGTTTGCACGTCAAAGTACAGAATTTAGCCAAGTTCCCGCTGTCGATCTCGGCAAAATGGTGGTGAGTGATATGCTCGCTCGCACCGAAATCGATCCTAAATTGATTGAGCAAGTGGTGTTTGGTCAGGTTGTGCAAATGCCGGAAGCGCCAAACATTGCTCGTGAGATTGTACTCGGTACAGGTATGCACATTCATACCGATGCTTACAGTGTGACACGAGCTTGTGCCACCAGTTTTCAGTCGGCGGTGAATGTTGCAGAAAGCATCATGGCCGGGACGATTGATATTGGTATCGCAGGTGGTGCCGATTCTTCTTCTGTATTGCCTATTGGGGTTTCGAAAAAGTTAGCGGCCAACTTACTGGCTCTGAGTAAAACCAAAACCGTTGGTCAAAAACTCAGCATCCTCAAAACCCTCTCTTTCAAAGATTTGATGCCAGTTCCGCCTGCCGTTGCGGAGTACTCAACCGGATTGTCTATGGGCCAAACCGCTGAACAGATGGCGAAGTCTCACGGGATCACGCGTCAAGCTCAGGACGAACTGGCGCACCGCTCACATACCCTTGCAGCGCAAGCATGGAATGAGGGCAAAATAGAAGGCGAAGTGATGACGGCTTTCCCAGAGCCTTACAAACAGTGGATCAGTAAAGACAACAATATCCGCGAAGATTCGACGATTGAGGGATACGCGAAGCTTCGCCCGGCCTTTGACCGTCAATACGGCAGCGTTACCGCAGCCAACAGTACCCCACTGACCGACGGTGCAGCGGCGATTATGCTCATGCGCGAAGGCAAAGCAAAAGAGCTTGGTTTAGAGATCATGGGTTACATTCGCTCCTACGCATTTTCGGCGATTGGCGTTGAGACAGACATGCTGATGGGGCCATCTTATGCCACGCCGATGGCATTGGATAGAGCCGGTATCTCGTTGTCGGACCTGACCTTAATCGATATGCATGAGGCGTTTGCAGCGCAAGCACTATCTAATGTGAAAATGTTTGCCAGCGACAAGTTCGCTCAGGAGAAACTGGGCCGCTCGAAAGCGATTGGTGAAATCGATATGGACAAGTTCAATGTGTTAGGTGGCTCGATTGCGTATGGTCACCCATTTGCTGCGACTGGGGCGCGAATGATCACCCAGACCTTGAGAGAGCTTAAGCGCCGAGGCGGTGGCTTGGCATTGAACACCGCTTGTGCAGCAGGTGGTTTGGGCGCGGCAATGGTATTGGAGGTTGAATAATGAGCGAGCAAACAGCATTTAAACTAGCAATTGACGAACAGAATATCGCTTGGCTTTCGATTGATGTGCCGGGAGAGAAAATGAACACCCTCCAGGCGGCATTTGCTGAGGAAATGGAGGCGATTTTTGTTCAGTTAGCTGAGCATAAATCGAGCTTGAAGGGATTAATTTTGCATTCGCTTAAGCCCGATAACTTTGTTGCGGGTGCCGATGTGCGCATGCTCGATGCGTGCACCAGCGCCAAAGAAGCACAGGCTTTGGCAGAGAAAGGCCAACAGATGTTTCAGCAGTTAGCGGACCTCCCGTACCCAGTGGTGGCTGCTATCCACGGCCCATGTCTTGGGGGTGGTTTGGAGCTTGCGTTGGCGTGTGATTATCGCGTTTGTACTGACTCAGATAAAACGCGCCTAGGTCTGCCTGAAGTACAGTTGGGTTTATTACCGGGGTCGGGCGGAACACAGCGCCTACCTCGTTTAATCGGCTTGCTGCCATCTTTGGATATGATCTTAACTGGTAAGCAGCTGCGCGCGAAAAAGGCGAAGAAGCTGGGCGTGGTTGATCAAGTAGTGCCGCACACTATTTTGCTCGATGTGGCAAAGGATTTGGTTGAAAAGCAGAGTGGCAGCAAAAAAGCCAAGCGTAAAGTCTCGGCCAAAGAGAAGCTGATGGCCAATACTGGCCTCGGACGTAAGGTGATCTTTGAGCAAGCGGCGAAGAAAACCCGTGAAAAAACCCGTGGTAATTATCCTGCTGCCGATGCCATCCTTGAGGTGATTCGTTTTGGTCTTGAGAAGGGCTTCGACAAGGGCCAGCAAAAAGAGGCTGAGCGTTTTGGTGAGCTGGTGATGACGCCAGAATCGAAAGCGCTGCGCTCTATCTTCTTTGCCACCACAGAAATGAAAAAAGAGCACGGTAGCGACGCGGAGCCAAAAACGGTATCTCGCGCTGCTGTGTTAGGTGGTGGATTAATGGGAGCGGGTATTAGCCATGTCAGTGTTGCCAAAGCTAAGGTTCCGGTACGCATCAAAGATGTCAGCAATGACGGCGTGCTCAACGCGCTCAAATACAACTATAAGTTGTTTGATAAGCAAAGAAAGCGTCGCATCCTTTCTAAAGCGGAGCTTCAAAGCAAAATGTTGCAACTGTCAGGCGGTACTGACTTTACCACCTTTAACCACACTGACATGGTGATTGAAGCGGTTTTTGAAGATCTTGCCCTAAAACAGCAAATGGTGGCGGATGTCGAAACTCATGCAAAACCGAGCACAATTTTTGCAACTAACACATCGTCGCTGCCTATCCATCAGATCGCGGAAAAGGCGCAGCGTCCTGAGAATGTCGTCGGCTTGCACTACTTTAGCCCGGTCGAAAAGATGCCTTTGGTCGAGGTGATTCCGCATCAAGGTACGTCGGATGAAACCATATCGACCGCGGTCGATTTTGCTCGTAAGCAGGGCAAAACGCCGATCGTTGTCAAAGACTGCGCTGGGTTTTACGTCAACCGAATCCTAGCCCCTTACATGAATGAAGCGGCGCAAGTACTGATGTCTGGTGAACCGATCGAGCAGCTTGATACTGCACTGCTTAACTTTGGTTTCCCAGTTGGACCTATCACCCTACTTGATGAGGTTGGGGTAGATATCGGCGCGAAGATCATGCCGATTTTGGTTGCCGAGCTGGGAGAGCGATTCCAAGGGCCGGATGTGTTCGATAAGTTGCTCAATGACGACCGTAAAGGGCGCAAGAGTGGCAAAGGCTTCTACACCTACAAAGGTAAGAAAAAAGAAGTTGATAAGTCTGTCTACAAGCTGCTAGGACTGACTCCAGAGTCAAAAATGGCAGAGAAAGAGATGGCGATGCGATGCGTACTGCCAATGTTGAATGAGGCCGTGCGCTGTCTTGACGAAGGCATCATTCGCAGTCCACGCGATGGCGACATTGGCGCTATCTTCGGTATTGGCTTCCCGCCGTTCCTTGGAGGGCCGTTCCGTTACATGGACCAGATCGGCATCAAGCAGTTGGTTGAAATCATGAATGAGCACGCGCAGAAGTACGGCGATCGTTTCGCACCGTGTGATGGTTTATTGACTCGAGCAGGCATAGACGCAAGTTTCTACTCTTAACTACTAGTCACTCAAAGGCGAACCGAATGGTTCGCCTTTTTTGTTGATGAGAGTTATTATCAAGAAGAAATAAGAACCTGTTCAAAAGGATAATAAATGGATGCTCTAGATCTCTTGCTCAACCGTCGTTCAATCGCGAAACTCTCCGAACCCGCGCCAGAGGGTAAGGCACTAGAAAATATCATTCGTGCAGGCCTGCGTGCCCCCGACCATGCGGGACTGACCCCGTGGCGTTTCGTTATTTCTCAAGGGGAAGGGCTACACAAACTGTCTAAGATTTTGGTTCAAGCGGCACAAGCGGACCAGAGTGAGGCGAGTGTGGTTGAGAAGGTGAAGAATGCGCCGTTTCGCGCACCTATGGTGATTACCGTAATCGCCAAAGTGACACCGCACGACAAGGTGCCTGCCTTCGAGCAACACCTCTCTGCTGGCTGCGCCGTGCAGGCGATGCAAATGGCAGCAATCGCACAGGGTTATCAAGCGTTTTGGCGCTCAGGCAAATGGATGTTCCACCCTCATGTTCATCAAGCATTTAATCTCAGCGGCGAAGACCAAATTGTTGGTTTCCTCTATTTAGGAACCCCAGGTTGCACGCCGATGAAGGTGCCAGAGCGCGACTTGAGTCAGTTTGTCGAATACCTGTAAAACGCAAGAGCTTGGCAGCATACCAAGCTCTTTTTGTTAATGAATGTTGTAGGCGATGACAAAGTCGATAAACAGCCTCACCTTTTCTGGTAGGTGATCCTTGTGGTTATAAAGCATGTAGATATCGCGCGGGTTAGCGCTCCAGTCTTCTAACACTCGAATCAGACTACCATCGTCAATAAACTCTTTGATCATCACATCCGGCATCAACGTAATGCCTAGCCCGTCAGAGCAAGCGCTGCGCACAACGTTGAGGGTATTCGCCTGAAAGCGCCCCTGGTCGTTGTTAATCACGGTTTCGCCACTATTGTTCGAGAGCTGCCACTTTATTAGTGGTGCGCCTTTGACCAGAGAATGTTGGTGCAACTGCTCGGCATGCTTTGGGGCGGGGTGATGCTTCAGATACTCGGGACTTGCCACCAAAATATCAGCCACAGAGCTGATTTTACGTGCGATAAGACTTGAGTCGCGTTGTGGGCCAACACGGAAAATGACATCCCACTCGGTAGGGTCAAGCTGATCGGCATGGTTACTGGTGGTCAGTTCGATGTTGATGTCGGGATATTGCTTCATAAAAGCATTGAACATCGGCATCATCATTCGCTTGGTCAGATTAGACGGCGAATTGATACGAATCCTACCCGCGGCTCCGCGACATTCATCGCTGATTTCTTCAGCGGCGCTGGTCAAGCGATTAAGTAATGGCGAGCACTCATTGTAAAAACGTTCCCCAGCTTCTGTCAGGGAAAGTTTACGCGCATGGCGGTTAAGCAGTCGCAGGTTAAGAGACTCCTCCAAAGCTTGAATTCGTCGCGTGATAGTGGCGACAGGTATCATGGTTTTACGGGAAGTTGCGGTGTAACTCCCATTTTCTACCACCAATCTGAATAGGTTGAGATCATCTAATTTCATTGCGCTGGACACATACTTTTACGAATTTGATTAATTTATCGTTATATCAAACGTCAAAGCTTGAGTGACATCAACAACTTTGGCGAAATTTGATATTCCATACATATAGTATGCAACCCAGATCAAAAGTGGAAGATTTGTATAAATCGCCTTTCGAGACTACTTTTAAAGAGCAATTTAACAACAAGGGTCTGCTGCCCTAAGAGCAACAGACCCTAATAACTATAACAATATGAGCAGTCTTTCTTTTTAGGTGTGAGGCGAAGATGTATGCATAAAACAATCGAAGTTGGGACTAGTCAGACCCCCTCGGTGTCCACTGGTCAAAAAATGATTATGCTGGTCGACGATGATCCGATTTTTCGTCGCATTACCTCTGGCTTTTTGTCTGCACAAGGCTACCAAGTGGTTGAAGCTCAAGATGGCCTCGATGGTCTACAAAAGCTTCGTTGCAACGCCCCTGATCTTATCTTGTGCGATCTCTCTATGCCAATTCTTGACGGGATCGAGTTTGTCGAAGAGGTGAGCCTAGAATACCCGTCGTTACCCATGATTGTCGTTTCTGCGACCGATGAAATCTCGGATGTGGCTAAAGCGCTGAGGTACGGAATCAAAGACTTCCTCGCTAAGCCAATTAGCAACCATCAACACCTCGCCTGTGCGATTGAGAATACGCTCGATGATTCAGACAATCACTTGAGTGATCAACGAGACTTTTCGAGCCAATGGTTTCGTATTGATAGCGGCGATGTTCCGGAAGAGCAGGAGTTACATTGGCACCTCGAATACCTGGAAGATAACCCCAGTGCGGCCAAAGATCTTCTCCATGCTTTGCTCCCAGATAAAGACACCTCGCAAGGCGATTGGAAATGCAGTTATCGGCTGTTGCAGTCCACCGACGTAATGCCATTGGTTTTTGATTACGCTTGGCTGATCAACGGGCAGTTCGCTTTTTACTTGGTCGACTCGGCCGCTGAAGGGGCGCACGGCGCGGCAACAACCTTGTTAGTGCGAGCCTTGTTCCATGATTACTTACGCAATCTCAAATCGTTTAATGCCGATCTCAAAGACCTTGCTTCTTTATTAGAAAGAGGGATTAAATGCTCAGATTGCAGTACGCCGGTTAGAGCCTTGTTTGGTGTCGCTGACTTGTCTGAAGGGACACTAGATATACTACCAGCTGGCCTTGATGCGCAATGGGCCAATGGTTATTTCTCGCAGCATATTTCAGCAGGTGTGCCACTGGGGGAAAACTGCGTCAAGAACTTTATGACCATCGACTTGCCGATTCAGTCGGGCTGTCAACTCACTCTCAGTTGCCTCGGCTCGAGCAGTTTTAGTCTCGATATTTACCGCGGTAATAAAGCGTAAATCCACCTCTATTAACATTTCTATAAAAACCCTAATTTTACTCGGTGTTTGTCATCGAGTGATTAGGGTATAGTCCGCCACAAACAAAAATAGCCCATCTCGTTAACATCTGAGAATAGGGCGAACGTATCGTCACTTTTTTTAGAGAAGCAAGCTCATGGCAGACAAAGATTTTAAAGAACCTTATAATATCTTCTATTTTCTTGGATTTATCGCGGTGCTGTTGATCCCAACGTTACCCGCGACCTTGACTTGGATTCGCGTATTCAACGGCTACGCGGGTTTCTAACTGAACCACC
Source organism: Vibrio sinaloensis (assembly GCF_023195835.1). NCBI lineage: Bacteria > Pseudomonadati > Pseudomonadota > Gammaproteobacteria > Vibrionales > Vibrionaceae > Vibrio > Vibrio sinaloensis. The sequence continues at coordinate 2,004,734 of NZ_CP096199.1, read as the reverse complement.
CAAAGGAGCATACCATCATCATTCGTCGAGTCTTTCTCAATATGGTGGGTATGCTCAGTCTGGCGCTAGGCGTGCTAGGCATTTTTCTCCCTCTTCTCCCAACCACTCCCTTCATTATCTTGGCCAGCGCTTGTTTTATGCGCAGTAGCCCAGCATTCCATTCATGGCTTCATCAACACAAAGTCTTCGGACCGATACTCGATAATTGGCACCGACACCGAGCGGTTACGCGTAAGGTCAAAATCCGCGGCGCATTATGTATGGCGCTCAGTTTTGGCTTTTCTATCTGGGTGGTGCCGCACGACTGGTTAAAGATTATGCTGCTAATGATGTTAGTGGTCATGCTCACTTGGTTTATTCGTTTACCTGTGATTGAGTACCTTGCCGATAGCGAAGAAAATCACTAAGATTGCTGGGAAGTGTGCCCGCTTTTATAGTGGGCGTTTGTTTTTTAGGCACAGCAAACCTGGGTATCTGTTTCGATTGACGGCCGCAGGTAATAATGTGCTGAAACTATGCTAGACCTCGCGATAAAGTGAGTTAGCTAATTGAAGTAAAGAGTTATGACAACTGAAACTATTGCTCTGATCAAATCGAGCATCAAAAGCATTCCAGATTACCCAAAACCAGGCATTCTATTTCGTGACGTCACCAGCTTGATGGAAGATGCTCAAGCTTATCAAGCGACCATTCAACTGCTCGTCGATCGTTACAAAGAGATGGGCTTTACCAAAATTGTTGGTACTGAAGCACGCGGTTTTCTATTTGGTGCGCCGCTAGCGTTAGAACTTGGGGTGGGTTTTGTGCCAGTGCGTAAACCGGGCAAGCTACCACGTCAGACGATTGCACAGTCGTATGAGCTTGAATACGGTACTGACACGCTTGAGATCCACGTTGATGCCATCAACGAAGGCGACAAGGTACTGGTTGTTGACGATTTGCTTGCAACCGGCGGCACCATTGAAGCGACCACTAAACTGATTCGCCAACTTGGCGGAAATGTAGAACACGCTGCCTTTGTGATTAACCTTCCGGAAATTGGTGGTGATAAACGTCTTGAGGGCTTAGGACTCGACGTTTACAGCATTTGTGAATTTGAAGGTCACTAATCAGCTAGGTTATCTATGGGTATAGTTTCATGAGCTATCTTGCTTTAGCACGTAAGTGGCGTCCTACTAAGTTTGATGAAGTGGTAGGACAATCACACGTATTAACCGCGCTGGAAAATGCGCTTGCGCAGAATCGTCTTCACCATGCCTACTTGTTCAGTGGCACTCGAGGCGTCGGTAAAACAACCATAGGTCGATTGTTTGCGAAAGGGTTGAACTGTGAGACGGGCATTACCGCGACACCTTGTGGCGTATGTGATACCTGTCAAGAGATTGACCAAGGGCGATTTGTTGATCTCCTTGAGATAGATGCTGCGTCGCGAACTAAAGTTGAAGATACTCGTGAGCTACTCGATAACGTTCAGTACAAACCGGCCCGTGGACGGTTCAAGGTTTACTTAATCGACGAAGTGCACATGCTCTCGCGCCACAGTTTCAACGCGTTGCTAAAAACGTTAGAAGAGCCGCCGGAGTATGTGAAGTTTCTGCTCGCCACCACCGATCCGCAGAAATTACCGGTCACGATTTTATCGCGCTGTCTTCAGTTTCACCTAAAACCGATCAGTGTCGATACCATCCATCAGCAATTGGATCATATCCTTGCTCAAGAGCAGGTCGACGCTGAGCCGCGAGCACTGGGTATGATTGCCCATGCTGCCGATGGCAGTATGCGCGATGCGCTCAGTTTGACTGATCAAGCGATCGCGTTGGGTAACGGACAAGTGTTGACCGACAGTGTGACTCATATGTTGGGTACGCTTGATACCGATCAAGCGCTGCACTTGTTGGAGTCTGTGGCGTCGAAGCAACCGCAAGCCGCCATGGCTTGCATCGCATCATTAGCGCAAAACGGCGTGGATTGGGATGGATTACTGCAACAACTCGCGAGCCAGTTACATCGCATCGCTATGTATCACGCTTTGCCTGCAACGCTTGATACCGCGCAGCCAGATGCCGAAAAAATTGAACTGTTAAGCCGAGCGCTGTCACCAGAAGACGTTCAGCTTTACTATCAAATTGCGTTGAAAGGTCGTCAAGATCTGCCGTTAGCGCCTTCGCAGCGAGTTGGACTAGAAATGGTTGTGTTGCGAATGTTGGCGTTTCGTCCGGCAATCCCGCAAATCAACCTAGTGTCAACCGCAGTCGATGAGCAGCCTCCTGCTGAACCAGCACCTGTTAGCCAAGCTCAAACAGCGTCGCAGCCAGCGCAAGCCTCTCCAGTTGCGCCGCAACAGCCTAGCTACGAGCCACCTGAGTACATGCCTGAGCCTCCTCCTTATGAAGGGCCAGAGTATCAGTCGGCACCAGAGAGTGAGTCTTATCCACCGCAACCCATGGCTAAGCAAGAGAGCGCTCCTCAGGCAAATGAGACCCGAGCGAGCTCGCCTTTAAGTGGTTTGCGCCATCAACTGCGCTCTCAGCGCAAAGGTTTGGGTGCAACCCAAGGTAACTCGCCAAAAAAGACTAGTGCGACATCTGTAAAAAATGAATCGGTTCTTGAGCGTGTGGCACAAAAACACCCTGGATCGACGCAGATGTCGTCACTCTCTTCCGTATCACAATCTGCGACTGCACCAGCGAAAGATGAGCCGTATCAGTGGAAGCCGACTCAACCTGTCGCTGAGAAACCCACTTCGCAGCTCACGCCGTCATTGCTAAAAAAAGCGCTAGAGCATGAGAAAACGCCAGAAATGGCGCAAAAGCTGGTGGATGAAAGTTTACAGCTTGATGAGTGGGCTAAGTTAATTAGTCAGTTGACCACGGCCAAACTCACTGAGCAGTTAGCCTTAAACTCAAGCTTTCAACGCAATGGTAATACCATCGCCTTGACTCTGCGACCATCGCAAGCTCATCTGAATACAGACAAAGCACAGAGCGAACTGTTGCAGGAGCTAAATAGAGTGTTGGGTGAGGAACTGCATCTCACTGTCGAAGTCGGTGAAGCAGGAGAGACGCCACTCGAACTGAGAGACAGATTGTACCAAGGTCGTTTGCAGCAGGCATTTACCAGCCTAGAGACTGACCCTCATGTTCAGTTTATTGAGCGCCGATTTGCAGCGCAGCTCGATAAAGAGAGCATTAGACCGATTTAACCTCGTGGGGTTGAACTTAACGGTTTTGACCCCATCTAAATAACGAAACAAGCTACACAACCAGAGAGATAAACATGTTTGGTAAAGGCGGTATGGGCAACCTAATGAAGCAAGCCCAGCAGATGCAAGATCGCATGCAAAAGCTTCAAGAAGAGATCGCAAATATGGAAGTCACCGGCGAGTCTGGTGCTGGCCTTGTTAAAGTGACGATCACAGGCAGCCACAGCGTGCGTCGTGTAGAAATCGATGAAAGCCTGATGGAAGACGACAAAGAGATGCTAGAAGACTTGATCGCCGCTGCGTTCAATGACGCTGCACGTCGTGTCGAAGAAACTCAAAAAGAGAAAATGGCGAGCGTTACCGGTGGCATGCAGCTACCGCCAGGCATGAAGATGCCATTTTAATTGAGTTATCGTTAATGCGTACCAGTCATATGCTGGAACAATTGATGGAGGCCTTACGTTGTCTACCTGGGGTGGGTCCCAAGTCGGCACAGCGTATGGCCTTTCATTTGTTACAGCGGGATAGAAAAGGTGGCCTGCAGTTGGCTGATGCTCTAAGCCAAGCGATGACTGAAATTGGTCATTGCAACGAGTGTCGTACCTTTACCGAAGAAGAAACGTGCCATATCTGTACTAACCCCAAGCGACAAGAAAATGGTCAGATTTGTGTGGTTGAAAGCCCTGCGGACATTGCGGCGGTAGAGGCGACCGGGCAATATTCTGGACGTTACTTTGTGTTGATGGGACACCTGTCGCCACTTGATGGTATCGGTCCAAGTGATATTGGCTTAGACGTGTTAGATTACCGTTTGCGCCGCGGTGATATCAGTGAAGTGATATTAGCAACCAACCCGACAGTCGAAGGGGAAGCCACCGCTCACTATATCGCTGAGCTCTGCCGCGAGCATCAGGTTCAGGCGAGTCGGATTGCCCATGGTGTTCCTGTGGGTGGTGAGCTTGAGTTAGTCGATGGCACTACCTTGTCTCACTCACTGCTAGGTAGACAAAAGCTGTAGCTCTTGAACAAACTGAAATAAAGGCGATTCCCTGAGGATCGCCTTTTTTGTCTATTGCAGGATTAACCCGCTGGTTAGGGGTAAGCTCGGAGTGAAGCTAAATGTATCGCCTCCTAGATTAATAGTATCGATATACTCGGCAAGCTGTGCTGCAGATTTGCTGTGTTCAGCGCCCCTGACGCGCAAAGAGACCCCACGCAGCTTATCATTCGCCGCGATAGTCACACATCCTTGCTCTGCATCTGTCCCGGCCAGGCAAAGGCGCATGTTGGTGGTGGTAAGTCGAGTCAGTAAGGCGAGAAAAATTTGGTCATCAAATGCCCCGCTGGCGCTAAAATCCAGTTCGATGTCTTTGGTGGATGATAGTTTCGCTAAGGCAGTGTCGAGCTCTAGTAGTAACGCTTGGCTGCTGAAGGCATGTAACGCGTGAAACGCCACTGTTCCGACCCCGTTGTTTTGTGACCACACCACGGATTGGCCTTTTTCTGTGCTGTTAGCAAGATTAAGCTTGTGCAGTTCGAATGAGTCAGTTTCCAGTTCTTCGACCATCTTAGTCACTAACTCTAGCCATTGTTGATGCGATTCGATTTGGTCAGCCTCGACTAGATAGGGTTGATAGAGAACTTGCCACTCATCCTCTACCGCTGGGTAGCGGTTTGGATCGCTGGCCAACGTATTCCACATTAAATCGTAATCGTCGCTGTAGGTCAGGCTGCTGCGTGCTGCAGCGACTTCGGCGCTCTGGGTGAGAATGATGGTGACACTGTCGGTGTTGCTGCGTCCTCCGCTATCTTTGACATACAGCTCAAACCTATAGCTTCCAGTGATTGTTGGGTTAAGTATGGTCGCTGTCAGTTTGTCAGCGTTGAGAATGGTCAACTGCGCTGGACCCGCCGTTTGAGTCCATTTGGTCTCTTTGATCGAGTAGACGTGTTTAGGGTAAGTCTTCGCTGAGCCAGACAAAGTGATTTGGCTTTGCGGCAAGGTATAGACTTTATCGCTACCGGCATTGACGGTGGGTTTAGTGTATTTCTCGACATCACTACTGCCACTACCACACCCTGAGGCAGCGATCGTCACTAAAACGAACAGTAGTCGCATCAACCCATGCATGGTTTGTTTAAGGTTAACTTGTTCAGTGATTTGATGGCGTTTAACAGAGAAGAGAGATGAACCAGCGTACATGTAAGCTCCTTGAAAGAGTGAGTGGCTTTATCCACTTCACACTAACATTCACGCTGGTTATTATTCGTTAGCAGTTTATGGACGAATTGTGTCCGATTTGGTCACAATCGCTTCTGGCTTATCTAGCTTGTTTGTTGCTGGCCAAGCGAGGACGAACTGAGCTCCACCCATAGGAGAGCCAGAAACCGTGACACTGCCCTGATGCCATTGCATTATTTGGCGCACAATCGCTAGACCTAAACCATGGCCTTTGTCACTGCTTCGCTCTCGATTGTCGAGTTGGACAAAAGGCTCGAAAATGTTGTCATGCTCATGGGGTGGTATGCCTGGTCCATCGTCTTCAATGATGATCCGATATCCTCCGCAGTGGTGGGAGAACGAAATGGCAATCTTGCGCTTGGCGTACCGACTGGCATTAGCCAATACATTCTTCACAGCACGCATCATTGCCGCTTTATCAATCAATAAGGTGAGACTGCGCAGTTCCGGAGAGCAGTAGAATCTGACGTCGATATCGGCGTGCTCCAAGTGGAAAAACTCGACTTCCTTGGCCAAATCATCCGCCAAGCAACATTGGGTAAATTGAGTGATATCGGCAATTCGGCTATAGCGAGATAACAGCAGGTTTTGGTTTATCAAATGGTCTAAGTCATCAATGCTAGAGTGAATCGTGTTGTGGTACTTGTGTTTTTGCGCCTCTGATAGAGATTGATCTTCTAGCATTTCCAACGCAAAGCGAAGTCGATAGAGAGGGGTACGCAGATCATGCGCAACCGCATTGGTCAGCTCTCTTTGGCCTGCGATTAGCCTCTCAATATTATCTGCCATGGTATTAAACGAACGGCTTAACTGGGACACCATAGACAAGCGCGATGCGTTTGCTCGCTCTGATAATACACCTTTACCAAATTCGTTAGCGGTCTTTACCAGTCGCTTCAGATCTCGCCAAAGTGGGAACACCCAAAGTACCAATGCTAGGGATATCAACAAGAAAAACAGCCCGCCGATAGCCGATGTTAGCTTCATCTGAGTGCTTTGCGACATATCGTCTTGCACATGCAACCAGACATCTGGCTCCACTGGCGCGAGCAGTTCTACTTGCCCAGCAGAGTTGAGGTAGCTGACTATCTCACCAGTGGAACGCTCGACCGCTTTGCGCCCTGTAGCAGACAGCTCGTTCGCAGACTTGAGGCTGATTTCAAATGGGATGCGTGCGTTTTTTTCTGCCAAATCTTGCTGCCAAAGCGCTGTTGGCAGGGTACGTAATTGCTCCGAGGCAAGATAGAGAGTGCCCTTGGCCTGATTGAGTACCGCAAGCTCCGTTGACTCATTCAGTGCAAAATAAATCAGATACTCGCTAGCACCAACACGCTTGAGAAGCGCCATAGGATCGCCAAATAAAAAGGCGGTGTCTCCCGTCATCAGGGAGTCGATTACCTGGCTGTTGTGCTGGTAGTTATCAACCCGCTCCAATCTGAGAGGATAAGCAAAGTGCTTGGCGTAAGATCGTACGATGTCTTGCCACTGACTCTCTGGCTTATCAATGAGTTTATCGATTAGGATATCAAAGCTGACGGTGTATATCTGCTTGTAGAACTGCTCAGAGAATGACTCGTTCAAACGTTGGATTGGATTAAAGGAAGTGGGGAGAATTAGCAGGATAATTGGCACGAATACTGCCAACCACAGAACCATGAACGCTCTAATCATAGACTTTTTCCTGATGGGAGACACACAACTGGTAGCCAATGCCGCGTACGGTTTTGATTAAGGTTGGCGCTTGAGGATCATCATCGAGTGTACGGCGCAGGCGGGAAATGCGCCTATCGATGGAGCGGTCGAGACCATCATATTCAAACCCGCGTATTGATTGCGCAATCTCATCACGTGACACCACATGGCCTGCATTTTTCGCCAGTAAAACAAGAAGATCAAACTCTGAAGTTGTCAGCTTTAGCGCTTGACTGTTTACCATCACCGCGCGGTGCTGCAGGTTAATGGTCAGTCGACCTAGCTTCATTTCATGTTGTTGTGATTCGGTTAATTGGCGCTCTTGGCGACGTAGTAATGCGCGGATTCGCGACAAAAGCAGGCGCGGCTTTATCTGTTTAACGACGTAGTCATCGGCGCCAAGTTCAAGTCCCATAACTTGGTCGATATCGTCATCGAGTGCGGTTTGCATCAAAATCATGCCGCGGTATTTCGATCGTATTGCTCGACAGACGTCCATGCCATTGAGCCCGGGTAGCATGATATCGAGAATAACCAAATCGGGTGGAGCGCAAAGAATGGCATCAACAGCATCCATGCCATCTGAAATAATCGTGACGTCAAACTCGTGATTGTGCAGAAAGTCTTTAATTAAATCAGCGAGCTCGAGATCGTCTTCCACCAGAGTGATCGAATAGGTTTTGGCTGCGGTCATAACTCATAAAGCGATAATGAATAATAGCCAACTATAACTTACTCATATGGATTGCAATGTGACGATTTGTGACACGAAGGGAAAGTTGTGACGCGTTTACTAAAAATGGCTAGGCGTTTCGTGAGGTGATAGAAGTGCTCAAGTAGCGAGTTCAAGCTCAGTAATATTCTCCAATGCCTGTTGATTGGATGAGCCACATACCACAGCACATGGCTTAAACTCATGGCACACCTTAGGCCTTTCCGGTTTGCCAAACAGTTGGCACAAGTTGTCGTCGTTGAGTTGCACACATCTTACACCAGCAGGTTTGCCGTTTGGCATCCCGGGAATAGCAGAAGAAATACTCGGCGCGATACAGCAAGCGCCGCAGCCTAATCGACAGTCCATTTTATGTTCCTCAAGTGATAATGGCCGGAATGCTACCATCCAATGTGATCTATGTCACCTCTTGCTGGTCAATTTGTGACCAGTAAGGGCGCATGTTTAAGACATCGGATCAGTCAATTTGTGACCGCGATATCCATACAATTGACTGATGTATCAACAAGTTTGCAACAAGACTAACCCGATAAGACCGAGAAATGGGTGGTGAGTGTATTGATGTTTGCTTAAGTAGCTAGCGCTAATGCCACTTACTAAAGTGTGCTTATATGGGTGGGATTGCTGAATAAGGATAACGTAATTCTATCATCTAATTGACAGTATGCTGTATTAATCTTGTAACCGACATATTTGTCATTAATAACTATTATAGTTAGTGATAATTCTCTTTATTTTAATGGCCTAATTTAATTAAAGCTAAATTAGTTGCAATTACAAAAATACTGGCAGTTTATTGCCTAGTGTCTGGTAAAAATTTGCTTGAAATATACGCTTTATTGCTTAAGGATATAGCGCAAATCAGCCACAGCAGTGTTATTAGCGCTGATATTTATTGGTGTGTTATTTGCTAACAGTTGGTGCTTTGTTATTTGTGAGGTCGAAACCAATATGGGAAATGGAATTATTGTCGGGCACATAGGAACAGACCATGATGGTTTTCCACCCACACCGGTGATTGCTGGTTCCGGCACGGTTAAAATTGATGGTATACCGGCGGCTCGTCAAGGCGATCCCCTTGCCCCTCACGATAAGCCGAAAAACCCGACTCACGGGCGCTCAATTTCCGCGGGGTCAGGCACGGTTAAAATGGATGGTAAGCCAGCGGCAAGGGCAGGAGATGCGGTTAGCTGTGGTGGCGTTTTGCAAGGTGGAAGCAGTGTCAATATTGGTTAATTTACGCTTTTGCCTGTTGTTTTTTTTGCTATCAAGCCTACCGGCTCACGCGACAGAAAATTACCACATCGATCAAATGAGTGCCGATGAGGCGTACGCCCATGGGGCATTATTGCGTGCTCAATTTAAAACTCGTGAGGCTCGCCAATACCTGAAGTATGCAGCAGACAAAGGTCATGCCGATGCCGCGTATTTGTACGCTATGGATTCACTTGAATACCGTCACTCTGCGCGTATTAGTGAGCATGCGCAACAGTATTTAGAGCAAGCGGCTGAAGGGCAAAGCCTGTTTGGTTTAAATTATATTTATCAGTTTGGTGACTGGGTGAGTCGAGCCAAGCGCAGCAACTATCAAACTCAGTACTTCAACCTGCTGATTGAACTGGGCGCAACACAACCCGGAAGAGCATTTTTACTGTTATCCGAATATTTTCATCATAGTGATCCAGAGCTTTCAAACTATTACTTATCCAAAGCGAGAGCGTTTGAGTTGCCGCAAGCCGAAATGACTTACGCTACGCGTTTAGAGCATGGCGAAGGCGATTACTTTTTTGACAGCTCGCGCAATGCGGCGATTAGAGACAGTTATTTTACTGCGGCGAGTGAGGGTTATATCCCTGCGACCAAAAAATATGTGGCTTTGTTAGAGCAACAAGGAAAGTTTGAGCAAGCATTGCAATGGCGACAAAAGGCACTTGCTCAAGGGGATGTCACTTCTTTAGTCACGCTCGCGAGAATATACAGCGGTCAGAGTACACGTTATCGCTTTGTCTCCGCCGACTTGGCTAAAGCCAAAGCCTATCTAGAACACTATTTGGAAACGGCGGGGAAAGATCGCTTGCTTCAGACGTATGAAAAAGTCGAGCAAGATTACAAAGACATAATCGAGATGATGTCTGCCCCACAACTTGCACAAGCTGACCAAATAAAACAAGAGTTAGTCAATCAGCCACCGTTTTATCATCACGATTATTTGTGGCTCGAGAATGCAGAAAGAGTGATTTTCGAGTGAGTTATTCTAATCAGTATCTAGAATAAGTGTGGCATGACAGACAAATAACCAAGCATCGTATTAAATGAGTGCCTTCTTTTTGTCTTGTTATTTTAAAAGTGATGTTAATTCAAAAAAGCAGCTAATTATATATTGAGTCATTAATTAGTCTTTTTTGTGATTGTTTTTAAATAAATAGAATTTGATGAAATGCTTAATAAGCCTGTATTGAAAAAATACATGGGCTGTGGGCTGTTTTGTCATAAATACCACCATCCATTTAATTAATATCGGAGAACTTTGATTATGTCTAAGGAAGGAAGCGTTGCTCCTAAAGAGCGGATTAACATTAAGTATATCCCTGCTACCGGCGACGCTCAGGCTGAAGTTGAACTACCACTTAAAACCTTAGTGGTTGGTGATTTCAAAGGCCACACCGAAGAAACACCAGTCGAAGAACGCAGTACCGTTTCAGTTGATAAAAACAACTTTGAGTCTGTGATGCGTGAAAGTGAGCTGAGTCTGTCGACTTCGGTCAAAAGCAAACTCAGTGACGACGAAAACGCTGAATTGCCTATCGAATTGCGTTTTAACTCTTTAGCCGATTTTGCGCCAGATTCGATTGCCAGTCAGGTTCCAGAGCTGAACAAGCTAATCGAACTGCGTGAAGCACTGGTTGCGTTGAAAGGTCCACTTGGCAACATCCCTGCGTTTCGTGAGCGCTTACAAGAACTCCTCCACTCGCAAGACTCACGCGACAAGCTGCTCGAAGAGCTCAACCTAGTGAGCGAAGAGTCTAAATAGAACAAGAGATCAACTAACAACAATCGTCATTTATTGGATTAGGAAATACCTGATGTCTACAGAAACGGTACTAGAAAGACCCCAGTTAGCTGAGGGCGGCTTACTAGACGAAATCATGGCTCAAACTAAGATTGCGCCAAGTGAAGAAGGCTATGATATTGCGAAAAAAGGCGTTGCCGCCTTTATCGAGAACTTGATTGGCTCACAACAAACAGAAGAAGCAGTAAATAAATCTCTCGTTGACCAGATGTTGGTTGAGTTAGATAAAAAGATCAGTGCGCAAATGGATGAAATCCTCCACGATAGCCAGTTCCAACAGATGGAATCTGCATGGCGTGGACTAAAACTCCTGGTAGACCGCACCGATTTTGGCGAAAACAACAAAATCGATCTGCTCCACGTGACTAAAGAGGAGCTGCTGGAAGACTTCGAGTTTGCACCAGAAACTACTCAATCTGGTTTATATAAGCATGTTTACTCGTCAGGTTATGGCCAGTTTGGTGGCGAACCAACAGGCGCAATTCTGGGTAACTACATGTTCACCCCATCAACGCCAGATATGAAGTTGCTGCAATACATGGGATCACTCGGTGCGATGGCTCATGCGCCATTTATCTCAAGTGTTGGTCCTGAATTCTTTGGGATTGACTCATTTGAAGAGCTGCCAAACATCAAAGACGTTAAGTCTATTTTTGAAAGTCCAAAATACACCAAATGGCGCTCGTTGCGAGAGTCAGAAGATGCACGTTATCTTGGTCTGACCGCGCCTCGCTTCTTGCTTCGTGTCCCATACGACCCAGTCGAAAACCCAATCAAATCGTTTAACTACTCAGAAAGTGTTGCCCAGTCTCATGAACACTACCTTTGGGGTAACACGGCGTTTGCTTTTGCAACGCGCTTGACCGATAGCTTTGCAAAATATCGTTGGTGTCCAAATATCATCGGTCCTCAAAGCGGTGGTGCGGTTGAAGATCTGCCAGTACACGTGTTTGAGTCTATGGGCGCACTGCAAGCCAAGATCCCAACCGAAGTACTCATTACTGACCGCAAAGAGTTTGAACTAGCGGAAGAGGGCTTTATTGCGCTAACCATGCGTAAGGGTAGCGACAACGCGGCGTTCTTCTCTGCCAACTCGATTCAAAAGCCGAAAATCTTCCCGAACACCAAGGAAGGTAAAGAAGCCGAGACCAACTACAAGTTGGGTACACAGCTTCCTTACATGATGATCATCAACCGTCTTGCGCACTACATCAAAGTGCTGCAGCGCGAACAGATTGGTTCTTGGAAAGAGCGTCAAGACCTGGAACGCGAACTCAATACTTGGATTAAACAGTACGTTGCTGACCAAGAGAACCCGCCAGCAGACGTACGTAGCCGCCGTCCTCTTCGTGCAGCCAAGATTGAAGTGGCTGATGTCGAAGGAAACCCAGGCTGGTACCAAGTGTCTCTCTCTGTTCGCCCTCACTTCAAGTACATGGGTGCAAACTTTGAGTTGTCACTGGTTGGTCGCCTTGATCAGGCGTAGATCAGCATGACGTACTTTGCTCCTGAAGAAAGTACGTTCGGTGTTGGCTTCTTCGAACGTTTAGAAGCCAACACTCAGAACGTTTCGCTAACGCAAGGTCCACAGCCAAGTGATGTTGTTAGGTCGATAAAGCGCAATGTATCGATGATTTTGAATACACGCGTTGGTGGGGCGCAGAGCTCTCCAGGCCTAGGGTTGATCGATTTTAATGATGCGACGCTCGACACGTTAGATCTGTCGCTCAAGGTTAAGTTGGCGATTCAAGATTGTCTGCAGAACTACGAACCGCGACTTAAAAACATCGAAGTGGTTGCAGAGACCGACAGTTTTAGCCCGCTATCGCTGCAGTTTCGAATTACGGCACAAATCAATAGTGAGGCGATCCATGACCGAGTGCAAATCAACTTGCTATTGGATCAAAACAGAAAATACCGAGTGATTTAGGGACTATGACTCAAGACAAGTATTTCAGAGAAGAGCTGGCTTTTTTGAAAGAACAAGGGCGTGAATTCACCGAAATTCACCCACAGCTATCTCGTTTCTTGCATGGCCGAACGATGGACCCTGATGTGGAACGGCTACTGGAAGGGTTTGCGTTTTTGACCGCACGCCTGCGAGAAAAAGTAGAAGATGAATTCCCTGAGCTGACTCACTCTATGATCAACATGCTGTGGCCAAATTATTTGCGACCTATTCCTAGCATGTCGATTTTGGCATTTACGCCCGATAAAAGTGTCAGTGAAAAACAGATCATCAACAAAGGAACACAAGTTGACAGCAATCCTGTATTTGGGACCAAATGTCACTTTCGTACTTGCCGCAGTGTCGACCTATATCCATTAACGTGTACTGATGTTAAAGCTCAGCATACGCGAGAAGCAACCACGATCGACATTTCGCTTCAAATTCAAGGAGAAACCACAGTAGGCAGTGCGTTGCTTGATGCATTGCGCTTCTATCTTGGCGGCGATAAGTACAGCTCACAAATGATCTATCTGTGGCTCAATCACTACCTCGACAAGGTGAGCATCGAGGTAAAAGGTACTGAGTTCCCTCTGCCTGTCAGCCATTTTAAAACGGTGGGTTTTGACAGTGATGATGCGTTGCTTCCGTATCCAACCAACGTTTACGAAGGCTATCGGGTACTGCAAGAGTATTTGTCTTTTCCCGAAGCGTTCCACTTTTTTGACTTAACGGGATTGGATAAAGCGCTCCCGAGCAGTGTTACCGGCGCCTTCTCGATACGTCTTCATTTTTCCAAGACGTTACCGGTGGATGTCAGAGTGCAAAAAGACAATTTCCAACTGTACTGCACACCGATCATCAACTTGTTTGAACATGACGCTGACCCGATAGCGCTGTCTGGTCGTCAGTCTGAATATCGGATAGCGCCTTCAAGTCGTTACCCGGCGCATTATGAAGTGTTTAACGTTGAAAGCGTTACCGGTTGGCAAGACTCCGGCGAGCAAGGCAAGCGTGTGCGCGGAGCTAAGCGTGTCTATTCGTCGTTTGAAAGCTTTCAACATGAGGTGGAGCGAGTGCGCAATCGCAATGCGCTTTACTATCGTACTCGGGTCAAAGAGAGCATTCGCGGTGATGGCTTTGACACCTTTATCTCCTTTGTCCGCAGTGATGAAACGGTCTCATTTGATGTAGACGAAGCCGTGTCGATCAAACTTAACTGTACTAACCGTTTGTTACCGCTAGAGCTTGGGGTGGGAGATATCTGTCAGCCCACCGATACCTCGCCGCCCTTTGCGACGTTTGAGAACATTTCAGTGCCTTCTCAGTCGCTGCGCCCTGTGTTGGATGGCAGTTTATTGTGGACACTGATCTCCAACTTATCGCTCAACTATCTATCGTTGCTATCGAAAGATGCCTTGAGCAGTGTGCTGCGCGCCTACGACTTTCGCGCCTTAGTGGATCGCCAGGCTGAGCGCGTTTCTAGGCAGCGTTTAGCCGCGATCGAGAAAATTGAATCTAAGCCCGTTGATAAAGTGCTGCGAGGTCTGCCAGTGAGAGGCCTGCAATCAACCTTGCATATCGATCAGAGAGGTTTTGGCTCTGAGGGCGACCTATTCTTGTTTGGCACAGTGCTCAGTCATTTCTTTGCCCTGTATGCAAGCATCAACTCGTTCCACGAACTCAACGTGGTGAATACCACCAATCAGGAGAGGTACACATGGGGTACTCAGGCGGGGATGCAGCCACTCATTTAGTCGATGAGTTGGGTCAAACCGATGAGGTGGTGTTACCGAAAGACGTTTATGACTACAACTTCTATCAACTGGTTGAGCTACTGCAAAAACTCTTTGAACTGAATCCAGAATCGGATGATTGGGAACGGCAATGTCAGTTGGTCTTTAGTGCCAACCCGAGTTTGGGCTTTTCGCCTTCCGATGTCAGCCGGCTCGACCTACGACAAGACGAACGATTAGTGATGCTAACCAACTTCTTCGGTTTGTCCGGTGCACAGTCACCATTACCAGGGTTTGTGGTTGAGCAGCTATTGAACGAGGAGCCTGGCGGTTTTAAGCAACCTTTTTTCGACTTTTTTAACAACCGCTTAATTAACCTCGTTTATCGAATCTGGCGAAAGTACCGCTACTTTGTGCGCTTTCAGCCTGATGCCCAGGACGACTTTTCTGCTCAGTTATTGTCCTTGGTTGGCCTTGGCTCGCCCGATCTGCGCGGCGATACGCCGATTAACTGGTGCAAGATGCTGGCTTATTCCGGCACATTGGCGGGGCGCAGTCGCTCGCCGCAAGTGGTGTCTGGGATCATTGCCCACTGTTTCGACCTAGATCAGGTTGAAATCCGTCAATGGACGCGGCGTAAAGTTCACATTGATTCTGCTCAGCAAACCAGACTGGGCGAGGCGAACTCGCAACTGGGGGTAACGAGTATGGTGGGAGAGTCTATCGTCGATTGTAACGGTAAGTTCACCATCTGTATTGCTCAGCTGTCGCGCGCGAAATTTTCTGATTTCTTGCCGTCAGGTCAGGAATTTGAGCCATTGTGCAAGTTAGTGGAGTTTATTTTGCGTGAGCAGATGGCCTACGACCTCGAGTTAACGATGGCTGATGATGAAGCGCCTGACTTTATCCTCAATGAACAATCAGGCATTGCTTTGGGCTGGACCTCCTTTCTCGGTACTAGCTCACAACAGAAAAGCGTTTTAATTCAAGTAAGGCAATAACCATGGATTCTTCGGTTCAACCCACACTTACTCTTTTGGTCATCAATGCGCAGCGACTTGAGTCTGGCTTATCTGCGGTGATGCATTGGGATCGCCATGGCGGCACGATTGGCTCCGGCTCTCACTGTACCTGGATGCTTAAGGACTCAAGCGGCGCTGTGGCGAGTGAGCACTGCGAAGTCGTGCTGTTCGATGGCGCTTTCTGCCTGCGAGATCTGAGCGGCGAAACCTATATCAACGCGACAGAGATGCCGATCGGTAAGGGGCTATTGGCTAAATTGGTTCACAAAGATCACATCAATATTGGCCCGTATCAAGTGCGAGTGATGTTGGGCGACTTTGAGGAAGAGAGTACCTCAGGTCCATTGAGTCAGCTGTTTGAAGAGACAAGTATCGATCTGTTGGCCGATGAAGAGCCGGAGTTACCGGCGCAGACGGAAGAGCAACAGCCGGTCAACCACGATCCTTTGGCAGCGCTGGATGACTTAATGGCCGGGAGTGAAGAGGTGTGCCTAATCGATGGTCAAGAGATCGCTGAGGAAGAGCAGCCACATTCTATTGTTCCAGAAGATGACCTCACGTTACGTCAGCCAAGCTTTACCTTACAGGCGGACAGTGACAATGAGATCAGCTCGTCAATGACGCTTAAACGCATTCTTAGCTTTGGTTTTGGCAAAAAAAAGGCCGACCAGAAAAGAGCAGATAACTTAGATAAGCAAACTCAGGCAACTTCGCTTGAGCCACAACAACAAATAATCAACGACAACGTTTCAGAGGGCTTTGATATGGATGAGCAAACATTAGATTTGCTAGAGGAAGAGGTAGCAAAGAGTATTCAACCTGAGTCGCAAGAGGCTGTACAACCTACCACGGGTGGCCACTTATTGACTGGACCTATGCTCAATGGCTTAGGCGTGCAGGTAGAGCAAACGGACAACATTGAACGTATGCACATGCTGTCTCAAGAAATGGGAGAATCACTGCAAGCCTGTATTCAAGGTTTACTCGACCTTCATCAACAGGTGAGCGAAGGGCGCTTTGGCACTTTGAACCGAAATTTACAGCCGATTGAAGACAACCCGTTGCGCTTGGGGCTCTCTTACCAAGAAACCATTAAAACGCTGTATGACTCAGAAAAAAGCGCGGTGCACCTCTCTGCACCTGCGGCCATTGCTGAAAGCTTGCGTAATGTTCAAGCGCACAACGAAGCGATGCAACACGCCACCGGTGAAGCACTCACTCAAATTCTGGGCGCCTTTTCTCCGCAGGTACTGCAACGCCGTTTCCAAAACTACAAACGTTCTCATCAAGAGAGCATCCAAGATCAAGACGCGTGGGCGTGGAATATGTACTGCAACTACTACCAGGAGCTGACGTCACACCGTCAAAAAGGCTTTGAGAAGCTGTTCTGGGAAATTTTTGAGCAGGCGTACGACAAAAAAATTCGCGAGAAGCAATTGGAGTTTTAGTGGTGAGAAACCTGTTATGGATGAGCTTTCTCGCCGTTGTACTCTCTGCATGTAGCAGTGAACCGCAGCCTTATGACCCAACACAGCTCGCCACCAAAGTGACGTTCAGTATTGTCGCTGGTGACGACGTTAACCCAAGCCTGTGGGGGCAAGCGTCACCGGTGGAAATCCAAGTGTTTGAGTTGGTCGACGACTCGATGTTTATGTCCTCGAGTTATGACCAGTTAAAGGCGGATTACAAGAAAGCGCTAAAAAGCAATTTCGTTAAAAGTTACGACTATGTTCTGACGCCCGGTCAGTTCAAGTTTGTCAACCAAATCGAGGTCGATGAGGAGACCAACTACATCGGCATCATGGCGAACTTTTCTGATATCGAGCTTAGCGAGTGGAAGAAAGCGGTCAAAGTATTGAACAAAGGCAGGGAGTATCACCTTTTGATGCTGCTTGATGAGTATGACGTGAAGTTGGAAAAGGTGGAATAAGTAAGATGTTTTCACGCAATCGTGTTATTTGGAATGAAGGTTTGTTTATCAAACCGCAGCACTTCCAACAGCAACAGAGATATACCGAATACTACATCGATGAACGGATGAGTTCGGTCAGCCGCTATCTGTATGGTGTCTCTGAATTCTCATTGAACCCTGAATACTTGTCATTTGGTCGCATCGCGATTGAACGAGCGGTCGGTATTATGCCTGATGGCACAGCGTTCCGCATTCCGCAGGAAGATACTTTGCCCGATGCATTGGAAATCGATGATGCATCTTTAGCTAACCAGTTGGTTTATCTGGCTATTCCACTGCGCAGTGAATCTTTAATGGAAATCAATTGGCCAGAAACCCAAGGGACTGGACGCTATGAAAGTCGCCGTTTAGAGGTGCGCGACGTGCACACTGTTCAGGGGGATATGACCACGATAGATGTATCGCCGATGCGCATCCAACTGATGCTAGAGAAAGAAGATCGCAGCGCCTATGCCTCTATGGCCGTTGGTCGAATTTTGGAAAAACGGCCAGATGGTAGCGTGGTGATGGACCCTGACTTCATTCCGTGTCACCTCAACGTAGTCGGCAACCTAGCACTGCATCGTTTCGTCAATGAAATCTCTGGGCTGATGCGCGAACGAGCGAAAAACATTGCCCAGCGTATCAGTTCGCCATCGCAAGGTGGGGTAGCTGATGTCTCAGACTTCATGCTGTTGCAAGCACTAAATCGCCTGCAGCCGCAGATGCAACATTTGGCCGAGCTGCGCAGTTTGCATCCTGAACGTTTGTTTGAGTGCTTATCAACAGTGGCGGGGGAGCTGGCGACCTTTACCGATGAAAGTCGTTTGCCGCCAAAGACAGTCAGTTACAACCACGATATGCCGACCGAATCATTCTGGCCGCTCATTCGTAATCTGCGTCAATCACTCAGTGTTGTACTCGAGCCAAGAGCGGTCTCAATCCAGCTTGATAAACGCAAGTACGGTCTGATGGTTGCGCCAATACAAGACCCACAATTAATGGATAGTGCGGACTTTATCATTGCAGTGAAAGCGCGTATGCCGATGGATGAGCTGCGCCGTCAGTTCACTCAGCAGACCAAAGTGTCTTCGGTTGAGAAAATTCGCGAACTCATCTCATTGCAACTCCCCGGCATTCCTTTGGTCGCATTGCCAGTGGCACCACGTCAGTTGCCGTATCACGCGGGCTACACCTATTACCAACTGGATAAGACCAGCAGTGCTTGGAGCATGCTGCAACATTCGAGTGGGTTTGCTTTCCATGTGGCTGCGGCGTTTGAGGAGCTGGATCTACAGTTCTGGGCTATCAGGAGCTAATCATGGATATCAGTAAAAAAGAAAGTAAATACAGCAGCTTGCTGTTTGATGATGTCGAGAAAATTAATCACGACCAAGATTATTGGTTCCAGCTGCGTGGCAGTTTGAGTAATCCATTGATTGACGCTGCCACTCCGCTATTGGGGTTGGCGCTGCGTGTTAGGCAGTTGGCTGAATGTGACAATATTGAGTCAATTTACGAACAAACCGTCGAAGAGATTAAAACCATTGAAATCGAGCTGACCGAACAGGGGTATGAACATGCGGTCTTGATGGCATACCGCTATATCTTGTGCACCTTTCTCGACGAAGCGGTGATGGGCACGCCATGGGGAGCGTCGACTGTTTGGGCTGAGCATTCGATGCTATCGCGCTTTCACAACGAAACCTGGGGCGGGGAAAAGGTGTTTACTATCCTCAAGCGCTTAGAAGCGGAACCACAACAGTACAAGTTGCTGCTGGAGTTCATTTATCAATGTTTAGTGCTTGGCTTTGAGGGCAAATATCGCGTGATTGAGTCTGGAAAAATCGAGCGCGAAAAAGTGATAGCGCAACTTCATAAGTTACTCAATCTCGACCAAGACACAGATATTGCTCAACTCACGAGTGCCACTGAACACGTGGTGCGCTCTAAATATAAGCTAAGCAAGCAACTGCCACTGTGGTCGATATTTGCTGGTTTTGTCGTGCTTTGGGTTGGCGCGTTTCTTGGCTACAGCTATTTACTCCACGTCAAAACCAGTGACGTCATCGAACAACTAAATCAAATTCTATAAAAATAACTTATAAAGGCTAGGTGATTGCCGTGATCCGTATTGAACTACCGACTCTTATTGCCAAATTAAATCCACAGAGCAAGCTCGCCTTAGAGCAGGCAGCATCTGTGTGTATTGAGCGTCAGCACAGTGAAATCACATTTGAACACTATCTAGAAGTGTTACTGGATAATCCGCTCTCTGATGTTCGCGCGATTATTAAACAGGCTGAACTCTCGCTCGATGAAATCAAACAGGCGATTGTGACCAGCTTTACTCGTGAGCAAGCGCTCGATAGCTATCCTGCATTCTCGCCACTGCTGGTCGAGTTGATGCAAGAGGCTTGGTTGCTGTCAACCACTGAACTGAATCAGTCAGAGCTGCGCTCAGGGGCAATTTTACTGGCAGCACTGACTCGAGCAGATCGCTATATGGACCAAAAACTGGTGCGACTGCTTGATTCGATCAATCGTGAAAGCTTGAAAAAACATTTTGACACTGTGTTGGCCGACTCTGCCGAAACACAGGTTGAGACAGCCGAAAAAGCCAGCAACGGTTCTATCGGCGCAGAGAGTGGCTCAGTGTTGTCTAAGTACTGCACCAATGTAACAGAGCAAGCGCGTCAAAATGAACTTGATCCTGTGCTGTGCCGAGAGAATGAAATCAATCTAATGATTGATATTTTGTGCCGCCGCCGCAAAAACAACCCCATTGTGGTCGGAGACGCTGGTGTCGGCAAAAGTGCCATGATTGAAGGGTTGGCGTTACGAGTCGTCGCAGGCACTGTGCCACTGAAATTACAAGGCGTTGAACTTTACTCACTGGACCTTGGCTTGTTACAAGCGGGAGCGTCTGTCAAAGGTGAGTTTGAAAAGCGCCTTAAGGGTGTGATTGATGCGATAAAACACTCGCCAAAACCTATCATCCTGTTTATTGATGAGGCCCACACCTTGATCGGGGCGGGTAACCAAGAGGGCGGTGGAGATGCTGCAAACCTGCTCAAACCTGCGCTTGCACGCGGCGAACTGAGTACCATTGCTGCTACAACGTGGAAAGAATACAAAAAGTATTTTGAAAAAGACCCGGCTTTGACGCGTCGTTTCCAACTGGTGAAACTGGAAGAGCCGAGTGTCGAGCAAGCGGTGGATATCCTACGTGGCCTCAACTCCGTCTATGAGAAAACGCACAATGTCTTGATTACCGACGATGCGCTTAAAGCGGCCGCGGAGCTTTCAGTGCGTTACATTTCTGGGCGTCAGCTGCCGGATAAAGCGATTGACGTTCTAGACACCGCATGTGCCCGCATCGCCATCAACCTAACCGCGCCACCTAAGCGTTTAGCCTTCATCGAAACGGCTTGTCATCAGCGTCAACTAGAGATTGCTATGCTGGAACGCGCACAACTACTCGGTAAAGAAGTTGATCACCAACGTCTCGAGGAGCTTAAAATCGAGGAAGCGGCGGACGAGTGTGAACGTGATAAGTTAACCGAGCAGTGGCAACAGCAAAAGCAGCTGGTGGAAGAGATCATTGAGCTTCGTGCGGCGGTGAGTGCAGATGCTGAAGTACCACTTGAGCTAGAGCAGCGTGACCAGGCGTTGGCGACCATTGGCGAAAAGTACCAGCAATTGGAGCAAATTCCTCACAACGAGCGCCTGATTCATCCTCAAGTGGACGCGCAACAAGTGGCAGAAGTGATCGCTGATTGGACGGGTGTTCCCGTTGACCAAATGAAAAGCGATGAGCTACATAAGATTACCCATCTGGCAGAGATTCTTGGTCAGTCGATTAAAGGTCAGGATGTCGCCATTGAGCGTGTACATCAACACTTGCTGACTGCGCGTGCCGATTTGCGTCGTCCCGGTCGCCCTAAAGGTGCCTTTTTGCTTGTTGGTCCTAGTGGTGTGGGTAAAACAGAGACGGTAGTGCAATTGGCTGAGCACCTGTATGGCGGTAAGCAATTCTTAACCACGATTAATATGTCGGAGTATCAAGAGAAGCATACCGTATCACGTCTCATTGGCTCGCCTCCTGGCTATGTCGGTTATGGTGAGGGCGGTGTGCTCACCGAAGCGATTCGCAAAATGCCGTATTCGGTGGTACTGCTCGATGAGGTTGAGAAAGCCCATCCAGAGGTTCTTAACTTGTTCTATCAAGCGTTTGATAAGGGCGAATTGGCCGATGGCGAAGGGCGAGTCATCGACTGCCAAAACATCGTGTTTTTCCTCACCTCGAACTTAGGTTTCCAAACCATTGTTGACCATGCCGAGCAGCTCGACCAGTTAGATGATGCGCTCTACCCAGAGCTGGCCGCTTTCTTCAAGCCAGCGCTGTTAGCGAGAATGGAAGTGGTCCCCTACATGCCGCTAAGCCCAGATGTGTTGGAGTCTATCGTCCGATTTAAGCTTGAGCGCCTAGAAACCTTGTTCAGTGAGCGTTACTCAGCCAAGGTAGAGATCCAAGACTCACTGATCGACGAAATCCTGGCCAGAGCGACACGTTCTGAAAATGGCGCACGGATGCTCGAAGCGATCATCGAAGGCCAGTTGCTGCCGCCCGTCTCTTTAGCGCTACTGAATAAGCTCTCACAGCAGCAACCTGTCACCCGTATCTATCTTGCGGCGCAAGAGGGTGAGTTTATCGGTGAGGTTGAGTAGTAATGGCTAACTGGTTAGAGCGAGTCACAGAGTTAATTGGTATCAAGACCAAGAGTGAGTTGATGACGCGGTTCGTGGATATGCTGGTCACAGAGCTCAGCCTGTCTAACTGCATGGTACTCACGCCAAATTCTGAGGGGCGACGACTTGCCCCTCACCACGCCGAGTCTAGCGTGAGCTGGGGCGTTGATGATCTCAATACCCCTTTTGCGCACGTGCTGCAAAGTGCAACGCCAATGACACTCTCAGCGGATGAACTGTTGTTCTGGCAATCTGATCGCGCTTTCGCCGATTTAGTTGCAGGAGTGGGTATGTTCGAGAGCGTATGCATTCGACCTTTGCCCATGAACTCGAAGCAAGTGCAACTGCTGCTGTTTATGCAAGGAGACCAGCGAGGCATAGAAAAAATGTTTGCTAGTCAGGAGTGCTTGCAGTTTGTGGATGTGTTCACCAAGCAGTGGCAATTGTTAGACGAAATGGAGCGTGAACAGCGCGATATCAAGGTGCTTTCGGAGTCGCTGAGCGACATGCAGCGCGATAGTCAGCAGCGTGATATGGCCGATAAACTGTCACAATCGCTGATCGGAAAAAGTGCGGCGATGCAACGTTTGAGACAGCAAATAGTCAGTGCGGCGGCGTCTCAGTTGTCGGTGATGATTCAAGGGGATACTGGGACCGGTAAAGAGTTGGTAGCGCAGGCCATTCACCAACTCTCTAACCGCAATGCTCAACCTTTGGTTGCGATCAATTGTGCTGCAATTCCGGAAAACCTGTTAGAGAGTGAGCTATTTGGCTATTGCAAAGGGGCGTTTTCTGGTGCGGAGTCAGATCGTAAAGGTCTGATTGCCCAAGCCGATGGCGGCACCCTGTTTCTCGATGAAATCGGTGACATGCCTCTCTCTTTGCAAGCTAAACTGCTGCGTGTACTCGAAACCAAGCAGTTTAGACCTATTGGCGGTAAGGAAGAGCTAAGTTCTGATTTTCGCCTAGTTTCGGCAACCCACGTCAACTTACTGGCTCAAGTGCGCAA
Source organism: Vibrio sinaloensis (assembly GCF_023195835.1). NCBI lineage: Bacteria > Pseudomonadati > Pseudomonadota > Gammaproteobacteria > Vibrionales > Vibrionaceae > Vibrio > Vibrio sinaloensis. Next base: position 1,981,377 of record NZ_CP096199.1, on the reverse strand, counting down.
TAAGCTGTTTCGACAAGACCTTTACTACCGTTTGTTCCAATACCCGCTCACTTTGCCGCGGTTATCAGAACGACTTGAAGACCTGGACCAGCTCAGCCAACACTTCGTGAATGAGTTCAATCAACAACACGGCACTCATATTCGTGGCTTGCACTATCGTGCGCTCGAT